>JAAWNT010000024.1 GCA_022799115.1 Clostridiales bacterium | reverse complement strand
TTTGTTCGCTCCTTTCTGAATGTGGTCTCGCCTACTTCATTCTATCAGAGCGCGCTTTCCTTGTCCTCTTTTATTTGCGAAACTTATTCTACCTTATCCAAATATACCTTGATAAGTTCTTTGATTAGCTGCGCTTTATTCGTAACCTTATTATCCAGCGTGGTTCTTGTATGGAATTACGGAAAAGAGGCTGGGGATAAGAATATTGACAATCCGCCTATAACAATTACAAAAAGCAATACGGTAAAAAATGAAACGGATTCCAGTGAAACGCAAAGTCCTGAAGACGAAACAGACTGGAATCTAATATTGGTGAACAGGCAAAATGCTGTTCCCGCCAATTATAAAGCAGATTTGGTTGAAGTCTCCGGCGGAGAGAAAGTTGACAGACGGATTTATGAGCCGCTGATGGAAATGTTAGAGGCTGCGAAAGAGGGAAATTGGGATCAGCTCCCTATGGTAGTATCCGGCTACCGAACACAAGCAACACAGCAAAAGCTATATGATGACAAAATTGCAAAGTATAAAAAAGAAGGATATTCCGAAAGCGAAGCTATAGAACAGGCAAAGCAATGGGTGGCTGTCCCCGGTTACAGCGAACATCAGCTTGGTTTAGCGGTAGATATTAACGGGGCAACCTATGATGTTTATTTTTGGCTGCAAGAAAACAGCTATAAATATGGTTTTATTTTCCGCTATCCCGGCAACAAAACAGATATTACAGGTACAGCCGAAGAAGTTTGGCATTACCGCTATGTTGGCGTGGAAGCTGCAACAGAGATATACGAAAGAGGAATTTGCCTTGAAGAATATTTGGAAGAAAAGCAATGATAGGAAAAGACTGACGCAGATATTTCCGTTTCTGCTTCCGCTTAGAAAATGGCAAAGAAAGAAGCTCTTTTATTTAGAAATGCTTTTAGATGGAAACAGATATGCAAGGGAAAAATCCGAGACCTTATTGCCCAATGTAGTGTTTGAAACCGCCTCCCTTATGCTGAATGAGAAAAGCGGATTCGATATGAAATATCAAACGGGCAAGGTACACAATCTCAAACTTGCCGCAAAAACAATCGACAAGGTTGTTATTGCACCGAACGAGGTGTTTTCATTTTGGCAGCTTGTACGACGGGCGGATCGGCAGGAGAAATATAAAGATGGACTAAACCTTGTTGATGGGAAAATCATCGGTTCTTATGGAGGCGGTTTGTGCCAATTAAGCAATATGTTATTTTGGCTGTTTTTACACACGCCAATGACGGTTATTGAGCGGCACGGGAACGCTGTTGAATGGTTTCCCCCAACAACGGAAGATTTACCTTGCGGAACGGACGCTACAATTAACGAAGGCTGGTTGGATTTGAAAGTTCAGAACGATACAGTACAGACATTTCAAATAGAGATTTGCTTTGATGACAGATTTATGTATGGGCGCATTTTATCGCAGAATCCTGTAATTGTTGATTATACAGTATTTAATTCGACGGTCTTTTATGTAAATAGAGATAAAAAGAACTATCAAGTTGCTGCCGTATGCCGCTTAGAAACCGATAAAAGAACCGGTGAGCGGGCGGAAAAGGAATTGTATATCAATAGATGTGAAATAGCATATGAACTCCCTGCTGACATCAAAATTGACGAGTAGGGTGATAAAGAAAGAGGTGACAAAATGAAAAGAAACAAGATTGCCGTTATTTTTGGAGGTTATTCAACAGAATATGAGGTGTCATTACAATCGGCATTCTCTGTTCTTGAAAATATCAATCACGATAAATATGACATTATCCCCATAGGAATCACTCGAAACGGGGACTGGTATCACTACAAAGGTAGGTATGAGAACATAGCAAATAATACTTGGCACGAGGATCGGGACAATCTCTATCCCGTGACCGTATCTGTAAGCCACTCTCAAAAGGGCATTTGGGAATTTGACAAGGATAAATACACTGCTGTTCACATAGATTTGGTTTTCCCGATTTTACACGGTAAAAACGGAGAAGATGGAACGCTGCAAGGAATGTTTGAACTTGCCGGAATCCCTGTTGTCGGCTGTAATACGCTATCTTCCGCTCTCTGTATGGATAAGGACAGGGCGCACAAGCTTGTAAGCCTTGCCGGAGTCAAAGTTCCACAATCTGTAGCTTTCAAGCGTTTGGAAAAGTATGCGGCTTTGAAAAAAATCGAAGCAGAGCTTTCCTATCCGCTTTTTGTTAAGCCTGTTCGGGCGGGTTCGTCTTTCGGTATTACAAAGGTAACCGAGCAATCGGAAATAAATACCGCCATAGAATCGGCGTTTGAACACGACACAGAGGTTATCGTTGAAGAAGCAGTCGATGGGTTTGAGGTAGGCTGCGCCGTACTTGGTATTGACGAACTGACAGTTGGACGGGTAGATGAAATTGAGCTGTCAAATGGTTTCTTTGACTATACAGAAAAATACACCTTAAAAACCTCGAAAATTCATATGCCTGCAAGACTTTCTAAAGAAGAAGAAAAACGGGTGCAGGAAACAGCGGTGACGATATATAAAGCTTTGGGATGTTCCGGCTTTGCAAGGGTGGATATGTTCTATACGCTCTCCGGTGAAATCGTTTTTAACGAAGTAAATACCATACCCGGCTTCACTTCTCACAGCCGTTATCCCAATATGATGAAAGGGATCGGCTTATCTTTTGCTCAGATGTTAGACAAGCTGGTGAGCCTATATACGGAATGATGAAAACAATTACTTTAAGCAGAGAGCAAGTATATCACGGCAATTTATTGCTTGTAAACGCACAGTACCCGTACAAAGATGACAGCAAAAAAGTTTATATTTCCCTTGATAATTCGCTTACGGAGGTTTTTTTGAACCGTGAAGCTGCAAACGCATTACAGCTTTTGTTTCAAAAAATCCTATCAGGAGACGCTATTGTTCCTGTAAGCGGATACCGAACCTTAGAGGAACAAACGAATATATATAACACTTCTCTTAAAGATAACGGAGAGGAATTTACACAAAAGTATGTTGCGTTGCCGAATCACAGCGAACATCAAACAGGACTTGCGATTGATTTGGGACTGAATAGGCCGGACATAGATTTTATCCGTCCTGATTTCCCGTATGACGGCATTTGTGAAAAATTCAGGCGGGCGGCTCCCGATTATGGCTTTATCCAGCGTTATACAAAGGATAAGGAAAATATAACAGGAATTTCACACGAACCGTGGCACTTTCGGTATGTTGGTTGTCCCCATTCAAGGATAATTGGAGAAAGAGGATTTTCCCTTGAAGAATATGCAGAGTTTATAAAGAACTATCGACAAGATCGCCCGCTTATTTGCAGTTCGTTCAGCGAAAGTGCGGTAGAAATATTCTATGTCCCAGTAAGCGGGCAAGAAACTTTACTTACAATACCCAAAGACGCTGTTTATCAAATCTCCGGTAACAATGTGGATGGATTCATCGTTACCGTTTGGAGGAATACCAATGGACAAAAACTATTCGGGAATTGACTATTTCAGGTTTGTCGCTTCACTATTGATCATTGCGATTCACACCTCGCCTTTTGCTTCTTTCAGCGAAACAGGTGATTTTATATTGACACGAGTTGTAGCCCGTGTGGCAGTTCCGTTCTTTTTAATGACATCCGGCTTTTTTCTGATTTCAAGATATGCGTATGACAACAGCAAATTGTGGGCATTCGTGAAAAAAACCGGGATAATCTATGCAGCCACCATAGTGATATACATACCTGTCAACATATACAACGGTTATTTTAGAATGGATAACCTTTTGCCCAATATCATCAAGGATATTGTTTTCGACGGTACTTTATATCATTTGTGGTATCTGCCAGCCGCCATCATTGGCGCTGTTATCGCTTGGTATTTGGTAAGGAAATTTGATTACCAGACAGCCCTGATCGTAACGGCTGCCCTCTATTTTATCGGGCTGTTCGGAGACAGCTATTATGGATTATCCGAGAAGTTAAATATTTTCGGAGGATTCTATAATCTCCTTTTTCAAATCTCAGACCATACAAGAAACGGTATCTTTTTCGCACCTGTTTTCTTTGTATTAGGAGGGGTTATAGCTGACAGACGCCGCAAGACCGTATTCATAAAAAGCGTCTGCGGATTCGGTATTAGTTTGTCTCTAATGTTGATAGAAGCCCTCTCTTTGCATTATTTCCGTTGGCAACGGCATGACAGTATGTATGTGTTTTTGCTGCCGTGTATGTATTTTCTTTTTCGCAGTATTCTGCATTTTAAGGGCAACCGCATTACGTGGCTTAGAACATCATCCTTGATTATTTATATCATTCATCCAATGATGATCGTAGTCATACGCTTATTTGCCAAGCTGCTTCACTTAGAGGACTTGCTTATTGATAACAGCGTCGTACACTACATGGTTGTGTGCTTATTCTCGGTAGCGTTTGGTGTAGCGGCAACGCTGTTGTGGAGTAAATACAGACCGAAAAAAGTAAGGTATGACAGTAGGACAGATAGAGCGTATATAGAAATTAACCTCGGCAATTTGGAGCATAATGTACGAGTATTAAAAAAGGCAATACCGCCGAAATGCAAATTGATGGCAGTCGTAAAAGCGCAGGCATACGGACACGGAATCTATGAAATATCAATCCACCTTGAAAAAATCGGCGTTCGGGCGTTTGCTGTTGCGACAATAGATGAAGGAATCACCCTGAGAAAATACGGTATTCGCAGTGAGATACTTATACTCGGATATACAAGCATTTACCGTGCTTCTGAATTAAAAAAGTACGATTTGACGCAAACCCTCATTAGTCTTGAATATGCCGACGCTTTGAACAAACAGGGCGTTATGATAAACGCTCATGTCAAAATAGATACAGGTATGCATCGGCTTGGTATATCAAACGATGACTTTTTAGATGTGAAAAAAGTTTTTACAATGAAAAACATAAATGTGTGCGGTATATTTACGCATTTATGCTGTTCAGACAGCAGCGTGCCGGATGATGTAGAATTTACTAAAATGCAGATAAGCGGTTTTTATAAGCTTGTTTCCGTTTTGAAAGAAAACGGCATTAGTATCCCTAAAATACATATTCAAAGCAGTTACGGTCTTTTCAATTATTCGGAACTCAAATGCGATTATGTCCGAACAGGTGTTGCCCTGTATGGCGTTAAAAGTCTGCCTGACGATTCTGCAAAACTTCGGCTTGATTTGCGTGCTGTTTTATCTCTTAAAAGCCGGGTTATATTGATACGGCAGATTGAAAAGGGGGATTGTGTTGGGTATGGCAGAAGCTTTATTGCAGAGCGTGATACTAAAATTGCGATTCTGCCAATCGGATATGGCGATGGATTTCCGAGAAGTTTATCGGACGGTAATGGCAGAGCATTGATAAGTCAGTACATTGTTCCCGTGATCGGTCGTATCTGTATGGATCAGCTTGCGGTTGATATAACAGATACGGCGGGGATAACTATCGGAGATGTTGCAACTTTGATAGCTACGGAGGGTTGCACCAATCTTTCTGCTGATGTCGTTGCCCAAAATTCCAACAGTATCAGTAATGAATTGTTATGCCGAATGGGTGAAAGATTGCCTGTCATTATAAAGCACTAATAAATTAACTAAATCATTTGCATTGCAATCTGAACTGTCTTGCACATAAAAAAGCAGCCTTGCGGCTACTTTTCGGGTGCAGTATTGATTAGGGCTTTCGCAGTTGCCTTGACGACTTCCAATGACCGTTCATCGCAAGCTGAAAGCATACGGAGGAGATTTTCTACCTCGGAATCTTTGGACGGCTTCTCGGGGTAGAAAATCGAATCCGCAGAAATGTTCAATTCCCGGACGCGCTTATGTAGGACATCGAAACTTGGCTTTTTGCCCTCGTTCTCGATTCGGTATAGGTATCGCTCGGTAATATCTACTTTGTTTGCTAACGCTTCTATGGTAATTCCGGCGTTTTCACGAGCAGCCTTAATGATACAACCAAGCGTTTCAGGTTTGTTATGCACTTACAGTCCACCTCCATCTATAATTATACTGATTTATGCCATCTTTATAATGGCACGACAATTCAATTATAAATGGTCTGTCAGTTCGCAAATACCTGAACAATATAGAAATATGAACCCTGCCAAATAAAAAAAACGAGGTTTTGACAGGGCGATTCAATATGCCTACACCCTCCGATTCTGAGTTTTTTGGATCGGAGGGATTTTTATGCGTTGGACTATTCTCGGCGTTCCGCTGCTTGTGATGAGCAGCGAATATGAACCTATGACATAGGCATTATCAGAAGGTGTTTCATCAAAAAAACCACTTACCCCACAAAGGGGCATTGCGGCTTACATACTGAACTGATATGCCATAAATATGATGAAATAGACGCACTTGCACAGCGAAATTTGTCGCTTTGCAGGTGCGTTTTTGCATTTGCCGAGATTGTGAACTTTCATAGTGTCGGTTGCCGTAGTCCTCCAAATCAATCTGAATCTCAAAAAATTCAGATTGATCGGAGGTAAACGGCTATGGACGAGAAGCGTCCAAAACGCAGAAAAGACAAATACAATCCCTACACACTTACCGAAAAAGAGGACAAGCATTTTCTTTCCTTTCTGGACGGACAAGGCGTGTTACGGGAATTGCAGATAACAAAAGAATTGTTCGAGGTGTTGAACCGCTTTGAACTGGACGACCTTTCTATTCTCAATGAATGGGACAGGCATTACGAACATTCAGAGCTTACCGAGATTTCTCTATACAATCGGGCGGCAATGCTCCCGGAATCGGTCGAGGAAACTGTTTTTCGTAATTTGCGCTATAAGCTCTGTATAAGGCTATGGAACTACTGCCTGAAACACAAAGACGACGGCTTGTACTGTATTACTTTACAGGGCTTACATACGCACAAATCGCAGATAAGGAGGTGTGCAAATATCAGACAGTACATGAATCCATCTATGCTGCGCTGAAAAAATTAAAAAAATTTTTGAAATAGACCCTGTGTTATGGGCTTTTAGTAAGGAAACAGACAGAGAGGTACGAAAACTCTCTGCCTGTTTTCTGCTTTGTGCGGTGAATGGGCGTGTACTTTGACAATTAAATACCCATTCATCAAACACATTCCTATTGCTATTGTGATGAGGCATAAGAACCCCACCCATCACGCAAATCAAAGATTTGCTATGGGTGCCCGGGAACCTTGTTGCTTCGCAATAAGCCACATTAGCGGCTGCGCCACGATCTGCGGGAAAGAAAGCAACGAGATTTCACCTGTATTTGTTTTAGGTCTATGGCTTTCATTTTCTGCAAGGAGCGAATAACAGTCGGCTATCAGTATCGAGCGGCTCCCGATATGGCGACGACAGGCAATAGGGACAATGATACTCCTGTTCAGTCACAGTCCGAGCGTTGAAGCGTTTTTCGTGCGTGATCCGTCGCAGGCAATGAGAGCAGCCGGTAGAGAACCTACCGGGGGTGAGATTCCCGTGGAGCTGACAAGCCGACAGCCGTTTGATGACTTCCCGCAGCAATCCGGGGTGTCAAGGACAAATAGGATTGTTTCTTTATACAAGGTCAAACGGCAGGACGGGTCTACTGAAACGGAGAATTGTTTATTGCGCAAGCAACAAGGTTCTCGGGTACCCGTTCAAAATCTTTGATTTTGGCAACGGGTGAGGTTCTTATATCTTCCCGACCTTAATTCTGTTCTGCTTTTGACCTCTACATAGGCGGCTTACCGCCTAAATTTTCAAAGGAGGTCATAACACTATGAATCATACATATTTAAGAGGCGATATGTATTACGCCGATTTGGGACACGGGATCGGCTCGGAACAAGAGGGCTACCGTCCCGTCGTTATCATTCAGAACAATGTCGGCAACAAGCACAGCCCTACGGTTATTATCGCTTCTATCACAAGCAAAAAGGATGCAAAGCCGAAACTACCTACCCACTACTACATCGACGCCGAAAACGGCTTGGAACTGCCCTCTATCGTTCTTTTGGAACAACTGCGAACCGTGGATAAACGCCGCTTGGGTGACTTTATCGGTCACTTGTCCGAAAAGCATATATACGGTATCAATCACGCTCTGGCAGTCAGTATCGGTCTGATCGAGAGCGTGCCGAAAAAGTTAATCCTTTGCCTTTGCAGCGCTTGTGCCGACAATTTCTACGGTACGGGTTCTTATTCTTTACGCAGGATTGACCCGCAGCAGACCGAAAAAGACACCTGCACCTATTGTAATCAGAGAAAAGGATATGACTACGAGATTATCCCGAAGAACCGTTAAGGGGGCTGCCTATGGAATCACAGACAGCCTATAAAATGCTATTCACGGATTATCCTGATGTAGTCAATGTTGAGCAAATGTGTGAAATGCTCGGCGGTATCTGCGACAAAACCGCTTATCGGCTCTTAAAATCCGGCAAAATCAAGAGTTTTATCGTCGGTCGCCGTTATCGAATCCCGAAGCTCAACATTCTGGAATACTTGGAATTGATAGATAAATCTACTGCGTAAACCCTCGTTTGCACATTTGGCCTATGGGGTTCTTTCTGCTACAATATAAATGTCAATGGCAGATGAATCTACGCTGTACCACTCAAAGGAGGTTTTATTTTATGGTAGCAGGACATCTGCGAGAAAAAAACGGGTACTATCATATGGTACTGAACTATGTGGACGAATACGATAAACGGCACACACCGTCCAAATCCACGGGTCTAACAGTAAAAGGAAACAAAAAGCGTGCCGAAAAGATGCTTTCCGAGGCCCGCACCGCCAAAGAAGCCGAGTTAGAAGCAAGGGCCATTGAACGCAGTACGGGCAAAGCTCCCGCAGGCACGATTCTTTTTACGACATTTCTGCTTGACTGGCTGGATATGACGAAAAAGAATGTGGAGGAAACAACTTACGGAGCGTATTCTATGGCGATAAAAAGCAAAATCATTCCGTACTTTGAAGAGCACCACCCCAGACTGGCTCTGTGCGAGGTCACGCCAAAGCATATACAAGACTACTACACCTACGAATTGACGGTGCGGGGCGTTTCCGCAAACACGGTCATACACCGCCATGCCAATATCCGTAAAGCCTTACAACACGCTTTCAAACTCGGTCTGATTGATACGAACCCGGCGGATCGCATTGAACGGCCAAAAAAAGAAAAGTTTGTCGGCAGCGTTTACGAAGAAGATGAGCTAAACCGTCTTTTTGAAATCGTCAAAGGCGACCCCATAGAGCTTGGCGTTATCCTCGGTGCTTTTTACGGACTGCGCCGAAGTGAAGCGGTCGGCTTAAAGTGGGACGCGATTGATTTCAAGAAGAAAACAATCACCATTCGGCATACGGTCACACAGGCGACCATAGACGGCAAGAGCAAAATCATTCAAAAGGATCGGACAAAGACAAAGGCCAGCTACCGCAGCCTGCCGCTTGTACCGCCGTTCGAGGAATTATTGCACCGTCTGAAAGCGGAGCAGGAGTTAAACCGAAAGCTGTGCGGGAAATCTTATTGCAGGAAATATGCCGACTATATCTATGTAAACGAAATCGGTGAGCTTGTGAAACCCGGCTACATCACACAGCATTTTCCGCTGATTCTGCAAAAGAACGGTATGCGGAAGATTCGTTTCCACGATTTGCGGCATAGCTGCGCAAGCCTTTTGTACGCAAACGGTGTAAGCCTGAAAGAAATTCAGGAGTGGTTGGGTCACAGCGATATTTCGACCACCTCAAACATTTACACGCACTTGAATTTCACCTCAAAGGTTGCGTCTGCCAACGCAATTTTAGGCGTATATCCCTCCGCTTAATGCTCTATGTCCCTCCAATGTCCCTCCAAAAATGAACCTAAAAATGGTAAATTTGCTGATGTGCGAGGGACGCTACATAAGAGTACAAAGCATAAAGAAAAGCCCGCAAACCCCGATATATCAAGGGTTTACGAGCTGTTAAGGTCTGGTGCCGGTGGCCGGACTCGAACCGGCACGGTGTCGCCACCGGTGGATTTTGAGTCCACTACGTCTGCCAATTCCATCACACCGGCATTTTTTACTGTCTATTCTGGTTGTCCTAATCGGAAACAATCCTTCAGAAACAGTGCTAGAATATTATATAATATTCATCTTAAAAATGCAAGCCCTTTTTTGCAAAAAATTATCTTTTCAGCATATTTTTATGTACGCAAGGCCCTCAAAAATGAGAAGGCCTTGCGTAATAATCAAATTCTATCTTGTTCTATCACTTTGTGCCGAAAATACGGTCGCCGGCATCACCCAAACCAGGAATGATATACCCGTGTTCGTTGAGATGATCGTCCATTGCCGCACAGTAGATCTGCACATCCGGATGGGCCTGCGTCAACGCGTTCATTCCTTCCGGCGCCGCAATGATACACATAAACTTAACACTTTTGGGCGCATGCTTTTTGATGGTGGTAATTGCATCAATCGCCGATCCCCCTGTGGCCAACATCGGATCCAGGACAATTACATCACGCTCTTTGATATCAGTCGGGAGCTTGCTGTAATATTCTACCGGCTGTAAGGTTTCCGGATTTCGATAAAGCCCAATGTGTCCCACCTTAGCCGCCGGAACCAGCTCCATCACGCCGTCCACCATACCAATTCCTGCGCGCAGGATCGGGATAAACGCCAATTTTCTTCCAGAGATCACCTTGGTTTTTGCAATTGCCACAGGCGTTTCAATCTCCACCTCTTTTAAGGTAAGGTCCCGGGTGGCCTCATAACACATCAGCATAGCGATTTCGCCCACCAGCTCCCGGAATTCCTTAGATCCTGTGTTTTTATCCCGCAACAATGTGAGCTTGTGTTGAATTAACGGATGATCCATCAAAAAAACTTGTCCGTCCATCTTTGATTCCTCCTGTTTTCTTAATTCATAGGTCTGATCTTCGATATCCTGGATCTCCTGAATCCGTTGAATGTGACGATCTCCGTCAAAAGGAGTATCCAGAAAAATACCTGTAAACTCCTGTGCCTGCTGCTCGTCGATCACTCGGCCACCCATACAAAGAACATTTGCGTTGTTGTGCCGACGCGTCATCTCCACACAAAAGGCATTATCACAAACTGCCGCCCGGATTCCGCGCACCTTGTTGGCCGCCATAGACACCCCAATTCCGGTTCCACAGCAAATGATTCCTTTTTCGCTCTCTCCGGAAGAAACCGACTGGGCAACCTTTCCCGCAATGGGCGCATAATTTACAGATTGCTCATCATGCGTTCCAAAATCCTTCACAGGAATATTCCTGCTTTGTAGATATGCCTTAACCGCCTCTTTAATCCGATAACCGCCGTGGTCAGATCCAATCGCTATCATGTATGATCCCCTTTTGTTGCTCTCATTTTATATTCTGCGCAAAGCCTGGCGCTCTTTTAACTCCCGTTCCGCCTGGGGCGGACGCAGATAGACCGGCATTAATGCGGACGCTGTGATCCACCGATCCGCAGGAAGCCGTTCCGCCGCCTTTGCCACACCGGATGCACGCTGCATTCTAAGCTGCTCAGGCGCGACGGAAAGTACCGGTATATTCTCTTTCATTTTATTATAACACAAATTCGCGCCATCTCCAACAAGAAAAACCCTTTTTTTCTGTTCGATAAGCTGTTGTTGAAGCTGTTCGACAGACAGAGCACGATCCTCACTGATTCGGGTCAATGTTTTATGGTCCGCCAAGAACAGCGCATTATAAACCTGACTGCAACGGGCGTCCATCACAGCGCACACAATTCCCTCTGCCAGATCCATCTGGCAGGCCATTGCCTCCAGGGTGGAAACCGCCGCGCAGGGCTTTCCCTGGGCCATGGCCATCCCTTTGACAGCGGCCACTCCGATCCGAAGTCCGGTAAAGGAACCCGGACCGGCCGCTACGGCAAACCGATCAATCTCACTTAAGTCCATACTGGTGCTTGTAAGCAGCGCTTCAACCATAGGCATCAGCGTCTGACTGTGAGTGAGCTTGGTATTGATAAAGAATTCTCCCCGCAGTACGCCGTCTTCCCAGATCGCGGCAGAGGCGGCTGTAGCGGAGGAATCAATGGCTAACAGCTTCATAACGCTTTCTTCCCCTCTACCTCTATGATCCTCTGATTGTCGTGAACCCCGGGAGAAATGGTGACACGAACGGCATCCTCGGGCAAGGCCGCCTCAATGTTCTCGCTCCATTCCACCACCAACACCGCCCCGGCATCCAGATAGTCGAAAAAGCCGGTGGAATAGAGGTCATCCCATCCGGTAACCCGGTACATGTCAAAGTGATAGAGCAAACACCGCCCAGAATATTGGTGAACCAAAGCAAAAGTGGGACTGGACACCGGGTCTTTACATCCCAGTCCCCGAGCCAGCCCACGAACAAAGGCGGTTTTTCCCATCCCCATGCCTCCAAACAAGGCGACCACCTCTCCGCTTTGCAATTGGCCGGAGAGGCGTTCTCCAATCTGCTCGGTATCTTCCGGGGATTCGCTGGTAAATGTTAAAGAAGTCTCCATGAATCAGAATAACCCTTCTATGACGCCCTCTTCATTGACGTCGATTTTCTCTGCGGCCGGTATCTTGGGCAGCCCGGGCATGGTCATAATATCTCCAGTGAGAACCACTACAAAACCGGCGCCGTTTGACAGGCGCGCTTCTTTCACCGTGATGGTAAAATTCTTGGGCCGACCCAGCAAAGCCGGATTATCCGACAGAGAATACTGCGTTTTCGCGATACACACCGGCATCGTTCCTCCGCCCAAAGCCTCGATTTCACGGATATTTTTTTCTGCGGACGGTGTGTACTGCACATCGTCCGCGCCGTAAATCCGGGTAGCGATGGCTTTGATCTTTTCTTTTAAAGGAAGATCCAGCGAATAGATGGGGGCGAACTGTTCGGCGCCGTCCTGTTCCTCAATGACCTTTATTACCGTATTGGCCAGATCAATTCCGCCCTCTCCCCCTTTTCCAAACACCTCGGATAAAGCGTAGGGTACCGCAAGCTCTTTGCAGCACTGGTCCACCACCTGCAGCTCCGCGTCCGTATCGGTGTGGAACCGGTTGATGGCCACTACAACGGGAATTCCAAACTTGCGCATATTTTCCACATGGGCTTTGAGATTGACAATGCCTTTTTCCAAAGCGGGAACGTTTTCCTTAGAAAGATCCGCCTTGGCAACGCCGCCGTTGTATTTCAGAGCGCGCACCGTAGCCACTACCACAACAACCGAGGGTTTTAAATCCGCCATGCGGCACTTGATGTCAAAAAACTTTTCAGCTCCCAGATCAGAGCCAAATCCCGCTTCGGTGATGCAGTAATCCCCCAGCTTCAGCGCCAAACGGGTGGCGCGCACCGAGTTGCAGCCATGGGCAATGTTGGCAAAGGGACCGCCGTGCATAATGGCCGGGGTTCCCTCCAACGTCTGCACCAGGTTGGGCATAACGGCGTCTTTCAGCAGGGCGGCCATGGCGCCGTGCGCTTTAAGATCCCGAGCGTATACCGCCTCACCGTCCAGGTTATAGGCCACCAGGATCTTGCCCAGTCTTTCTTTCAGGTCGGAGAGATCCTGCGCCAGACAGAGAATCGCCATCACTTCGCTGGCCACTGTGATGATAAAGCCGTCCTCCCGGGGCACCCCATTGATTTTTCCGCCCAAACCGGCGACAATGTTGCGCAGCTCCCGGTCGTTCATATCCATACAGCGTTTGATTACCACTCGACGCTGGTCGATGCGAAGGGCGTTGCCCTGGTGGATATGGTTATCCAGCATAGCGCAAAGCAGATTGTTGGCCGAGGTAATGGCGTGCATATCTCCGGTAAAATGAAGGTTGATATCCTCCATAGGCAGCACCTGGGCATAGCCGCCGCCCGCGGCTCCGCCCTTGATTCCGAACACCGGGCCCAAAGAAGGTTCCCGAAGTGCGATCACCGCCTTCTTGCCAATCCTGGCCATTGCCTGGCCCAAACCGGCTGTCGTCGTGGTCTTTCCCTCTCCGGCGGGAGTGGGGTTAATGGCCGTCACCAAAATGAGTTTTCCGTCCGGCTGATTGCTCAGACGCTGGTACAAGGATTCGTTGAGCTTGGCTTTAAACCGGCCGTAAGGCTCCAACTCCTCTTCCTGAATTCCCAAGTCCCGCGCCACCTGGGCGATGGGCAGCAGCTTTGCCTGCTGCGCGATTTCGATATCAGTCAGCATATTGATAAGCCTCCTTATACAGATGATGCTTAGAATTATAACACAATCCGCCAAATGTTAAAAGTATTTACTTGAACTTCGCTGTGAATAATAATATAATGGTACGAAAGATCGACTATTTGCGCCCGTGCGATCTCTGCAACGACCAGTGAGATACATAACCGCAGCGTTAACAGGGCGTGTTTTATGAAACTTTGTGAACGATGGTCTGTCCCAACGAATAGACGGCCGTTAATGACACGATTTGCACTCTGATTTTACCACTTCGATAAGGGGGCAACCTATGAGAAAAGTATTGGGAGGCATCGCCGGCTATTTCAGCCGAACGGACAAGATCTTTTGGCTTATCAGCCTGTTGACTACCGCGTATGGTCTGATCCTGATATACAGCGTTACCCGGGCCGGCGGCAATTTCTTTAAAACCCAGCTGATGGCCGTTACCATCGGATATGTGGCGGCGGTGATCGTCTCTTTGATGGATTATGAGTTTATCGCGAAGCTGTGGCCGCTGGTCGCCGGCGGATGTATTTTTTTGATCGTGCTAACCTATTTTATCGGGCGCAATATCTCCGGCACGGACGACACCGCTTGGCTTACCTTGCCGGGTGGAATCAGCTTTCAGCCGGCGGAGCTGGTAAAGATTGGGTTTATCATCACGTTTTCCAAACACCTTTCGGCGCTCAAGGAACACGACAAAATGAAGTCCTTTTTGCACGTCTGCCTGCTTGTGGCGCATGCGCTCATTCCCATAGCCCTGGTGCATTTCCAGGGGGACGACGGCACCGCGCTGGTGTTTGGGTTTATGTTTTTGATTATGTCTTTTGGGGCAGGCGTTCAACTGCGCTACTTTTTTATTCTGTTCGCCGCCGCCGCTGCGGGTATCCCTTTTATCTGGAATACCTTTATGCACGACGAACAGCGCCAGCGTTTTTTGGCCCTGTTGGATTTAGACGCCAACTCCATGGGAAAGGGATATCAACAATTTCAAGGCAAAATCTCCATTGCTTCCGGCGAGCTGACGGGCCGCGGCCTGTTTGAAGGCCCGCGAGTGGATCGCAGCGCCGTACCTTTTCAGGAAAACGACTTTATCTTCACCGTGGCCGGAGAAGAGCTGGGCTTTATCGGCTGCGTGGTTCTGCTGGGCGTGCTGCTTCTGCTAATGCTGCGCGCTCTGCAAAACGGAACCGCCGCCAAAGATTACCTGGGAAAATACATCTGCTTCGGTTTCTTTTCCATGATCGCCACCCAAACCTGCATCAATGTGGGAATGGTGCTGGGTCTTATCCCCGTTGTGGGTATCACTCTTCCCTTCTTCAGCGCGGGAGGCTCGTCAGTGGCTTGTCTCTATCTTGGAGTGGGATTGGTAGAAAGCGTGTATATGCATCAGTACGACGCCGACAAAATTACCCTGCATTTGCAGGCCCGGCGAAGCTTTTCGGTCAGCCGTAGTTGATATCCAATGGAAAAAGTGATATACTGAGAATAATTCCTAGTTTTCTGACTCCAACGAGTATTCTGCGGACAAGAAAACCATATTCATAAAGACAATCGTTCTGAACGCACAAGGGCACGTCCCCAGTGAGAAGGCGGTAAAAAGAGAATGGATCATTCCATCCCTGCGCCTATCTGTAAAGCCGGCGCGGGGATTTTTTTATCGCGGCTGGAAGGTGGGGTGTTCGGGGTGAAAGCTCTCCCCCTTCCCCTGCTTGGTTGGGACTGCCGGAAGCCGATTCCGCAACACGGAAAGGATGGATCTTATTATGGAAACCCGCATTGCCCTTATCGGCATCGTCGTAGAGGATACAAACGCCACCGAGCAGATCAACCAAATCCTGCACGGTTATGCCGACTACATCATCGGACGCATGGGAATTCCCTATCATCAAAAAGGGGTTTGTATCATCAGCGTGGTCATCGACGCCCCTCAGCCTCTAATCAGCGCTCTTTCCGGCAAGTTGGGCATGCTGAAAGGAATTAATGTGAAAACCATTTACTCAAAGGCGGGTGGCGGCGATGGGCATTCCTGTTAAACCGGATATCGATGTGCTCGCCTCCCTGCTGGAACAACCTGATTTTAGCCAGATATATGCGCTCGCGGACAAAATCCGCGAAACGCATAAGGGGAATCAAGTGCAAATCCGGGCGATCTTAGAGTTTTCCAATCACTGCCGCCGCCGCTGCCGGTACTGCGGCCTGAACGCTGAAAACCGCCGGTTAACACGGTTCCGCATGGAACCCGAGGAAATGATTCACGCTGCCCATGAAGCGTATCGGGCCGGTTACCGAACCATTGTGCTGCAATCGGGAGAGGATCCGTTTTATACTCCGGAACGGTTGGGGGAAATGATCCGGGAGATCAAAAAAGATCCCATCGCTGTCACTGTAAGCTGCGGGGAGATGTCCGCAAACGCGTACGCTCATTTGCGCGCCTGCGGCGCCGACCGGTATTTAATCAAACATGAGACCGCAGACGATCAGTTGTACGCCTCCCTCCACCCCTGCGGAACGTTGGAAAACCGGGTCGCCTGCCTGCGGGAGCTCAAACAGTTGGGATATGAAACCGGCAGCGGATTTATGATCGGCCTGCCGGGACAAAGCGCCCGCACCATTGCACAGGATTTGCTGCTTCTTCGAGAGATCCCCTGCGACATGGCGGGAATCGGCCCCTTTATTCCCCATCCGGATACCGCGCTGAAGGATCTCCCAGCCGGCAGCATTGAAACCACTAAACGGGCAGTGGCCCTGGCTCGTATCCTGCTGCCCGACTGCAACCTGCCCGCCACCACCTCGCTAGGGGTGCTAAATCCTGAGGAAAAGAACCATATCTTTTCCTGTGGGGCCAATGTGGTGATGCGCAAGATCACACCCACCCGTTATAAAAGGCTGTATGAGATCTATCCGGCCAATCTGGGGGACACCGACATTTTGGCCCAACGACAGGAACTGGAACAGCAAATCCGCGCTTTGGGACGGGAGCCCGTTTAAACGGCGCGAAACCGTTCGCATCTGAACGAAACGAGGAAAACAAGCGGAAACGACGTCAACCTCCGGAAGGTTCATTGGGCGTTTGGTTTGCTCCCGTTATCCTGTCACATATCGGCCGGGGATCCTTTGCCCGGATTCCCGTATGGCTGTATAGTCGCTCTCGCATACCCGGAACCCGTCTATGGCGGAGTTCGTGATAAATCATAAAAAAGGAAGTAATGACTATGTACAATGTAAAATCCATGGTCGCCACCGAGTTCATCGACGACGCCGAAATCAAGGAAACCCTTCAATATGCCCAGGACAATAAAAACAATCGGGAGTTGATCGCCGGTATTCTGGAAAAAGCGGAACAGTGCAAGGGGCTTAGCCACCGGGAGGCGATGGTTTTGCTGGACTGCGAGCTTAACGACCTGACCGAGCGCATGTACGATCTGGCCCGGCGCATTAAGCAGCGTTTTTATGGAAACCGCATCGTCATGTTCGCCCCGCTGTATCTTTCCAATTACTGCGTCAACGGCTGCCGCTACTGCCCGTATCACGGACAGAATAAGCACATTGCCCGCAAGCAGCTTTCTCAGGAGGAGATTGTCAAGGAGGTAGTGGCCCTTCAGGACATGGGTCACAAGCGTCTGGCCTTGGAAACCGGGGAGGATCCCGTGCGCTGTCCCATTGATTATGTATTGGAAAGCATCAATACCATTTACAATATTAAACATAAAAACGGAGCGATCCGCCGGGTCAACGTCAACATCGCCGCCACCACGGTGGACAATTACCGCAAGCTCAAGAACGCCGGTATCGGCACTTATATTCTGTTCCAGGAAACCTATAACAAGGAAGCCTATGAGTATCTGCATCCCACAGGCCCCAAGAGCAACTACGCCTATCATACCGAGGCAATGGATCGGGCCATGGAAGGCGGCATCGACGATGTGGGCTGCGGCGTGCTCTTTGGTCTTAACCTTTATAAATATGATTTTGTAGGCCTTTTGATGCACGCCGAGCACCTGGAGGCGGTACATAACTGCGGCCCTCACACCATCAGCGTTCCCCGCATCCGCTGCGCAGACGACATTGATCCCGATGAATTCAACAACGGGATTTCGGATGAGATTTTCCAAAAAATCGTGGCGGTACTGCGCATCGCCGTACCCTATACCGGGCTGATTATCTCCACCCGGGAATCCCAGAAAACCCGGGAGAAGGTACTGGGCTTGGGGGTTTCTCAAATCAGCGGCGGCTCCCGCACCAGCGTGGGCGGATATGCCGAGGAGGAAGAGGAAAACTCCGCCCAGTTTGAGGTGAGCGATACCCGTACCTTGGACCAGGTGGTCAATTGGCTGCTCACTATGGGGTATATCCCCAGCTTCTGCACCGCCTGTTACCGGGAAGGGCGTACCGGCGACCGCTTTATGAGACTTGTGAAAAGCGGACAGATCGCCAACTGCTGTCAGCCCAACGCCTTGATGACTCTAAAGGAATACTTGGAGGATTACGCTTCTCCGGACACCAAGGCAAAAGGCGAAGCTCTCATTCAACGGGAAATTTCCAATATTCCCAGCGAAAAGGTGCGGGCCATTGTGGAAAAGCACTTGGTGGAGCTGCACAACGGGATGCGTGATTTCCGCATCTGATCCAATTTTCCAAAAGGAGGCGGACTGCATGAGCCTGTCAAACACTCCCAGCGCCAACCGGCTGCATATTGGTTTGTTCGGAAAGCGCAACAGCGGAAAATCCTCTCTGCTTAACGCCATCACCCACCAGGAGCTCTGCGTGGTGTCCGATACGCCGGGCACCACCACCGACCCGGTGTACAAAGCCATGGAGATCCATGGAATTGGTCCCTGCATGTTCATCGATACCGCCGGGTTCGACGATCAGGGCGACTTGGGCGCTCTGCGGGTTGCAAAGACAAAAGAAGCCCTGCAAAAGACCGATGTGGCAATCATGGTATTTACCGACGACGACTTCACCCAGGAGGACCAATGGATGGAGTCTATGAAACAGCAAAACACTCCTGTAGTGGCCATTGTGGGAAAGTCGGATCAGGGCGGCGCACAGAGACTCTCTGAAAAGATTGCCGAGCGCTATCGGGTGGAGCCGATCCTGGTCAGCGCAAAAACCGGCGAAGGAGTGGAGCGCATCATTCCCTCCATTATCCGCCGCATTCCCGAGAATTTCGAGTCTCCCGGTATTGTTGGCCATCTGGTTTCTCCCCGGGACGTGGTCATGCTGGTTATGCCTCAGGACATCCAAGCGCCCAAAGGGCGGCTGATTCTTCCCCAGGTGCAGACCATCCGGGATCTTCTGGACAACAAGTGCGTGGTAATCAGTTCCACCGCCGACCAGTTTGAGGACGCCCTTCGCGCCCTTCACACACCCCCTAAGTTAATTATTACCGATTCCCAGGTGTTTCCGCTGGTGGCTCAAAAGAAACCGGAATCCTCTCTGCTGACCTCCTTTTCCGTGTTGTTCGCCAAACACAAGGGGGACATAACAGCTTTTGTGGAAGGCGCCAAGGCCATCGACCGGCTTTGTGGATCATCCCGGGTGTTGATCGCGGAAGCATGTACCCACGCGCCTTTGAGCGAGGACATCGGAAGGGTAAAAATTCCCCGGATGCTGCGAAAACGGTTTGGAGAACGTCTGACCATCGACATGGTCAGCGGCGTTGATTTTCCGGAGAATGTCTCGGGGTACGATCTGGTTATTCACTGCGGCGCCTGTATGTTTAACCGAAAATATGTGCTCTCCCGCGTGAGACAGGCGCAGCAGCAGGGAGTGCCCATCACCAATTACGGGATTGCCATCGCCAAGCTGACCGGCATTTTAGAGCAGGTGGTATATTAAATTCAGTTTCGGTTTATCCTCCAATCAAAAAACCCAAGAATAGCTTAGAAATCAAAGCTGTTCTTGGGTTTTATTGTTTTGCCTTAGACTTGATCGACTGTGAACACGGGGAGGATCTCCCCGTTGAAGCAATACAGACGGCCAACGAGACGCCCTCTTTTCGGGCAGTATTCCATCGATTTGTTGTATTCAACGCTCTAGCGGATATTGCGTGAAGCAGTCACGCTCCCAGTCGCCACGCTGAGTCGCTGTCAAACGGCCGGAATGCTCCAGCATGCGCCGCCAATAGCGTTTGGGCATCATATTCATCTGGCAGCGCGGGTTAATTCTCCCCTCTACCGCGATGGTTTCCACAAACTGCTTCCATAAATCCTCCAACCGACGCTCTCCATCCAATTCTTTAGACGGCGTAAATTTGTCTACTTTTATAAGCTGCACCTCATAGGGCTCATACCAAAGGCCGGCCTTGTGATTGCGGTCAAAGATGAAAAAGCGTTCTTCGGGATATCGGCTGCAAAAATGCTCCGCTATCAGGGGCAATACAAAATTTTTGGGTTCAATGATCGCGGTGAGGGTACCCTGACGCTGGGTAAAACGCAGAAATTGCTTGATTCGATGCGCCTCGTTGCCCAGATGAAGAAGCGCTTTATTGAGAGCGCACACGGTGGGATCGGTCAGGCGGTCCATCACAGAGGCGCCGTATTGGTAACCTAAGGCAATAAACGAATATAAAAGCATCTCTTTTTCCGGACAGCAGGTCAAAAATCCCTCCCGTACCACATTCTCCGCCTCTGGGGCGATGCGCCGCCGCAATGAGGCAAACACCCGTCCGGCATGTTCCGGGACGGTATCAATCCAGTATTCCGGATACAAGGTTCCCTGTTCCGCCTGGTGAGAAAGGATGGCGGCAGGACGCTCCTTTCTCACATAACTTTCAAACACACAGCACAAGAAGCCCTCAAAACTGCCATCATATCGGTAGGCTACGCCCCTGTCAAGCATTGTACCACATCCTTTGCAAACAGCGCCGGTTTCTCCAAAAGAGACAATTGTTCCCATTCCTCCTGAGGAAGCAGCTTGGCTCCCTGCTCGGAGATCAGCGAGCGCAGCACTCCGTCCTGAGTGATTCGAAGCCCCTCTATCATTTTGCCGGAACAGGTGATAAAATACTGAGCCCGTTTGAGCGCCACCCCGATCCTTTTTAGTCCGGTAAAGTCCAGAGATCCGGTCTTTCTGGCCTTCACAATGCGCTGGGCGCTTTTTACCCCGATGCCCGGTACCCGCAGCAGGGTTTCGTAATCGGCGCGGTTGACCTCCACTGGAAAATATTCCATGTGTGAAAGGGCCCAGCTGCATTTTGGATCCACCAGCGGATTAAAATCCGGGTGGTTTTCGTCCAGCAATTCGCTGGCCTGAAAGCCGTAAAAGCGAAGCAGCCAATCCGCTTGATAAAGCCGGTGTTCCCGGAGAAGCGGGGGCTTCACTTGAATTGACGGGAGCAGAGCGTCATTCACCACCGGCATATAAGCCGAGTAAAACACCCGCTTGAGCTGATATTTTTGATAAAGACTCTCGGAAAGTTTAAGTATCTGATAATCGCTGTCCGGCGTGGCTCCAATAATCATTTGGGTGCTCTGCCCCGCCGGGGCAAATTTCGGCGCGTGCCGGTAGCGCGCCAGATCATGGGAATTTTCTGTGATTTTACTGGTGATTAATCCCATAGGTTTAAAAATAGAATGCCGGGATTTATCCGGGGCCAAGCGTTTTAAACTGCTCTCTGAGGGAAGCTCAATATTGACGCTCATGCGGTCGGCCAGCAGCCCCAACCGGCAGAGCAGGGCCGGATCGGCTCCCGGTATGGCCTTGACATGGATGTAACCGTTGAATCGATATTCTCCGCGAAGGATCTCCAGGCACTGGATCAGCCGTTCGCAGGTATGATCCGGGCTTTTGAGCACTCCGGAGCTCAAAAACAGCCCTTCAATATAATTGCGGCGATAAAAGGCAATGGTCAGCTCCGCCAGCTCTCTGGGGGTGAATGTGGCTCTGGGCGTATCGTTATCAATCCGGTTGACACAATATTTACAATTGTAGATGCAGCTGTTGGTCATCAGGACCTTTAAAAGAGAAATACATCTTCCATCCGCCGCAAAGCTGTGGCATAATCCTGGGGCAACCGCGCTTCCCAGCTTGCCTTTTTGGCCCGCCCGGTCCACTCCGCTGGAGGTGCAGGCTACATCATATTTGGCTGAGTCAGCCAGAATTGTGAGCTTTTCCATTAGGTCCATACTCCAACCCGCCTTTCAACTGCGAACATTTGTTCTATCATTAGAATACCCGATTTTCTGCAAAATGTCAATGCTTTTGAAAGAAACAACCCGATTTGTTTTTATCATGCCTCTGTGCGCATCAATGATTCTCCATAAGTCCGTTTTCTTTTACGCGTTTCGGCTCTTCTCAGCGGGTGGAACCGGGTTAGGCGAAAGTCCCTTTTCCTTTCCTGTACACCTAAAAAATATTCTTGCTCAAAACATATAAACGGGCGGTAATCCTTGATAGATAACCGCCCAATAAATTCCATGTTATGAAAGTGCTTTTATCAAAAACAGCTCCATCGGCTGTTCATAGCCCTGAATATCAACAACAAAGCCGCCGCAATCTTTATATCCCAACTTCCTATAAAAACGCTGCGCTTCTTCATCAACCTGTGTAGAGGTTAAAACCATCCCGTACCCTTGCGATTTCATATCATTTTCCCAGTATTCCATAAGTCTTCTGCCATAGTTCCTGCCTCGAAAACCAGGGTCTATAATAAGCATTGTGCAGAAAGGCGTGTTATCCCAGAATAGATTGTATCTTAACAACCCGACTGGTTTATCATCTTCTAGAAAAACATACCCTTGCCTGTTGCCAACTTTATTTGTAAATTCCGCTTCTGGCAAATGCTTATCAAGACAATACCAGAACTTCCGGTCACTCATTTGCATATATCGGATTTCTTCCATTGCCATATCCCCCCATAAATAACATTTCATCGCTCCAAGCTTATCACGTGCATCTGCTTTGTTCAAGGCAGATCCGTCAAATTTTGGGAGCCTTTTTCATCAACGCACACGGTAAAAGGGTTGTAGGAAATCCCCGCTTGATTTCCCTGCATGCTTTTACTATAATAAAACAATGGTTTCCTTCGCTCCGGCTAAGCGCATGCTTGGATTTCAGCCGGAATGGAAATGATTCTGACGGATATGAGGTTCCAAATTATGTCATTGTTAAACGTCAGCAATTTGCAGAAATACTTCGGCGCAGAATTGCTGTTTGAACATCTTTCTTTTGAAGTGCAGACAAACGATCGAATCGGTTTGGTGGGAGTAAACGGTACCGGCAAAACCACCCTGTTCAAGTTGCTTACCGGAGAAATTTCCTACGACAGCGGGGAAGTTTATCTCAGCAAGGAAGCGCGTGTGGGCTATATGGAACAGCATGTATGCCGCAACCTCAATGAAACGGCTTATGACGAGGTGCTCACCGTGTTCTCTCCACTGATTCAGATGGAGGACGAGCTGGAGCAGCTCAACGTAAAAATTGCAAAACAGATGGGTGACATCAACGCCCTGGTGGAGCGGCAGGCCACGCTGCACGACGCTTTTGTTGCCGGAGGCGGACTTACATATAAAAACAGGGCTCGGTCCGCCCTGCTGGGACTGGGATTTGACGAACAAGCCATGAAGCTGCACATCGGCGCTTTAAGCGGCGGCCAAAAGGCAAAGCTTCAGCTGGCAAAAATGCTCTTAAGCGGCGCCAATCTCCTGTTGCTGGATGAACCCACCAACCATCTGGATATCCGCTCGGTGGAATGGCTGGAGGATTTTCTCAAGGGATATAACGGCGCTTACTTGGTTATCTCCCATGACCGCTACTTTTTGGATAAAGTGACAACCCGCACTTTTGAGCTGGAAAATCATCATCTTACCTTATATAAGGGGAACTATACCAACTATCTGGCGCTTAAGGCGGAGAGCCGACTGGCGGCGGAACGCCTTTACGAAAACACCAAACGGGAGATCTCCCGGCTGGAAGGGGTGGTGGCCCAGCAGCGTCAATGGAACCGGGAAAAAAACATCAAGACCGCCGAGAGCAAGCTCAAAGTCATTGACCGGCTGGAGAAAACGCTGGTTAAGCCGGAAAGCGCTCCGGATTCCATCCGCTTTCAGTTTGCAATTAAACAAGGAGGCGGTAACGATGTGCTGGACGCGGAGGACCTTTCCCTCTCCTTTGACGGCAAGCTTCTGTTTTCTCATGCGAATCTTCGGGTTCGCAAGGGAGAGCGGATCTTCCTTCTGGGGCCCAACGGCTGCGGGAAAACCTCGCTGCTTAAAACCCTGCTTCATCAATACCGCCCCGACCGCGGACACATCAAGTTGGGCGCTGGGATTGACGTGGGCTATTACGACCAGATTCAGGCGGGGCTTGACAACAATAAAACTGTGATCGATGAAATATGGGACCGCCACCCTCAGATGACTCAGACCGAGATACGCAACGCCTTGGCGATCTTCCTCTTTCGGGGGGACGACGTGTTCAAGCCGGTTTCCGCCCTTAGCGGCGGAGAGAGGGCCAAGGTGCTGCTTTTACAGCTGATGATGTCCAAAGCAAATTTTTTGTTGTTGGACGAGCCCACCAATCACTTGGATATTGCATCCAGGGAGGCCTTGGAAGACGCTTTGCTGGGGTATGAGGGCGCCCTTCTCATTGTCTCCCACGATCGCTATTTAATCAATAAACTGGCAAACCGCATTTATTATTTGGATTCCAACGGAACCGCCGAGTATATAGGCAACTACGACGCGTATCTTGAACGAATCCGGCAAGAAGCGCCCCAGGCGATGGCGAACAAAGCCCAGTCCGGGAAGCAAAACGATTATAAGCTGCGTAAAGAACGCGAGGCTGAACTGCGCAAGCTTAGGAACCGGCTCAAGCGCGTCGAAGAGGAAATCGAAGGGTTGGACCAAGAGATGGAACAGCTCAACCAACAGCTGGAGCAGCCGGAATATGCCAGCGACTATGAAAAGGCCATGGCGCTCACTGCTGAACTTGATCAAAAAAGGCAACGGCAGGACGATCTGTATCAGCAATGGGAATCCCTTTCCCAGCAGTTGGAAGCAAGGCAATAAAAAAACCGGACCGGCATTGAAGTCCGGTCCGGCATTTGGAAATCATAGCTCCGTCAATCCGCTGTCTCCTATCTCTGACAAACAGAAAAAACGCCGGTTTCAACCGGCGCTCTTATAGGTTTAGGATTGTTTGGTAATGGTAAACTGCTTGAGCTGATCGAGGAAATCCACTGGGAGATCCTTGTCCTTTTCAATCTGCATCTCTACAGGTTTGCTGAGATCCAGACTGAAAATCCCCATGATCGATTTAGCGTCCACTTTATATTTGTCAGATAGCAAACTGATCGGAAAATCATATTGGCTCGCAAGAGAAACAAACTTTTTCACCGTATCAATACTGGACAAAGTAAGCATTTCGGTATACATCTTTCATTACCTCCAAATTTATAAACAGGAAACACGTTGTTTTATATTCACTAATCATATCAGCATCAATTCAATCGGTCAATGTTGAAATAGCATGATTATCCATCCTTTCCCCCGAAAAAACCGGCCAAACTGTCCATGATATGCACTTAAAACATCCCTCTCCCCCAACCATAGAAAGGAAGATTACCATGAATTATTCCATCGTCACATTAGGCTGTAAAGTCAATCAATACGAATCTCAGGCGATGGGCGAGCTGCTGCTGCAATCGGGGTTTACTCCCGCCGCCGACCAGGAGTCCTGCGATATTATCATTATCAATTCCTGTACCGTCACCGCAACCAGCGACCAAAAAGTGCGGCAGCTGCTTAGGCGCTCCCGCAGGAATCATCCGGACGCCGTGTTGGTGCTTACCGGCTGCATGCCGCAGGCCTTTCCGGATGTGGCTCAGCGGTTTGAAGAGGCGGATATTGTTTTAGGGAATTCCAGCAGGCGCTGCTTGCCATCCTATATTACCGCATTTCTTTCCCATCATCAGAGGATTGTGGATATCAAGCCGCATCAAGACAACCGCACGTTTGAGCCTCTCTCCGTAAATCAGTTTCACGAGCGTACCCGCGCCTTTGTAAAAATTGAAGACGGGTGCAACCGCTTTTGTTCCTATTGCATCATCCCTTATGCCAGAGGCCGGGTTCGGTCAAAGCCTCTGGATCAGCTAAAGCAGGAGCTTTGTTCCCTTGTGCAGTCGGGGTATCAGGAGGTAGTGCTGGTTGGGATCAATCTGTCCGCCTACGGGCAGGATTTGGGACTGCACCTGTGTGACGCCGTGGAATGCGCCTGCGGGATTGACGGGATTGAAAGAGTCCGCTTGGGTTCTTTGGAGCCGGAACAGATGGACAACGCTGTGGTGGAGCGGCTTTCCCGGCTGAAAAAGCTCTGCCCCCAGTTTCATCTTTCCCTGCAAAGCGGCTGCGATGAAACCTTACAACGGATGAACCGTCATTACACAGCGTCGGAGTATACTGAGATTGTGGGCAATTTGCGGAAACATTTTCCCAATTGCTCCATTACCACCGATATTATGGTGGGGTTTCCCGGAGAAACCGAGGAGGAGTTCCGCCGTTCTTTGGCGTTTGCGGAACAGATTGGTTTTTCCAAGGCCCATGTATTCGCATATAGCCCGCGGCCCGGCACCAGGGCGGCCGAGGCGCAGGGACAACTTACCAACTCGGTTAAGGAAAATCGCAGCCGGCAGATGATTGCCCTCACACTTAAGACCCGCGCGCAATTTTTATCTAACCAAGTGAATAAAATCGAACAAGTGCTGTTTGAAACCGCCTGCAAGGACGGGATCTACGAAGGGTATACCGAGAATTACACGCCGGTACGGGTGGAAAGTCCGGTTAGTCTGTGCGGGAAACTGCTTTCCGTCCGATTGACCCGCGCCGGTGAAAATTGGTGTGAGGGCGTGCTTTCGGATGGTAGCATCAAACCCTGAACGGATACGAGAAAGAACTTACGGTATCCGTCCAGGGTGAAACCCTCCGGGCACAACTTTGTCTAGACGCATAACGGCAACATACTCTATTGGTTTTCCTCAATTTTATCACTCTATCCTCCAATTTCCTGGTAAAATCATCCATTTTATTAAATCTTCCACTTTTTTTTAAAAAAGGGTTGACTTTCTCCTGAAATTGGATATAATAGATACTGTTGCTGATGCGGAATTGTGTAATGGTAGCACGGCAGACTCTGACTCTGTTTGTCTGGGTTCAAATCCTAGTTCCGCAGCCATATGCCCCTGCTAAATAGGCGGGGGCATCGTTATCGAGGTGTGGCTCAGTTTGGTAGAGCGCTACGTTCGGGACGTAGAGGTCGTGAGTTCGAATCTCGTCACCTCGACCATAAAAAACCGATTGCTGAAAGCAGTCGGTTTTTTATTTTTAGTTATATTAGTCTTTTATAAAAGCTCTTACTTGATAATAGCAGCTAATTCCCAAAAAATTTGCTTTGTCCTCTATTCACTGATCCAGCATTTTTAAAATGTTTATGAGCGAGTAGATGGCGTGGCAAGTTAACGCACTGCTAAAAAGTTCTAGCTTGTCTTAATAAACAGGACTCATGTATCGTCGTTGAATTATAAATCATCTCCTTTTTTACTCCGTGTGTTGATCCCAATCAGTTTTGGAGCAGTCATGTGAAACTGATTCGGTTTATGGGCGTCTATTTTAGGAATCCGATCAGCGCTTTCTCGTTCAGTTTTTGCCCAAATGCAAATTTTGTATTTCTATATAGTTTTTATTTGTATATCTTATATTTTTTATAAATACTATGAAACTTAAAAAAATGCTTGCATTTTCGCTTCTGATGGGATATAATATAAAGGCACTCAAGAGAGGCAACTAAATATCGCGGAGTGGAGCAGTCCGGTAGCTCGTCGGGCTCATAACCCGAAGGTCGTAGGTTCAAATCCTGCCTCCGCAACCAATCTAATCCGACATGTTTCGACATGTCGGATTTTTCTATCAGGATATTTTCCAGCTACAGAGAATCCGGTGCAGATTTAAACAAGAACACTTCATTGATATTCTCATTTTATTTTATAATCGATTTGCCTTAAAATTCCTATTTATGAAGAGCCTTTCATTATACAAATCAAATCTGATTCAAAAACAATGCCGGGATGACTGCTTTCGCAGCCTCCCGGCGTTGTTTCTTCAGCGCTTCTTTGATAACGTTCTTTTCTACTTTATATATCACTTTAGTTTCATTATAAATAAATTAGAATCATTTCGGTATATTACATAGACGCTATGGCGTTTTATTTTTCTTATAGGAAATACCCTCGCCACACGACTATAGCGGCGGCGAGGGTTAAGACTTAAGATATATTTACAAAGAATTGTAATAATTTTTGAGAACTGCAAATTGCTCAGCGCCAATCCGGGAGCCGGTGATATGCTCATCTAGATAACTCTCGAATTGTCAATCACTGAACTACTGATTCATTCGGTTGATCGCCGTCCGTCACTCTAGTAAATATATATATATCTGTACCTGGTTCGTCTTCTGTCAGCGTTAAAGTATCACCCCCATCCCATTCAAAGCTTCCTTCGAAAATGAGGTCACGATCTGCATCAATTGCGTCTCCGTCACTGTAGTCGATCCGGCAGCCATTCCATGTATGCGTCCAAGCAAGTTGCACTTGTCGTTCCTCGCCATTTATATTTTGGATTCCGTAACCGCTATAATCATAAAGATACACTGTGATGCTTAATTCATCGCATTTCCACACCCCTGTCGAGGGCTTTGGTATTAAAAGTGTGGTATCGACGCAAGAAGATAAGATAATACATAGCTGGATGCTGAGTGCTGTAACTAACACAAACATACGTTTTTTCATAGTCGTTTTCCTTCTGAATTATTTGATGGATATCATCGTACAGGCTATTGCCTTCATATCTCTTAAAAAATTCATAATACTGATGTAACGCTGTTCTTGTGTAATGTTACTATAAACATTATAGCAAATAAATCGTTTGTCTTTATAGACACAAGCGACATAGTGGGCAGTTTGTAGAGATATAAACAGTAAAATGTTGGCTCTATGTTTTTTTGCTATAGAGTCAAATCGATTCCCGCCATC
>JAAWNT010000007.1 GCA_022799115.1 Clostridiales bacterium | reverse complement strand
GAAGCATTTGGAGGCGTCGTTTTCCGATCCCTCCGCTGTCGGCTGACTTCCTTTTTTCAGAGCTCTTTTCCTTTTTGCGAAATTCTCTTGACACTACCATCAATTTTTATAATCATTAATGTCTTTCATGTAAAGACTTCCATGATATTTTTTGTTAGGTTGGCAAACCTTAACTTTAATATATTGAGGGATTATTCTGTCCATAGCTAAAGCTTTTTACCCACCTGCAAAACTGGTGGATTTTATACCATTATTGCAAAAAGAGACCTTGTAAAATCAAGGTCTCTTTTTGTAAGTGTTCGATTAATACATGCCGCCCATGCCATCAGCCGGCATAGCGGGAGCAGCCGGAGCCGGCTCCTTTTTATCAGCAACCAGAGATTCAGTGGTCAGTACCATGCTGGCGACAGACGCTGCGTTTTGCAGTGCGGAACGGGTCACCTTAGTGGGATCCACGATACCGGCTGTGAGCATATCCACATACTCTTCGGTCAGAGCATTGTAGCCATATCCCAGCTTATCAGCCTTTTTCAGGTTCTCTACGATCACAGAACCCTCTACACCGGCATTTGCAGCGATTTGGCGAACCGGCTCCTCCAAAGCCTTCAGAACAATGGAAACACCAGTCTTTTCGTCACCTTCCGTGGTTTCCATCAGTTTTGCAACAGCGGGAATCGCATTAATCAACGCGGTTCCACCGCCAGCAACGATGCCCTCTTCCACAGCGGCTTTTGTAGCGGCCAGAGCATCCTCAATGCGCAGTTTCTTTTCCTTCATCTCAATCTCGGTGGCAGCGCCTACTTTGATGACAGCTACACCGCCGGCCAGTTTGGCCAGACGCTCTTGCAGCTTCTCTTTGTCAAATTCGGAAGTAGTGGTCTCAATCTGAGAGCGGATCTGATGCACACGGGCCTTAATGGCTTCGGAATCGCCTGCACCGTCTACAATAATGGTATTCTCTTTTTCCACCTTGACCTGGCGCGCACGGCCCAACTGATCCATTGTGGCGTTTTTCAACTCAAGTCCAACCTCTTCAGAGATGACCTGGCCGCCAGTCAGGGTAGCGATATCCTGCAGCATTTCTTTTCTTCTGTCGCCAAAGCCAGGAGCCTTGACCGCTACGCAGTTAAAGGTACCGCGCAGCTTATTGAGAATCAAAGTGGTGAGCGCTTCGCCCTCTACATCTTCTGCGATGATTACCAGCTTTTTGCCGGACTGTACAATCTGCTCCAACAGCGGCAGGATTTCCTGAATATTGGAAATCTTCTTGTCGGTAATCAGGATATAGGCGTCATCCATTACCGCTACCATCTTATCAGTATCGGTGGCCATATAAGGAGTGATATAGCCACGATCAAACATCATGCCTTCCACAACTTCGGAGTAGGTTTCCGCTGTCTTGGATTCCTCAACGGTAATCACTCCGTCGGAGCTCACTTTTTCCATGGCTTCCGCAATCAGATTGCCAATAAAGGGATCTGCGGCGGAAATGGTGGCAACCCGGGAAATATCCTCAGAGCAAGTAACCTTTTTGGAATGCTCTTCCACTGCCTTTACAGCGGCGTCAACAGCCTTCTGGATGCCGCCTTTGAGCAGCATGGGGTTGGCTCCAGCAGTAACATTCTTCATTCCCTCACGAATGAGAGCCTGAGCCAGCAAAGTCGCGGTAGTAGTACCGTCGCCGGCGATATCGTTGGTCTTGGTGGCGACTTCTTTGACCAGCTGTGCGCCCATATTCTCAAAAGCGTCGTCCAGTTCCACTTCTTTTGCAATGGTCACACCGTCGTTGGTAATTAAAGGAGCGCCAAATTTCTTGTCCAGAACCACGTTGCGTCCCTTGGGGCCTAATGTAATCTTTACGGTATCAGCCAGTTGATCAATACCGCTCATCAGAGCTTTTCTGGCTTCCTCGCCATAGATAATCTGCTTTGCCATGATGTATCGTCCTCCTAATTATTATCGAATTGAAATGTATCGTTATTCTACAATAGCCAGAACGTCGGACTGACGGGTGATGGTGTACTCTTCCCCATCGATCTTCACTTCGGTTCCGGAGTATTTGCTGGTAATAACCTTATCGCCTACCTTGAGGTACATGGTGACTTCTTTGCCGTCTACCATCCCGCCGGGTCCCACAGCAATTACTGTCGCAATCTGCGGCTTCTCTTTGGCCGCGCTTGCCAGCACGATCCCGCTTTTTGTGGTTTCCTCAGCTTCTTCCATTTTAATGACCACTCTGTCTGCAAGGGGTTTAATAGTCATAATAGATTGCCTCCTTAAAGCAATAAAATTTTACTTGTTGATGTTTTAGCACTCTCTGTTCCTGAGTGCTAAAACTATTTTAACCATATCAAGGGTAAAAATCAAGTAGTATTTTCCAGTTTCATAAATTATTTACATTTGAGTCACCATCCATTCAAAATAGTCCAAAGAAAATGCGTTTCTTGCTCAAAAAATCCATTTATAGTCAGAAAAGAGCCGCCTTCTGCGAATCAACAGCAAAAGGCGGCTTACGGAATTATGATCGTTAACAGTTCCTTATAACCAGCGGTTTATTTACTTTGAGCAGATTCCAGTTCCTCGGTCTCCTCTTGGTCGTTGGTAAGGTGGAATTTTTCAAAGACATAAAACAACAGTCCCAAAACCATTCCTACCACACAAGCGAGAACCATTCCCTTTAACTGCACCCCGCCCAAGTCGATGGAGACTCCGGACAGACCGGTAATCAGGATGACCGAGGTCAACACAATATTGCGGGATTTGCCGAAGTCCACCTTGGAATCCACCAAAATACGGAGCCCGGATGAAGCGATCATTCCATAAAGCAGGAAAGAGATTCCTCCAATGACCGCCCAAGGGATTGTAGTGATTAAAGCGGAAAACTTTCCAATAAAAGAAGTGACGATGGACAGGATTGCCGCGCCCCCGATGACCCGGACGCTATACACTTTGGTTATCGCCATCACGCCAATATTTTCCCCATAGGTTGTAGTGGGTACCGAACCGATCAAACCGGACAGCGCAGTGGAGAAGTTGTCCGCAAACAGCGAGCGGTGCAGGCCGGGATCCTTCAGTAAATCTCTGCCAACCACCTTGCTGGTTACCACCTGATGACCGATGTGTTCAGATACAATTAACAGCAGTACGGGAAGAATGGTGACAATTGCGCTCCCGTTAAATTTAGGCGCGCTGAAATTCGGCAAGGAAAACAATTGGGCCTGCTGCACCGGCTCAAAGTTGACCAGTCCGCAGCACAAAGCGGTTACATAACCCGTAACAATCGCAATCAGAATGGGAATCACGGAAAGGAATTTCCGAAATAATACAGAACCAAAGACCGCAACGCCCAGGGTGACCAAAAATACGATGACGTTTCTTGAATCAATCGCCGCACTCTCTGTCGCTAAGATCCCGGCATTTTCAGCCGCATTGCCGGCCAGCTCCAAACCGATCAACGCCACCACAGGTCCCATAGCCGCCGGAGGCAGTACCACGTCGATCCACTTTGACCCGAATTTCCACACAATAAAAGCCAGTAGGCAGCCGCAAAGTCCTACTATCACAAAGCCGCCCAACGCGTACTCGAAGCCAAAATCCCGTATGACGAGCCCAGCTGGTGAGATAAAGGCAAAGCTGGAGCCCAGATAGGCTGGCGCCTTACCTTTGGTAATCAAAATAAATAAGAGAGTGCCCACGCCGTTCATGAACAGGACGACAGCCGAGTTAATGCCAAACAACGCCGGAACCAGCACCGAAGCGCCAAACATGGCGAACATATGCTGGATACTCAGCGGCGCCAGCAAAGAAAACGGTACCTTATCCTCCACTTGAATGATTCTACCCTTTTGCAAAACTGTAACCTCCTATCAAAATTCTTTCACAATTATAGCATAAAAGCAGCGCAACCGCACGATAATTCCTTCTTTTTTTCAAAAATTTTGTTAGAAATTCTCGCCTTTTCTCAGATTCTCCGGAATTATCCTTGTTGTTCTTTGGGGAATGTGATACTATTCTTAACAGAGTTGGGACCAAAATAACATCAGGGGGAAATTATGAAGAAAAACAGAAACAGAAGCAAGTGGAATGTACGGAATATATTATCGGCAGTCGTCTTTCTGTCGCTGATTCTGTCCATCGTCTTTCTTGTAATACGACTTTTTATCGCACCGGGCTCGGAGCAGGACCACGCTTCTTATGAACGTACCAAAAGCGACTATGTGCTGATGCTGCTGCAATGCTCATTGGGCGTCCTTGCAATGATTCTGCCTGGCCTAATCAGCAAAAGGATGCGCATTGAGATTCCATCGGTAATGTACATCTTATTTGTAATTTTTCTTTACTGCGCCATCTATTTGGGCGAGGTGAGAAATTTTTATTACAACATTTCCAATTGGGATACCATTTTGCATGGATTCAGCGGCGCTATGTTGGGAGCGCTGGGCTTTTCCTTTGTGGCGCTGCTCAATAAATCCGATCGGGTGCCCATCAATTTGAGTCCGCTGTTTGTGGTGATATTTGCTTTTTGCTTTGCAGTAACGCTAGGGGTATTCTGGGAGATTTATGAATTTTCGTTTGACGGTCTGTTGGGGCTAAATATGCAAAAGGCCTATTTGGAGGACGGTACCGCATTGGTTGGCCGCACCGCTCTAATGGACACTATGAAAGATCTGATTGTTGACGCTGTTGGAGCTATGATTACCTGTATCATCGGATATATTTCTTTGAAGTATAAAAAAGGTTGGATTGAAAAGCTCCAGATCAAACGAAATACGGAACAATAGATCTGCAAGTTCTGTTGTATCTTCGTTTTATTCAATAAAAAAACCGGCTGATCTAACCTAAGATGTTAAATCAGCCGGTTTATTATTTATCACAGTATTTCTTGATGGCTTGGAACACAAATTCCGCCGTACCCTCGCCGCCGGCTTTATCAATATTGACTGTAAAGTCACCGCCTCCAGCATACATCTTGCCGAGTCCATACAGGACTTGATCCGAACAGGTATAGAAATGTTCGGTAATAAAATCCTGTAATTTTTTCACCTGCCTCTGCGCTTCGTCTAAGCCAGGGGACAGTTCACGCATTGTACCGAATTCTGCAAATATCTCCATTATCTGTACATTCAGCTTTTGTGTTTCTTCTTTTGTTCGTCCTTTTGATTTTTCTGCAAATTCACTGTACTCCGCCGTTTGTCCATAGGCGGCTTTTGCTTTAGCGGCGTACTCGTCGATCTTGCTTGTATCAAACGCTGTAAAATCCATTTTGTTTACTCCCATCGCTTTTATTCCACGGGCAAGGTCGATCAGGTTTTCCAAATGCTCTTTTTTGAGCGTCAGCAAAACGATTTGTTGCTCTAACGCCTTGCTTCGGTCAAAATTAGGGCTTTCCAGAATAGTTTTGATCTCCTTTAAGGGAAATTCCAACTCTCGAAACAATAAAATCTGCTGCAATCGCTCCAGCGCTGTATCGTCATACAGCCGATAGCCTGCCTCAGTGACCATTGTCGGTTTCAGCAGACCGATTGCATCATAATGATGGAGTGTGCGCACACTGACACCTGTTCGTTTGCTTACTTCATTTACCGTTCTCATATAATTTTCCTCCCGTGTGACTATAGCATAAACGATAACGCAACGTTAGAGTCAATCGTTTTTTTTAATGACCGATTATTCCATAACTTTGTGTGTTGTTGACCATAAGCAACCCCCGTTTGCACTGCCAATTGGTCATAACGGGCGCCTTCCTTTTGTACTTTTTAAGATGGAAGTCGGTTCCAATTCAATAACGATCACATAAAATACGCAGATGCAGTCAGAGTAAGAAAGACCGACCTTTATGGATTATTTATTGAACGGATTTAAATATTTCGTGTTTTAAACAGAGAATCCGAAGGATTTGGTTGAAATTTTTCGACAAACGAGTTACAATATTTTCAGATAAAATTACATATATTTAGGAGCTGTTGTGTTTTGAAAATTATGGTTGAAACCTCTGCGCGCCATGTCCATTTGTCTGAAAAGGATCTTGCCGCCTTGTTTGGCCCGGACGCTAAACTGACCAATAAAAAAGACCTCTCTCAGCCGGGCCAGTTTGCCTGTTTTGAGCGGGTGACTGTTGTCGGTTCCAAGGGCGAGCTTGCCGGCGTTTCCATTTTAGGCCCTGTTCGGAAAGAGACTCAAGTGGAGCTTTCTTTGACCGACGCCAGAAAAATTGGTATTGTCGCCCCGATTCGGGAATCCGGCGACATTGATGGAACCCCCGGTTGTAAATTGATCGGCCCGGCGGGAGAAGTGGAAATCAGCCGCGGCGTCATCGCGGCAAAGCGTCATATCCATATGACCCCCGATTCCGCCGCCGAATATGGGCTGCAGGACAAGCAAGTTGTTTCTGTTAAAGTAGATTATAATGATCGCGCTTTGGTGTTTGGCGATGTGGTTGTGCGTGTGCGCTCTGATTTTGCACCCGCTATGCATATCGACACTGACGAATCCAATGCGGCTGGCTTACCTGGTACGGTAGACGGCGAGATTCTGCCGTAACTGAAAATCTCTATTTCTAGTAACAAACGGACACAAAGCCTCTCACGGCTTATGTGTCCGTTTTCTTTTCCATTGAGGCGGGGAGTGAAAGCAATTCCTTTTGCATATAATAACAACATTATTTACAATGGAACGAGGGATTTTTACTCATGCTCAATCAGGAAATAGCGGACCTGCTGAACCGGCAGCTGAACCGGGAATTTTTCTCCGCATATCTTTATTTAGAGATCGCAGGTTATTACGCAGACCAGGGGCTAAGAGGATTTGAGCACTGGTTTACCGTGCAGACTCAAGAAGAGCGCGACCATGCAATGCTGTTTCGCACCTATATCCTAAACAATGAAAAGCCGGTAGATCTGATGTCCATTCCCGCGCCCAAGCAATCTTTTACCGGCCATAAAATGCCGCTTATGGCGGCCCTGGAACATGAACGTTCCATCACTTCCCATATCCATGAGATATATGCAAAGGCCAGTAGTAACAAAGACTTTCGAACCATTCAGTTCCTGGATTGGTTTGTTAAGGAGCAGGGAGAGGAAGAAAAAAACACCGGAGATCTAATCAAGCGGTTTGAACTGTTTGGCGAGGATCCCAAAGGACTATATCTGATGGACTCGGAGCTGGCGGCGCGAGTATACGTCGCGCCGGACTTGGTTTTATAAAGAAAGTTCAAAAGAACGGTATTGCGTTGGATGCAATACCGTTCTTTTGAGTTGCCGCTGCATTGTATTCGCAGGATTTTTTGGTCCCATTCATGTTTCAGCCCCATGAATTGTTTCAAGTCCTGCACCCACTGCGCTTCCCTTTCTTAGACGGAATCGGGGCTGTCAAATAACCCTTTCACATCCCCTGCGCCTGGCATCAGCGGCTCTTATAATACTGGTAGATCTGACACGGGATCATCCCATTGTAAATCTTACGGCGTTTGTCCGCTTTGCTGCCGTAATAGCGCTCAAAATCGCTGTCTGGACTGATAATGGTATAATGAAAACCTGGTTTGACCGTAAATTTCTGGCCCATAATCTCATACAGCTCCTCTGCCCGGCTGACATCCAACAGACGTTCTCCATAGGGTGGGTTGCACACCACCACACCCCGTTCTCCATCCCAGACAAAGTTTCTGATATCCCTATGTTCTACGGTGATCCTATTGGCTACCCCGGCTTTTTTGGCGTTGTCTATGGTCAAAGAAAGCGCCTCCGGATCGATATCATAAGCATAGGCATGGAAAGAGGCTTCCCTCCGGATCAAGTCTTGGGCGCGTTCCCGCTCCTGCCGCCACACGATGGGATTAGCTGTGTCCCACCGCTCCGCCGCAAATCTTCTGCGCAGTCCAGGCGCAATATTCAAAGCCAACAGAGTCCCCTCAATCGCAATGGTACCCGAGCCACAGAAGGGATCCGCCAACACAGAATCGGAACGAACTCTGGAAAGAAAACACATCGCCGCCGCCAGCGTTTCTTTAATCGGCGCCTGTGTGGCATTGGCCCGGTATCCACGTTTATGAAGGCCGGGACCGGAGGTATCCAGCATTACGTTAACCTGGTCTTTCATGATTAAAAATTGAATTTGATGGATTGGACCCGTCTCTTCAAACCAAGTAAGGCGGTATTTCTGTTTCAACCGCTCCACAACCGCCTTTTTGATGATAGCCTGACAGTCCGGGATGCTGGAAAGCTTGGAATTCAGCGCCCGTCCCTTAACTGGGAAGGCATCTTTTTTGCCAATCCATTCCTCCCATGGCAAATTTTTCACGCCTTGAAACAGTTCTTCAAAGCTGCGGGCGGGAAAACTGCCCACCAATATCTGAACCCGCTCCGCATATCGGGAGCAAAGGTTGGCCCGCGCCAAGACTTCCTCCCCTCCGCGAAACAGCACTTTTCCGTTTTGCCCTTCCACTCCTTTGATTTCCATGGCACGCAGTTCACCAGCCACCAATCCTTCCAATCCGAGCAGGCAGGGACAGACGTATTGATACTCCATCGTTTCACACTCCATTATTCTTAACTCTCTCTTACACAGAAAAGCAGGGCGGAGGCTTTCCCCGCCCTGCTTGCCATACACTTCTATTACTTTTTTATTTGGCTGAACGCTTTGTATATAATCCTATATCTCCGGCTCCAGCAGGCCATAGGTGCCGTCTTTGCGGCGGTAGACCACATTGATGTCTCCGGTTTCCGCATTACGATACATATAGAATTGGTGACCTACCATATTCATCTGCAAGATGGCTTCTTCCACATCCAGGGGTTTTACAGGGAAGCGTTTGGAACGAACAATTTGATATTCACTCTCTTCCTCTTCCTGCGGAACCATGTCTTCCTGAGCCAGAAAATCATCAATTGCGGAAGAACGGACTCTCTTTTCCAACCGGCATTTATTTTTACGAATTTGCCGGCCCAGCGCGTCAATCACAGCATCCAATGCGTCGTTCATTTCTTCGGCGGTTTGTTCCGCACGGTACACAATGCCGTTTTGCCGGATGGTAATCTCCACAGTTTGACGGTTTTTCTCCAAGGTAACCGTTACATTGGCCTGCGTGTCTTCATCGAAAATCCGATTGAATTTTGACAACTTTTTTTCCACACGCTCTTTGAAGTTATCTCTCAAATTGACCTTTCTACTGGTAATGGTAATTTTCATGGTACCGTCCTCCTTATAGATAAAATGTAGGCTGGAATGAATGATTTAACAATTCCACTACCTGTGAACAAGGAAAACGACGTCCTGTTTAAACCTTCTTCACTCTGGGCGTCCTTTTCTTGCTTCTGTGCTTATTATAACACATTATACAAAAAAGTAAAAGGCTTTCCCAAAGGATTCTTAAAATATATTCAAATTATTCAAAACAAATTCATAGATCATTCGATTCCATTCGACAATCTTCATCCGTTAATTTTCGCTCTATCGCACCCGTTTGCCATTGCAGTAAACCATAATAGGTTTGGCGGTTAGCTGCAAGGGATTTTGCTCAAAGACGGAGAAATCCGCATCCATACCCGGCTTTAAGGCTCCCACACGGCGGCCCAGTCCACAAATGCGCGCAGGTATCGTAGTAATGGCCCGCAACGCCTGTTGTTCGGTCATCCCTTCCCGCACCGCCAAAGCGGCGCATATGGGCAGATATTGAATCGGTATAACAGGATGATCTGTAATGATTGCCGTTTCAATGCCCGCATCTGCCAGGATTCCGGGATTTTTTGGAGTGAGCTGTTTAAGCTCAGGCTTAGAACGGTCGCACAGGATAGGTCCGGCTAAAACAGAGGCATGTTCTTCTTTGAGCTCCAGAGGAATCAAATGTCCTTCGGTACCATGAACGATTACATAGTCAATATCAAACTCCTTGGCAATGCGGATTGCTGTGAAAATATCGTCCGCGCGGTGGGCATGAAAATGCGCCGAAATCTTTTTTTCCAACAGGGGGAGCAGCGCCTCGCATTTGGCGTCGTACTCAGGACAATCAAACTCCTCGCTGTTCTCCAAGGCATTGCGCTTTTCCTGCTGATAGCGCCGCGCCTTAGTAAGCTGTTCGCGGATCACCGCCGCGGTAGCCATACGAGTGGAGGGCATCTGATTTTTTCCATGGTATACCGATTTCGGGTTTTCCCCCAGGGCAAATTTTATCGCCGCTGGCTCCCGAAGTATCATGTCGTCGATACGACGTCCGCTTGTCTTCATGGCCAGCATCTGTCCCGCGATGGCATTGGCGCTTCCCGGACCGGTGACCACCGTGGTGACTCCCGCATCCAAGGCCTCAGAAAAACAACGATCCATGGGATTAACGGCATCCACGGCCCGCAGCTGTGGTGTGATTGGATCGGTCTCCTCATTGCCGTCATCCCCTTCAAAGGTAAGCCCATCCTCAAACATGCCCAAGTGAGTATGTGCATCAATAAATCCGGGATAAATCCGTTTGCCTTGTAAATCCACTGTGTCGTCGTCGGTTCGTGACAATCGGCTCATTTCCCCAAGTTCCCCGATCTTTTCTCCATCGATCCAGAGATACCCGTTATCAATTGGATCTATATCCATGGAATAGATTTTTGCATTAATCAGTAACATATTATCTCCTTTGCCTCTATACTCATAAAAAAAGCGGAGCGCACTGCACTCCGCATAAGCTCTCTTATTTGGATTGATTTCCTCCACCGCGGCGGGAAAAACCGCCTCTTTTGTTCTCGGTAACCCGCTTAAGATCCGACATCTTTTCGTCGCTCGTCTGCTTAAACCGAGACATCATATCCTCAAAGCTTGCAGGTTCGCTATTGTTTCTCCGGCCCTGCCATTCGAAATTGCCCGGCCTTGCGGGACGAGGCGCACGGGTGTTATTGGTATGATTAGGGGTACGTACCACTTCCACCGCTTTTTTCATGGAAAGGCTGACTTTGCCATCCTCCCCGATGCCCAGTATTTTTACCTTTACCATTTGATTTTCCGTTACGAAATCCCGGATCTCTTTTACAAAAGTAGGCGCAACCTCTGAGATATGCACCATACCTGTTTTTCCTCCGGGAAGCTCGACAAACGCGCCAAACTTCGTGATCCCGGTAACTTTGCCTTCCAGAACCATTCCTACCTCAAGCTGCATACAGTAAAAATTTCCTCCTTAGCTCCTGAAGCTTTTAATTGCCAGCTATATTAATAAAAACACGCTCGCCGGGATATGTCAAATTAAGATTTCCATCACGCGCGGCGCGCTCGATGTAATCCTTTACTTCTTCATCATCCGAATCCAATACGCGTTTTATATCTGTGTTCTTAATCTCCATAATCTCAATTTGCTGAGTGAGGGCTTCCAGCTCCTGCTGTTTGGCGCGGATCTGTACCTGCTGATTGACCAGAACCACCGCCACATAAGCCACAAACGCAAGCACGGCGAAACGAAAAAAGATATGCTTTTTTGATTTTTTCCTTTTAATTACTCTCATTATGGTTCTTCCCTTTTTTCGTTTTTCCAGGTTTCTTTTTTGAGACAGAGCACTTAACTGAATTATACACTACTTTACCCCGCCGTTTCAACCCTATTTTGGATTTCGCCGTACTTTTTTTTATAAATCCTCCAAACTTGCGGATCGGCCGGAAAATCAAACGGGCCGCAGCCTTGAAAAAACGGAAGATCGGTAAGAATAAATAACGTTTGAGCCATGAGACGATGATTTCTAACACCTTAACTACAAAGGTAGCGAATCGAAGAGTTAGCGCGCCAACAGTAAGATAATACACGCACCAACCCATGACTTCGCCTGCCAAGATGTAAAATCGGATCTCTCCTTTGTTGGTAGCAAATGTAAACAGAAAAGTAAGAACCCCGCAGGTTACTAAATAAAAGACATCCTGAAAAAAGACGTGCCGACGTTCGCTGGCGGTAAGCAACCGGATGATCCGGAACAAATCGTAATAGACCCCCAGCACTGCGCCAAACAGACAGGCATACCCAAAGATCACCGGTTGGCTAGCTAACGACTGTTCCAAGCTTTCACTTCCTTATCGGAACAGCTTGGACAGGAAGCCCCCGCTGCTTGATTGATTATCCGTGTAACTCATGGACACAATCTCACCCTCTAAGGCCAGTTCGCCGGTTTCCACACTCAATTTGTTGATGTGAAGATTTTTTCCACGCACCGTCAACTCGCCTAAATCCGTGTAAGCCACCACCGCCTGATCATCAAAACTGTCCACATCAGATACGCCGGTAACAGTCATATTTTTTCGGTTTTCCAATATCAAACTATGCGGCATTTTGACCGCTTTTTTTTCTTCTGCCAATCTCGGTTCCCTCCCACACAAATTCATAGTTAAATGTATGACTTGTCTGGGAACTTTATGACAAAAGAAGGGAATGCGCAGACAGTTTCATTACGACGCCAAAAAACAGGGATTCCAGATTGATTTTTTCACCCTTCCAGCAGGGCTCCTCATATCTTTGTCAACAACCGTAAATCATGGCTGACGATTCTATCCAGTACTCAGCCGCATCTTATGGGATCCAATAGTCAATCATAGCAAACCGACGTTTTGGGAAAGAAATATTTCCCAAACTGCTAAAAATTAGCCTTCTAAAACCCGGTATAGATCTCCAGCGTCTTCCTTTTTGGCGTATTCATTTACCGCAGTTACTTCCACCTTTATTGCTCTGCTGCCGAGCTGGAGCTCCAAAACATCGCCCACCTTGACATCGTAGGAAGCCCGGGCCGGCTTTCCGTTTACAAGTACCCGGCCTGCATCGCAGGCCTCATTGGCAATGGTTCTGCGTTTAATAATGCGAGATACCTTTAAATACTTATCCAGTCTCATACTATCCTCCTATTAATAAAAAGAGAGCACAACCTAAGGGGATCCACCCTCATGCCGCACTCTCCAAATCTTATGTCAACACCAATCGATTAGTCTTCCACAGCAGTTTTAAACGCCTTGCCCACCTTAAACGCCGGCACCTTGGAAGCCGGAATGGTGATGGGAGAATTGGTTCTGGGATCACGGCCTTGTCTCTCGCTGCGGTTGCGGACCTCAAAGGTGCCAAAACCCACGATTTGTACCTTTTCTTCCAAGGCTACTGTCTCCATAATGGTATCCAGCAATGCATTTACCGCCTTATCCGCATCCTTTTTGGAAAGCTCTGCCTTCTCAGCAACAGCCATAATCAACTCTGTCTTGTTCATGTTGTTAAACCTCCGTTATTTTATATTACACATGATGATTTTGGACACGGAGTTCCGTGTCAGCTCATATCATTCAACAGCTTGCCTTTTTGATATGGGCAACGCTGAGAACATCAAATTTTCTTAGCCTGCTCCCACAGGGAATCAAGTTCCTCAAGAGAGGACGTTTTCATATCCATCCCATTCTCCCGGGCCAACCGCTCCACATCGGAAAAACGTTTTACAAACTTATCGCAGGCTTTGGATAAAGCATATTCGCTATCTATATTGAGAAACCGGGCTACATTTACCACAGAAAAAAGCAGATCTCCCAGCTCTTCCTCCCTGTGCCCAGCATCTTCTCCTGCAACGGCTTCCTTTAATTCTCCCAGCTCCTCGGAAACTTTATCCAAGGCACCCCGTACGTCGGGCCAATCAAACCCCACCTTGGCGGCCTTCTGCTGGATTTTGGCGCTCCTCATCAAAGAGGGAAGCGCTCTAGAAACGCTGTCCATGGCCTCGCTCTGGGTACGCTGCGCTTTTGTACTCATTTTGATGGCGTCCCAGTTTTTGAGCACTTCCTCACTAGTATGCGCTACAACATCAGAAAAAATATGCGGATGCCGGACAATTAATTTTTTGCAGATGCCATCCACCACGTCGTCAAAACGGAAAGAATCCTGTTCTTCCTCCATTTGAGCGTGAAACACCACCTGAAGCAGCACGTCGCCCAATTCCTCTTGAAGAAGCTCGCGATCTTCGGTATCGATGGCCTCCACCGCCTCGTAGGTTTCCTCAATAAAATTAGAGCGGATGCTCTGATGGGTTTGTTCCCGATCCCAAGGACAGCCCTGGGGAGAACGAAGTATTTTCATGATGTGCAGAAGGTCCTGCATACCATAACGGTCTTTCCTTTGAAAATCCACAATGCTACTTCCTTTGCGCAAAAAATACAAAAGCTGGAATCTATTTTAACCGATCCACTTATGCTTTTCAAGTATTTTCGCAATTTTTTGTCCTTTGGGCAACATCAGTACATCTTCTTTCGTGATGGCCTTCAGGCAGAACAGCGCGATCACATACACCAATACGGCGATCACCAGTGCGGCAATGGTGGACATTCTGCCGCTCAAGCCCATCTTTCCAAGCAACTGATTGAACAAAAACGCAGCCGCCGCGCAAAATCCTGCGGCGATCAACGGTTTGATGATTACGGAAACAAAATTGGGAATGATGTGGGTTTCCTTACACAAGAAGTAAAGGGCGGCAACGCTGATAAAGGCGTAGCAAACCAGAGTTCCTGTGCCGGCTCCCTGAATATTGATTTCGGGAATCCCCACCATGGTGTAGTTGAGAACTACCTTGATAATTACGCCCACGCTCATCAGCTTTACCGGCAAATCCACACGGCCCACCGCCTGCAGCATACTGCAGATGGGGGTATTGGTGGCGATGAAGATTCCCGCAATTCCCAACAAGGAGAGCACGTTGCCTACCACCGCTACATCCGCTTGATTGTTGGATTTCAGATAGAGCAGTTCCGCAATGGGATGCGCCATCACCGCGATCCCCAAGCCCGCAGGGATGGTGACAAGGGTCGTAATGCGCAGCACCGATTCGATGCTGCTTTTGATCTTTCTTCGATTGCCCTCGGTCCAGGCCGCCGTCACTGAAGGCAGCGCGCTAATCCCAAACACCTGAGTGATGGCGGGTATCAGCATCATAAGGGTCATAGCCATAGAGTAACAGCCGTAGAGGGTAGTCTGCGCCACATCCGTCTCGTCCGGTTTGATGACGCCCTTGTAGAGATTCAACAACGTTTCCGGCTGCGACTGCATAATATCGGTAATCCGACGCTGAATCAGCGCCGAATCAATGAACGTGGCGATGTTGATAATCATAGCTCCCAACGCCACAGGGACAGCAATACGGACCAGAGTCTTTACTGTGGAGCGGTTACTCCTGGGACGGGGGGAGTAAGCCAGCTCTTCCCGGGTAATGCCGTCTCCCTTGCGCTTATAGCGCAGCACCAGGAATAAGAAACCGAACACCGAACCCACGGTGATACCCAAAATAGCGCCCGCTGCTGCAAACGGCAACACCGCATTGCTGGCCGCCGCCTCCGACTCGCAGGCAATCCCAAACACGGTCTGCTTTGCCGCATATTCGCTCATGCCAATCTGAATTACCAAGTACGAAGCGCTCAGTCCAATAACCAGCTTGCTCACCGCTTCAATAATCTCCGAAACCGCGATGGGGGTCATATTACGCATCCCCTCATAGTAACCGCGGTAGATGGACATCAGGCAAGCAAATAAGATTGTGGGGGCAAGTACCCAAATGGGATATGCTACCCCGGGCGACTTAATAAAATTTGCATAAAGCGGGGCGGCGATCACCATGATTACAAATCCCACAACGCCAAGCAATGCAAAGGTTGGGATGGAAACGCGATGGATTTTGCGCACATCGCGGAACCGCTTACGGGTCACGCTTTCGGACACCATACGGGCAATCGCCACAGGAAATCCTGCCGTAGCCAGGGTAAACAAAGGATTGTATAAATCATAGGCCGCGGTAAAGTATCCCATCCCCGTCACACCCAGAATACCGGCCAATGGGATCTTAAACAGCGCGCCGATCAACTTGACGACCGCCATTCCGATTGTCAATATCAAAGCCCCTTGCAGAAAAGAATGGTCCACTCTTCTCTCGCTGTTTCTGGTCTTTGCATTTACCGCCATTGCAACACTTCCAATCCATTTTATCGATTGCGTCTGGTTTATTATATTACCCTATCTGATCGCATATGTACAGGTTTCCTCCCGCTTTTTTCCTAAAATGTTGCGAATAAACGAATTTTAAGAAAGAAACGCGCGGGAATATTGGTAATTTCTGCAAATGGGAATCGGCTTTTTACATAACAAAAGAAGAGGGGCTCTGCGTCCCTCTTCTTGTATGACCAAATTTATTGATCCTCATTGGGATCTTTTTCTTCAGGTTCTTCCGACTGCCGAGGAGCCGGCGTCTCCTGAGGCTGGCCTGAAACCGGCCCCTCTTGGGAAGCTGGAGCTTCTTCTTTGGCAAGCTTTGCGCCGCAGCGGCTGCAGAAAACGGCCTCCTGGCTGTTTTCATAGCCGCAGCTTTTGCATTTGATTAAATTTTTAATCAGGGCGATTTGATCGTTGACCTCGTCCAGCTGCTCGTATAAGTCGTCGATCACGGCAATGCATTCCTCCACCAGATCGGAAGAGGAATTCTCCGTTTTTTTCGCATCGTACACCAGACGCCCCAACGATTCATACCGTTTGGAAATTTCATTGTTCAAATCGGCGGCGTTTAACCGCAGTTTGGATACATCCACGATTTGTCCCGCTTTTTGTCCGACCGCGTTGACCGCTGCTTTTGCATTAAACATAACGTCTTCCAAGATTCCCATGAAAGATCACTCCTATTCTATCACTCAGTTTCTTTGATTCTGTTTCGCCTACAGAATAATGCATTCTGTATCCTGATTATAACACGTCCCTTCATGGCATACAACAAGAAGAACTATTGCAAATATAAAATCTTTGTGAACAATAAACCAAAGAACGGGCAATCCGCTGGAATTAATACAGGCCTCCACCGATAAATTCCCGCAAAAGGGAACCCTTTGGCACCAGATTTGAAGAAATGGGAGTAAAACGCTCCAGACAGGAGATCAGCCGTTTCGCAAACAGATATTGCGGGTCCTCTTTGGATATCTCCTGTAAAAGCGGGATTGCGATGTCCCGCATAACGCAGGCTTCATAAATATGGATGGAATTAATGGTATAATTACTGGTATGCCGATAGGGCTTGATGTATAGATTTTCTCCCCGGCAGACATTTTCCCACATGGCGATCATTTCGTGGGGCTGCACGCCGCGATATTTGTAATCCCGAACCAGCCGCCGGATAAAGCGGATATCACTGGGGGTTAACAGCTCGCCTTGCTCACACGCAATGCCCTGCTTTACGCTCAAATAGATCTTTCGCAGTCCTTTTGTGGACATGTTTTTCGTCATGACCGGATTGAGCGCATGAATTCCTTCCACAATTGCGATGTCGTGTTCAGAAAGCACCACCTTTGTCCTGTGCTCTGTAGGTCGTCCCTCCACGAAATCGAAATTCGGCTTTTCACAAAATCCGTGTTCCAACAAACCCAGCAGACAGCTGTGAATCTGAGGAATATCCAGCGCTTCCACCGCTTCATAGTCGAATTCACCATTGGGCAGCCGGGGCGCCATATCGCGCCCTTGGTAAAAATCGTCCAAAGATAGGATGGTAGTGCCCGCCCCCATCTTTTTAAGTTGATCCCGCAGAAGGTGAGCCGTAGTGGTCTTTCCGCTTCCAGAAGGTCCTGCAAGCATAACCACTTTACAATGATTTTCCGGCTCCAGCAACTGGGCAGCTAACTCTTGGATACTATCCTGATAGGCTGACTCCATTTGAGACACAAATTCTTGCGGGGTTTGGAGCGCAAGGGCGTTGATCTGTTCCAACTGATGGGAAAATTTATGATAGGAATTTCCAGAACGAATCATGGTTAGAAGTCACCTGCTCTCTTTTTTCTCATGCATAAAAGCATAGAGGCCGGTTCTCATTGAATCCGCTCGGCATCGCTACCATTTACAGCGTGAGAAATGCGGCCAAATACTTTATGTATACTATCTGTTAGTTTATCATATTCTTCTTTCCTTGAAAACGGAAGAAAAAAACATAACACAATTGTAATTTAGTATAACCTGTTTTTATGGATGCTTGACCATTTATTATCGTAATCTTTTCGTTCTCCGCTTATGCAATTCCGTCATAAACAGTTCCATGTACGCCAAAACCAACAAGAGATACTGACAATCTTTGTAAATGAATGTTCTTTATTTCCTTCCATTATGGTGGTAACATTGGATTATATCCAAAAGATTCCTTCAAAATCATTCTGAAGGGAGGGTTCATCAGAACGCCATTCCGCAATTTAACGACCGTGGAGGAGAGCGGTTCTGTCTCAGTCATAGGACTCAACCGTTCCGAATTCACAATACGGAGTGGTTCAGCCGTATTAGCCGCTCAAGGGATTCTTAACAAAGTGTCATGGGTAGAAATTCGAATATAGGATGTCAAAGGCACAATTCGTACAAAGGAAACGCGGATGGAAAAGAAGATTGTTTGCTGCGCCGCCTCTTTCATCACAAAAGATGTTATTATTTTTTTGAACGCTGGATACAGCCCGGCTTCATGATCCGCAGTTGCACAAATACACCAAAATTACGGAGGTGGATCCGGTATGATCTACACGGTAACCTTTAACCCCTCTCTCGACCACACCATTTGGGTGGATCCTTTCACACTCGGCCTGGTCAACCGCACCACGAAGGAACTCCTCTATCCCGGCGGGAAAGGAATCAACGTATCCGTCGTGCTTCACAATTTGGGTCTGGATAGTATCGCGCTTGGCTTTCAGGCCGGTTTTACCGGTATGGCGCTGGAGAAAATGCTCAAAGAATACGGCTGTCAAACGCAACTGATTGCGATACCAGGCCGCACCCGGATCAATGTAAAAATCAAAGGCAAGTTAGAAACCGACATCAACGGACAGGGACCCGCTATTCCGCAGGAAGCGCAAACGCTTCTTTTTCAGCGCCTGGACGCCCTGGAAAAGGGAGATGTGTTGGTATTGGCGGGATCTGTCCCCAATACCCTTCCTCAAGATATCTACCAACGCATCATGAAACGGCTGGAAGGAAAAGGAATTCTCATTGCGGTGGACGCCACCGGTGATCTGCTTTTCAATGTGCTTGAGTATCATCCTTTCCTGATTAAACCCAATCACATTGAGCTGGGCGAGCTGTTTGGCAAGGAACTGCGCGCCCCGGAGGAGATTGTGAAACATGCAAAACTGCTTCAGCAAAAGGGAGCGCAGAACGTGTTGATTTCTATGGGCAAGGATGGAGGAATCTTGGTGACGGAAAACGGAACGGTTTACCAAAGCCCCGCCCCGGATGGAAAACCCGTCAACGCTGTGGGCGCTGGGGACAGCATGGTGGCGGGCTTTTTATATGGCTATCTCACCAAGGGAAGTTATGCGGAAGCTTTCCGCATGGGATTGTGCGCGGGCAGCGCCACAGCCTTTCACCACTGGCTTGCCACAAAAGAGGAAATTGAACAAGTGGCCTCGGCTTTCTCTCTTTCCATCATGGAGTGATTGTCTGGCCGTTTTAACAGACGCCATTTTTATTATACATCGGCCTATCATCACCACTCATCATTGGACCGTTGGCGTTCTGTTTGCGTACATTGATTCGCTTATCAATCAAGAAGGACTGGGACATCCTCTGCGGATTCTATCCCAGTCCCTTTCTTTTTGCTCATCGAAAAACCAAATCTTCACTCAGCAATGGTGTATTGATGTTAATCGTGCGGTAATCGCTTCCTTCTACCTGTTGTTGCTCCGCTACGCAGCCCAATTATTTTTCAGGCTGCCGTTAAAGCAGTCCGTAATAAGCAAGGATCCCGTAGTAGATACCTCTTGCGAACCCTTCCGGATCTGTGGTGAGCAGCTCCACATCGTGAAGGTTGGTGATGAATCCCATCTCCACCAGCACGGCAGGCATTCCTGTGGCCCTCAGTACATAAAGGGAAGGACGGGCAAAAACGCCTCTGTCAGTCATCCCCATTCGAAAATTAAGTCCGTCTAAAATGAGCTGTCCCATACGGGCAGCCGGACTTTCCAGACTGAAAACATAGGCCTCGCTGCCGCTGGCTTCCGTGTTAGCGCTTGCATTGCAGTGCAGGCTGATAAAAAAATCCGCTCCCCACTCATTGGCCATCCTTGCCCTAGTCTGAAGGCTGGTGGTATTACTGGTCCCTAACTGATCCGTCGGGGAATTGCGGGACAACATCACTTCAAAATTGGGATTGGCACGCAGCAGGTTTCCCAGACGAATCCCTACGTCGTAGTTAATATCTTGCTCACGGACCCCGTTGGCCTCTGCGCCGGCGTTTGGGTTTTCCGGATTGTGCCCTTGGTCAATAAAAATTTTAATCGCCATAGAATCCCTCCATATCAAATAATCCATTATATGAAGGGGAACCAGGGCTTGGGACAAATATTCCCCGCTTGGGTTAGATTGTTTCTTTTCTTTATGAAAAGGTCATCACACAGCAAAGCCAAAACAAATCTGATCCATAATTTTGAATTGTTTTCCTTTTGAAGCAGCGACGCGCAGAGTTTTTTATATAAGGTTCTTTTTTCACAGCAACAACGCCGAACATATCATGTAAAGCTAATTTACTTTCCATATAGCAGTGCAGGAAATTCTTTATTCGTAAATATTATTTTCCTGCTGTCTATAAAAATCGACGATTGCCTGCTTGCGTTCCAGCATTTCATGGAAGCGGGAGATGTACTCATACGGATATTTAAAATTAAAAACACGCTGTAAGTTTTCTCCCCCCGGTTGTTTCAGTTTTGTAACTGCGCCAGCGCCACAGCCCAATATCGTGTGGGTTTCATCCATGACATATACGTTATATAGACCCTCATAACCAGGTTTGGACCAACCTACATTTTCTAAATTGCCCACCATGCGGCTCTGCCGGTATAAATAATACGGCGCGTACCCTTTTTCATAGAGCAATTCTCCTGCAAAATCCAGCATCCGCGATGTCTCTATGCATTCCTCTCTGTAAAGTTCTTTTCCTTGCTTGGTTAATTGCGAAGATTTTTTCATAGACAGGGTATGAACCGTAATGCTTTCCGGATTTAAGCCGCATACCTCTTTCAGCGTATATGTAAAACTTTCCAAGCTATCCTCCGGCAAACCAGCAATAAGGTCCATATTGATGTGGCGAAACCCCATCTTTCTGGCAAGCGCAAACGCTTCTCTAGTTTGCCGGGTATCGTGCTTCCTTCCGATAACCTCCAGGACGTGATCGTTAAAGGTCTGTGGATTGATGCTGATTCGGTCAATCCCGAATTCCCTTAACGCCTCCAATCTTTCTTGGGTGATGGTATCCGGACGCCCGGCTTCTACGGTAAATTCTCTGCAGTGAGTAAAGTCAAAGCACGTCCGAACTGTGGACAATATTTGTCTTAGCTGCTGCGCATTTAACGTGGTAGGGGTTCCTCCTCCGATGTAGGCCGTCTCTAGCCTTAACCCCATTTTTTGAGCAATGCTTGCTGTTTCTCTCAGTTCCTCACACAACAGATCCACATACTCCGGCATCAGTCGTTTGGCCTTTTCCACTGACTGAGATACAAAAGAACAGTAGGCGCACCGGGTGGGACAAAAGGGGATGGAGAGATACAGGCTATAGGAATCCTTACGGGAAAGATCCAGTATCGCTTGTTCCGCTTTCATGGTGGTCAGAGCCAACCGGGTCTTCTGCGGAGAAACCAAGAGGCGCTCTCCAAAATAATTTGCCGCGCTCTCTTCTCCCCCAGCGGACACCAAACGACGCATTAGCTTAATGGGACGCACCCCGGTGAGGATCCCCCAGCTGGGATGAATCCCGGTAATTTCCACCAGAATGTGGTATAAAAGCACCGCCATACAGCGCTCACACTCTTCCTCCAAATCGGGGCGGCTATCGGGTATCCAATCGGTTTTTATATACTCTTTCCCCTCGCATTGTATCCGAACCGTCAGGGTCTCTTGATCCTTAATCGTAATCCGGCTTGTATAGACGGTGATATCCCCATTCTGCGTTTTGTCATGGGTTGTCACAATCTTTTCGTTGGGATAGAATACCCGACATAGGTTTTCCAGCTCATAATGAAAATCATGGTTGTCGATTATCAGCGTTATCATAGTACCATTCCTAAATATGGATTGTATTTTTTCTCCTGCTGGAGGGTAGTGGGAATTCCGTGACCCGGGTAGATCACATTGTTACCCGGCAGCCGCGCGAGGCGTTGCAACGAGCTGAGCAGGGCCGCATGATCTCCTGTAGGGAAATCCGTCCGTCCCACGCCGCCGTTCATCAGAGTATCGCCGGTGAACAGGGCGTCGCCCACAGCAAAACAGCAGCTTCCACAAGTATGACCCGGCGTATGAATCACGGTCAGCGCAGTCTCTCCCAACAAAATGGTGTCCCCATCCTTCAATCTGCGATCCACGGGGAAGGATTCGGTTTCCTGTCCCAATACAGGACCGGACAGGTTGAGATTGCTGTCGCTGGGAAAATCCCCATCCTGCTCCATAATCAGCACCTGCGCATTTGTTTTCTTCAACAGATCGGCCACCCCGCCAATATGGTCAAAATGTCCATGGGTAAGTAAAATATATCGAATATGATTTTCTCCTACCTCTTGCACGGCAGCGTTAAGAGTCGGAGAGGATCCACCGGGATCCAGTACCGCTGCATCCCCTGTATTCTCATCCACCATCAAATAACAGTTGGCCTCCAGTGGGCCTATTGGATATCTTTTGATTATCAATGTATGGTTCCCTCCTGATCCACATCCAGTACAATGGTGACCGGACCGTCGTTGACCAGCTGAAGCTGCATATCCGCGCCGAACCGGCCGGTTTTTACCTGAGCAATTCCCTGCTGTTTCAGATAGCCGACAAATTCCTCATAAAGCATATTGGCGTCTTGGGGCGGCGCGGCCTTTGTGAAGGACGGCCGGTTTCCTTTGCGGCAATCGGCGCATAAGGTAAAATTAGAAACTACCAACGCCTCGCCGTTAGTCTCTAAAAGAGAACGGTTAAGCTTACCATTATCGTCCTCGAATACACGAAGCGACGCGATTTTGGATGCCAGCGTTTTGGCCTGCTTCACGGTGTCGCCTTGTTCCACACCCAATAAAATGAGATAACCGCGTCCCACGGCTGCTAATTCCTCGCCCTCCACCATAACGCCAGCGGAGCGCACTCTCTGCAAAACTGCGCGCATTTCATTTCCCCCTATGATCTCCCAATGGAGAGGATTCCTTTAATGTTGGACAGCTTGGATATAACCGTTTTTAAATGTTCCAACCCATTGACCGTGATGGTCGCATAAATAACGGCGTGATTGTCCTTGGTTTCCCTGGAATTGAGTGTATGAATAAAGATGTGCATATTGGAAAGCTGAATGGTGATATCCGCCAGCAAACCGGTACGGTTGGTGGCCACGATCTCTAAAGTGGATTTGAATTCTTCCTTGATCTCTCCCGCCCAATGAGCTTTAACCCAGCGCGCGGGTTCCGCGCAAGAGGCGATATCCTTGGGAACATTGGTACATCCACGTTTATGAATGGAGACGCCGTAGCCCCGGGTAATAAATCCGATGATATCATCTCCAGGCAACGGATTACAGCATTTGGAAAATTTAATGAGACAGTTGTCGATGCCCTCAATCACCACGCCGCTGGACGCCTTTGACGCCGGCTGAGGCTTGGTTTCCGGAACGATTGGCACAGCGATAGGTTTGGTTAGCTTATTATACTCCTCCTTAATACGGGGCATAATACGCCACAGCTGCACCCCTCCATAACCGATGGCGGCAAATAAATCTTCAATGGTGCTGCAATGCTGCCGTTTGGCGATCGCCTCTAAAAATTCTTTCATATCGGCATCCGGCATCACAATACTGTTGCGGCGAAATTCTCGTTCCAGCTCCCCGCGTCCCTCAATAACATTTTCATCCCGTTTTTCTTTTTTAAACCATTGACGGATTTTATTACGGGCCTCGCTGGTTTTTACGATCTTCAACCAGTCACGGCTGGGGCCGTGTCCCACTTCCTTGGTGGTGAGCACCTCCACGATCTCTCCGGTTTTCACCTTGTAATCAATGGGCACAATACGCTTATCCACCTTTGCGCCGATCATCCGATTTCCAACCGCGCTATGAATGGCGTAGGCAAAGTCGATCACCGTCGCCCCGGAGGGAAGACTGATGACATCGCCCCTCGGAGTAAAAACAAACACTTCTTCCGGAGCCAGATCGGATTTGATGGTGCGCACAAGATCGGTTGCATCCTCATTGTCCTGCTGGTTCTCAATCATCTGGCGGATCCACACCAGGCGCTGTTCAAAGGCGTCGCTTTTGGTCAGACCCAGTTTGTATTTCCAGTGGGCCGCAATGCCGTATTCCGCTGTATAATGCATTTCCCAAGTACGGATCTGCACTTCAAAGGGAATCCCCTCCTTGGCAATTACCGTGGTGTGTAAAGACTGATACAAGTTTGGTTTTGGGGTGGAAATATAATCTTTAAAGCGGTTAGGCAATGGACGGAACATATCGTGAACAATCCCCAGCACATTGTAGCAGTCGTTGACCGTATCCACAATTACCCGCACTGCAAAAATATCATAGATCCCATCCATGGATTTTCCCTGAATAAACACCTTGCGATAGATCCCGTTGATACTCTTGACCCGGCCTTCCAGATATACATTGGGAATCATAGGAGCTACCCGCTTGATAATGCGTTCCTTGATTGTGCGAATAAACTCCTCCCGGTCGGCGGATTTCAGCGCCAAGGCGCTTTCAATCTCCTGATAGGCGATGGGATCCAGACAGCGCAACGAGCGATCTTCCAGTTCCTCTTTGACGGCCCGAATTCCCAGCCGGTGGGCAATGGGCGCGTAAACCTCCATCGTCTCCAACGCTTTGTCCCGCCGTTTTTGTTCCGGCATAAACTCAATGGTGCGCATATTATGCAGACGGTCCGCCAGCTTTATGATAATCACCCGGATGTCATCCGCCATAGCGATGAGCATCTTGCGGAGGTTCTCCGCCTGTTGTTCTTCTCTTGAGGAATACGGGATTCGGCCTAGTTTGGTAACCCCGTCGGTCAGGTTGGCGGTTTCTTCCCCAAACAGCTTTTTGATGGTATCCAGCTCGGTGGGAGTATCCTCCACCACATCGTGGAGCAGGGCCGCCACCACCGATTCGGTATCCATTCCCAGCTCTACCAGAATATACGCCACAGATATAGGATGCACAATATAGGGCGCGCCGGAGCGGCGTTTCTGATCTTTATGAGCCTCCAAGGCAAACCGATAGGCCTTGTCAATGAGCTTCATGTCAAAATCCCGTTCTACGGATTTTAGTGTTGCCACCAATTCTTCATAGGAACGGTCCGATTTGTATTCACTTAACGATTTGTTGGGCATACTGTTCACCGCACCTTTTTTGACGTAATCCTGCCAAAATGCAGGAGGAATTCAAATCCACTTTTCCTGTAACCTCAAGCATGGTCACTTGACACAGATCCGAATCCATGTGCGCCGTGACCAAATGCAGCTCGTTCATAATGGAGAGAATGACCGCCACTTTTCCATAGCCAAGCCCTTGTCCCTGCAACCGGCTGCAAAGTACATCCATTCCATAGTTCCAACCTTTTTGGGAACGAAGGTATCGATAGACCACCGCGAATTCCTCACGGTTGGGAACCAGACGGTCAAGAGCCTCGCTGGACAACATTTCTTGCCTTTGGAACGCTTCATACCAGGCTTTTTCCCGAATATAGTCTTCCTCGGAAAAGGAGGAATCTTTCATCTCTCGGATGAGAACCGAAAGGCTCTCTTGACCCCGGTATTCCGATTTATCCAGCGTCACCGCCAAATCCAGCACATCACCGATTTGATAAGGAAACTCCTGAGGCGTCATCCGAAAGCGCATGGCGCTAATCGCATAATTTCCTCTTTGAAAGGCTAGCCGTAGGTGCTTGCCTCCCCCCACCGGCGTGATCCCGGTCAGCTGCATTTGGTAAAGCCCGAACAGGGGCGCCGGATTACCAGCGCCGAAAGGTTCCATAGCGGCCATTTGATTCACCAGCTCCGTAGAGAGAGCAGCCGGGTTAAGCTTGCAGTCAATGTGCAAAACGGGAACTGGCATTCCATCCGGCAAAGAGGCCGCGTAGCGGTTAATATCCTCACGGAAACGTCCGATCTGATCCGTCGGGAGACTGAGCCCTGCCGCCATGGGATGTCCCCCAAATCGAGTAAGCAGTTCCCGGCAGGCATAAACGGCGTCATAAAGGGAAAAGCCTTCCACACTGCGGCCGGAGCCCTTGGCAATGCTTTCGTTGACAGATAGAACAATACAGGGCTTGCCATACTTCTCCACTACCCGAGAGGCCACAATTCCGATGACCCCTTCGTGCCATCCTTCGCCTTCCACCACGATCACACGTTGTTGTTTCCGTTGGGATTCCCGCTCCAACAGCTCGTCTACTTGCTTTAAAATGTCGGCCTCAATGGCTTGACGCTCCCTATTTCTTTCCCCCATTTGACCTGCCAGGCTATCCGCTTCCTCCTGGTATTCCGAAAGAAGCAGCCGCACCGCCTGTTCCGAGGAACCCAGCCGCCCCAACGCGTTAATTCGCGGGACAATGGTAAATGAAACGTTACCCGCCGTTAATTTTTTCCCTTCTAATCCCGCTTCCTCGATCAGCGCTTTCAATCCTATGCGATCTGTGTGAGACAGGTGGGATAATCCTCTTCGAACCATCCTGCGGTTATCTCCCGCCAGGGGCACAATGTCTCCAATGGTTCCCACCGTCACCAAATCCGCGTAATTGCTGAGCAGGCTGTCAGGATCTCCGTCCTCACCTTCCAGCGCATAAATCAGCTGAAAAGCTACGCCGACTCCCGCCCAGTCCTTGAACGAACTGGGGCAATCGGCCCGATGCGGGTCTACCACCGCAACCGCCGGTGGCAGCGCCCCCTGAGGTTGATGATGATCGGTAACCACAACCTGCATTCCCAACTGGTTGGCGCGCTCCACCTCCGCCACTGAAGCTATCCCGTTATCCACCGTGATAATGAGATTCACACCCTGTTCATGCAGACGCTCTACCGCTTCTATGTTCATTCCATAGCCTTCCGTTTCCCTTTTGGGGATGTAATACATTACGTCCGCCGCCCGGGATTCCAGATAAGAGTAGAGCAACGCCGTGGAGGTCACCCCATCGGCGTCATAATCTCCATACACGCATATTTTTTCAAAGCTGTCTATTGCCTGAAGAATTCTGTCCACAGCTTTATCCATATCGATCAACTCAAAGGGATGATACCTTCCGTTCTCTTGCTCAAAGAAAGAGGATATCTTCTCTTTTTGGGTCAAGCCCCGAATTTCCAACAGCATGGCAAGAAAAAAAGGGATCTCCCATTGTTCCGCTATTTTGGTTGCACGTTCTTTATTTAGTGGGGAAACCACCCATTTTTTTACACTCATTGTACACCCACCTAACCCATGATAGTTTATTGTACCATTTTCAACACAACTATTCAACAAAAATTAAGAGGGAACGCCTCCGAAGAAGCATTCCCTCTAATCATGAAAAAGGTTCTATAGTCGCCTTCCAGCTACGACCCTGTACCAAGGCTTCTCTTATTTTGCCTCCATATTGACCGCTGCCTTGTAATCCTCTCCATTGGGTTTATAAACCCAACAGGTGGCGTTACCCTTTATGCTCACAGTCACGGTAACTTCTTTATGACCTTCAAAGGCATCTTTATCCTTAAGATTAATGTCTACTAAGAAATTCTCTTCGGTCAATGTCTCTAACTCGTCAGTGGGACCCACTACCGTAACCGTGATATACTTCGATACCGACGTTACGGTACGGTCATCCGGGAACCCCTTGATGGAAAAGGCGGTGTCTGGAACCTGTATCTCTTTTGCGGAATATTCGTCCAGATCGATTGTAACCCTAGCGCTGTCAGCATTGCTCAGGTTCTTGCAGCCGGTTGGCAGTTTGATTTTGCTGACAATCTCATTGGAGCCAGGTTTCAACGTGGAGAAATCAATGGCTTCCAGCAGGACCTCTTTCAATTCATTTACATATTTCTCGGGACAACCCACCGCCAATGTCTCCGGGATTACTGTCACCAGGTCGCTGCCCTTAAAGCCAGCCGGTTTATTGGTATAGGTGGGCACCACCGGTATTTCCAGCTTTTTCAGGATATTGATGTCTACCTGTACGGTTTCCTCACTTAGCGTGACATATTCCATTTCAGACTTTTGGATTTCGTTACCGTCGCTGTCATACATAACCAGATCCGCCGTAATGGATTTCGGTTCGCTGATAACATCATCCGTTTTATATCTCGCTCCGATGCTGGCGATCTTTTCCACATCGCGTTCCGGACCGGATACCGTAACCTTACTAGGATTGATGTTTTCCTGTACGCCGATGTATCCTTCCGGTTTGTTGTAACTAATGTTGTCCTCTACCGTGAATTCCTTTTCTTTTAAGCGGTCTACCTTTACAGTAATGGTTTGAGGGTCCAACGATTCCTGAACAATCTCATAATTGGTACGAATTCCCTGAGGTTTTGCTGTCAGCTGCAGGGAATAGGTACCCGCTTGGTCGATGGTGCTGGTCTGCCTGGCGATTACCTGAATATCATTTTTATTAATGTCCGCCACCGTCAGCCAATTCCCTTTGACAGTTACCGAAGCTTTTTCTACACTTTTATAAAAAATATTCAGTCCATCCTGCTGCGCACTTTCGGACAAGGTAACCTGAATGGGGATATCCGATACCGTTTTTCCGGTATCGCTGTCCTTATCGGAGGCCGCCACGAAAAACCATAGAATTACTGCGGCCAATACGGAAAACAGCATGACAAAGCGGTCATTATAAAAGAGCCCGCTGAATGTCTTTTTCTTTTTGGTTTCATTATTTCTTCTCATTCTTTTTCCCCTTCCTCAGGGAGGGAATGATTTGTCTGCGTTCCCCCGTCTCTACGTCTTCCGGAAGTAATTCGCTCTCCAACTCCGCCGTCAAGGTATCTCTGGTATAGTTACGGGTTAGAATCCCGTTTTTGGCCACTGAAACGGTACCGGTTTCTTCCGATACCACAACGATGATTGCATCGGAATTCTCGCTCATACCAATCGCAGCCCTATGACGGGTGCCCAAATCAATGCTGACCGCGTCGCTCTTTGTGAGCGGCAGAATACACCCGGCCGCATAGATCATTCCATCCCGCAGAACCATAGCGCCGTCATGCAGAGGCGCTTTGTTAAAAAATATATTCCCTATAATGGGAACCGATGGAACGGCGTTGACCACTGTGCCGGTATTGATGATATCTCCCAGCTTGGTCTGCCTTTCAATGACCATCAGAGCGCCGGTTTTTGTCTTTTGCAGAGTCATGGCGGATTCCACCACCGCCTGGATACACCGCTTCTGATCCTTCACATAGGTTTCCTCATCCTTGGAAACTCCTCCAAAGGACCAGTATTTTCCCAACCGGCTACGGCCAATCTGCTCCAGCGCCCGGCGCAGCTCCGGTTGGAATACCATGAGCATGGCGAGTACACTGAACTGAAAAAAATTACTGAGCAGAGAACTGAGCATCTTTAAGTTCATCTGCCAAGAAAGCACATAGGCCACAACCAATATCAAAATACCCTTGACGAGTTGCTCTGCCCGGGTTTCTCTTACCAATTTAATTAGATTATATATAATAAAGGATACCACAACGATATCCAGGACATCCGAAACTTTAAATGATTTTATCAGGTTGCCGATAATGTGAAAGGTATCATTGAAAAAACTTTCCATTTATCTTTTTCTTCCTTTCCCGCAGCCTGTCTGGCGTTCCACACTGCTGTTTCCATTTTATCATATCTGTTGCTTTATGCAATCCTTTTCGCAGCTATTTTCGGATTATTTTTCGTATAGTAAAAATCAACTGATCTATTTCTTCTTTTCTAGTAAATGCAGAGGGGCACACACGCACTGCGCCGGTCTCCAGGGTTCCGCATACCTTATGGGCCGCCGGGGCACAGTGCAGTCCAGATCTCACCGCAATGCCGTTGTGATCCAGCATCTGTCCCACCGTTTCGCTGCTCTTTCCTTCAATATTAAAGGAAAGCAAAGGGGCAAAATAGCGGGGGTCAGGACGGGGCATATACAGTTTAACACCATTGATTCGGGAAAGATTGTCATATAAATAAAGAATTAAATTACTCTCATGACGAAAAATGATTTCCGGCTTTTTGGCCTTTACAAACTCAATGCCGGCCCTAAGCCCTGCGATCCCGGGCATGTTGGGGGTGCCGCTTTCAAAACGATCCGGCATAGAGGGAGGCTGATCGAAGGAAACGGAATTGGTGCCGGTTCCCCCTTCTATCAAGGTATCTAACCCGTCTCCTTTGGCGGTAATCAGTGCTCCGGTGCCCATTGGGCCGTAAAGGCTCTTGTGTCCGGCCAGAGTGAGATAGTCAATGCCGCTGTCTTTTAAATCGATCGGGAGCACCCCCGCCGATTGGGCAGCGTCTACCATCATCGGAATGCCGTATTCGCGCCCCAAAGCAGCGATACGCTCTACCGGCATACGCACTCCCCACACGTTGGAGGCATGCATACAGACAATTAATCGGGTATTGGCGTTGAGGGCATTGCGAAACGCATTGACTGTGGCGTCGTTGTCGCCGGGATAAACTTGCGCTTGGGTACAGGTGACGCCTTTATTGATTAATACTTGCAGCGGCCGCATTACTGCGTTGTGCTCCATGCAGGAAACTACCACGTGATCTCCCGGCTTTAAAAGCCCTTTGAGCACGATGTTACTCGCTTCCGTACAGTTGGCCGTAAAAATTACGCACTCCTCACCGGGCGCGCCCACCAGACTTGCCAAAGCGGAACGGCAGCGAAAAATCTCTCCCGCTGCGTCAATAGACATCTTGTGTCCGCTTCTTCCAGGATTGGCGCCAAATTTTCGCATCGCGGATTGAACCGACCGATACACCTGGGCAGGCTTTGGATAGGTGGTTGCCGCGTTATCCAAATAAATCACTGCGGTCCCTCCTTGTCGATCCTGCCAAGTACGCGTATACCGGCCTGCTGCAAAAGCTCTTCCGCTTCATCGGTATGGCGCGGCACATTCAAACCGTATCCACAGCCTCCCAGCGCCTCAATGTGAGGGACTCGCTCTAAATATGCGGATATCCCCTGCTTGCTTAAAAGGTCTCTGCCTTTCATCGCATATGTGATGGAGCTAACCAAAATCAAGGGCTTGCCCATAAAAGATCACCTCTTTGTTTTTCTACCAGTATATGCGGCAGCGAGGCGTCTTGCCTGTCTATTTTTCCACCAGGCAAACGGCATGGGCGGCAATCCCTAATCCTTGCCCTGTAAAGCCCAATCCCTCCTCGGTGGTAGCTTTCACGCTGACCTGATCCAATCCAATGGAACAAGTCCTTGAAAGAGTTTCTCTCATCTTCAGGATGTGGGGTTTCAGTTTTGGAGCCTGGGCCAATACAGTCGCGTCGATGTTTGCAATGCGATATCCGTGTTCCTGTAAGACGCGACACACCTGGCGCAGCAGCTCCAGGCTATCCGCCCCTTGGTAGGCAGGATCGTTATCCGGAAAAAGAGCGCCAATATCGCCCAAGGCCGCGGCCCCCAGCAAAGCGTCCATCACCGCATGGGTGAGCACGTCGGCATCGGAGTGGCCCAATAATCCTTTTTCAAAGGGGACCGTTACTCCTCCTATGATGCATTTTCTTCCTTCTACTAAAGTATGAACGTCATATCCATGGCCTACACGAATCATTTTATAATCTCCTCCCGGTTTCTTATTATCTGCTCCGCCACTATAATGTCATCCACAGTGGTGAGCTTACTGTTTTCATAGGAGCCCATACATAGGTGAACCTTAGCGCCCGCATGCTCCGCCAATTGACAGTCGTCGGTATAGTCGGCCCCTTTGTCAGCCGCCTGCCTGACTGCCTCTAAATATAAGTTTTTTTCGAATACCTGCGGGGTCTGTACGCTCCATAGGGTTGATCGATCGGGAGTTGACGTTACAAACCCGTTGCAATCCGCCGTTTTTATGGTGTCTTTTACCGGCACCGCTAAGGCGGATGCCTGATATTGGATTCCATCTTCTACCACCCGGTCGATCTCAACGGGCAGTATCAAGGCCCTGGCCCCGTCGTGAATAGCAAAATGGGTAGCGCTTGGAGACGCCGCCCGCACGCCCTGTAGCACCGACTTCTGACGTGTATCTCCTCCCTCCACTAAGGCTCTCTTCTTAGTAATATTGTATTGTCGGCAAATATCCTCCATCGCCTTTTGATCCTGTGCCCGGCACACCACCACCAGCTCCTGGATGGAACTCGCTTGTTCAAACGCCTCCAGCGTGTAAGCAACAGCCGGTTTTCCACACAGCGGCAACAGCTGCTTGCTGATTGTTCCGCCCATCCGGGTAGAGCCTCCCGCGGCGACAATAACGGCGCATACCAAAAATTGTTCAGATTTTTTCATAGTATCCCTTCCTCTCGGATAGATCTCTGATATACGATAGTTACAAATTGTTCGGAAAACACATGAATGTTGACCGCACATTTTGATAACCTCACAGGTCTTTCCCCATCTCTAGATTGTTACCGATTGAGTAGCGCTTTCTTTTGGGATATACCGCTTTATTTACTATAGTACAACTTATCAAGTTTGGCAATCCTGTTCAAAAAATCAATAAGACAGCTGCGGTATATGGTGTTGTGCAACGCTTTTTATACAAGCATGCCCTGTTTTTCCCCTGAACCTCTAACTGTAGAACCCATAGAAAAAAGCCCCTGTTTTCGTATCGGTAAACAGGGACTTTTTCTATTCTAAATTTAAGAAATCAAGGGATATTTTTCAGACAAGACGACATGTACTGTATAATCAGCCCTCGTATTCCATCCCGATGCGAATGGCCTTGCGGTTATTTTCCAACAGATGGGCTTTGGAGGGAGGCACGCACTTTTGAATGGCCCGGTCCAAGGCTTCCTCGGAGCAGAATCCGCATTCACGGAACAGCTTGCCAAGCAAAATAATGTTGGCGCCGCCCTTGAGATTGTTCTCCTCCGCCAAGCGGGATGCGGGAATATAAAAAGCGTTGACGTCGTCGCGCTCTACCTTCTTGTCAATCAAATAGCTGTCCACAATCACTGTGCCGCCCGGTTCCACATCGTTAATGAAGCGGTCGAAGGAGGGCAGGTTCATGGCCACAAACACGTTGGGGTTGACTACCAGCGGAGAGCCAATGGCTTTGTCGGAGATGCATACGCTGCAATTCGCAGTACCGCCGCGCATTTCCGGCCCATAGGAAGGCAACCAGGAAATTTCCTTACCCTCCATCAGTCCGCCGTAAGCGATCACTTTACCTGCAAACAGCACGCCCTGGCCGCCGAAGCCGGCAAGCAGCATATTCAGATTTTTACTCATGCAGTCTCGCTCCTTTCTCGGAGTCCTTGTAAACTCCCAGAGGATAATAGGGCAACATATTGTCGCGCAACCACTGGAGCGCTTCCACCGGAGTCATTCCCCAGTTTGTGGGACAGGTGGAGACCACCTCTACAATGGAAAAGCCCTTTTTGGCAATCTGATTTTCAAACGCTTTTTTAATGGCTTTTTTTGCAATAACCACATTTTTCACGCAATCCACAGTGACCCGCTGCGCCAGCGCTACGCCATCCAAAGTGGACAGCAACTCGCATACTCGAATGGGATAGCCGGCAATATCCACATCGCGCCCGTATGGGGTGGTCTGAGTCACCTGATTGGGCAGGGAGGTGGGAGCCATCTGGCCGCCTGTCATTCCATAAATCGCATTGTTGATAAAAATGACGGTGATATTCTCTCCACGGGTAGCCGCATGGACGGTCTCAGCGGTTCCAATGGCCGCCAAATCGCCGTCTCCCTGATAGGTAAATATCACATTATCCGGACAAGCTCGTTTTAATCCGGTTGCTACAGCCGGCGCGCGCCCGTGGGGCGCTTCCACCATATCACAGCCAAAATAATCATAATTCATAACCGCACAGCCCACAGGCGCAACGCCTACAGCTTTGCCCTCAATGTCCAGCTCATCCATTACCTCAGCCACCAAACGGTGCACGATTCCATGGGTACAACCCGGGCAATAATGAAAAGGCGCATCGGTCAGAGCGTGGGGTTTGTCAAATACAACTGCCATTATTTTGCACCTCCCGCTAATTTCTGAATGGCGCCCAGCACCTCGGCGGGTGTGGGAATCATACCGCCGGTGCGGCCGTAAAACTCCACCGGCTTTTTGCCGTTCACCGCCAAGCGGACGTCATCCACCATCTGGCCCATGCTCATCTCCACCACCAACAGGCCTTTGACCTTGTCGGCAGCTCTTTGCATGGCATCCACCGGGAACGGCCACAGGCTGATGGGGCGCACTAGACCCACTTTAATCCCCAATTCCCGAGCGGCGTTTACCGCGCTGCGGGAAACACGAGAAGAAGCCCCATAGGCAACCACTGCGTATTCTGCGTCTTCCATCAGATATTCTTCGGCGCGCTGCTGGGTTTGTTTGATGGTTTCATAACGCTGATAGCGCTCCTTTACCAAGCGCTCCAGATCCTGCGCTTTCAAATAAAGGGAATTAACCACATTATGTACCCGTTTGCCCTGATGACCATTGGTGGCCCAAGTTTTCTCAAGGGGCTTCTTATCGGTCGCCGGACGAATCTCCACCGGCTCCATCATCTGTCCCAGCATACCGTCAGCCAGGATCATGGCAGGCATACGGTACTGGTCAGCCAAATCAAAGGCGTCAGACACCAAATCCACCATCTCTTGTACTGTAGAGGGGGCGAACACCAGAATCTGAAAATCGCCATGTCCTGTGGCCTTGGTGGCCTGCCAGTAATCGGCCTGGGAAGGCTGAATGCCGCCCAAGCCGGGGCCGCCGCGCTGTACGTTAATAATCACTGCGGGAAGATCGGAACCCGCCAGGTAGGAAATCCCCTCGGACTTTAGGCTGATTCCTGGGGAGGACGAGGATGTCATGGCGCGCACGCCGGCTGAGGCCGCGCCCAACACCATGTTTATGGCGGCAATTTCCGATTCCGCCTGAAGATAGGTACCTCCGATTTTTGGCATCTTTTTCGACATATACGCAGCCAACTCGGTCTGCGGGGTGATGGGATAACCGAAGAAGTGGCGGCATCCGGCCTGAATGGCCGCTTCCGCCAGCGCCTCGTTGCCCTTCATTAATACTCGTTCTGACACTAGCCTTCACACTACCTTTCTACGATAATTGCCACATCCGGGCACATCATGGCGCATGAAGCGCACCCAGTGCACTTCTCCGGATCGATCAGCTGAGCCGGATGATAGCCCTTGCTGTTAATTCTGTCTTTGGAAAGCGCGATAATCTTTCGGGGACAGGAATTGACACACAACTCGCATCCCTTACAGGTTTCTTCTTTCACTGTGATTTTTGGCATATTCTCACCTCTTCTTATGTCTGCTCTCCGGCATCCCAAGGAGGCCGGACATAAATATCTATGGGATACAGGGCATCCACCCTGTTGGACAACTGAGTGTATAACGGTCTGGGACAGGTATGCATTACTAACGGCAACCGTAATGATTCTGCGGTTTCCTCCGCAAAAGGAAGCGATTGCAGCACATCTTCCGCCGTAGTCAAGCTTTGCACATGGCTATTGTTGATAACGCCGGTGGCTTTCAAGCGACAGGCGGATTCAATTTCCTTTAGCAAGGATGCAGCTTCCTCCGACCGCGTGGTCAGCGCTCGATAACGATTGATTACATAGTAAATTCCCACCTGATCCAACTGTTGTATTTGACGTGAGTAACGTCCTAAGGCAGTGGCCCCCGCATCGTCTCCTCCCACATCGATAATGACAGTGCGGTCCGGCATGGAAAAGACGGACTCCATCTGCGCGGGTAGGGCGGGCATATCCACGTTGGTACGGGCAAACAGAGGGGCAATCAATTGAATGCCGTACCGCTTTAGTACCTGGTCGTAATCGGAGGATCGGAAATAGGGATTGACAATATCCAAATCCACCAAAGTGACCTTTCTGCCTTGCCGGGCCAGATCAACGGCCAGGTTCAGAGAGAGATTGGTTTTCCCGCAGCCATAATGGCCGCAAATAATATGAAATGTTCCAGTTAAATGCAAAAAGCTCTTCCCTCTTTTCTATTTATTCGGCATTGTGTCCTATTATATCACCTTTTTTTTGCTCGCACAATTGTTGGCAGACAAAAACACAAAAAAATATGCCTTGTTTTCCATCGAAAGGATGAATAAAAATCTTTCGTTCGGGCCTCGAACCCTAATGAGGTTTGAAAATTTGCAGTGTACGAAAATACGAAAACATATACAGTGGTAATTTCTGGCATCCTATTTACGATTTTTTGTCAGACATCGTATCTGTTGTTCCTAGAAAACGGAAACCCTTGTGACAGCAAATCGCTTTGTCTTCGTCATCGCCGCAAAAACGCGTACCACTCGATAGATCTTGTGAATGTTATCCTCGTTTCTCCTTTTCTTTTTGCAGTCTTTGCTTCTTGTTTCTATTCTGTTGACAAAATCTGCTGCGCTGCTTTTTTAAAAGAGGCTGGCAACATTGCCTTGCGCTCCATACTATTTTGTCCTTATTCCATAAACTCATAACCTCAAAAGTTCGCGTAGCCGCCGTATATTTTGCTTAAACGAGGACCGTATAACTTATCGCGCATCAATAAACCGGATCTGTTGTATCAATCCGCCTTTACATATATAAAAAGGACAGCCGCAGTAAATCGCGTCTGTCCTTTTCATTCTTAATTTTAGAGGTATCCCACCGCGTAAGAGGAAAACGCCTCACCCAAAATTTTGTGCCCTGATTCATTGAGATGAATTCCGTCCAGACACAGATAATCCCGATAATTGCGCAGGGTTAAAAAGCGATCTCGCACATCGATCAAAGGCAATCCTTCTTTGTACGCCAGTTTCTCAATGGCCAGAGAATAACGCTCTTGCTGACGATAGATGATATCTTTCTGTTTCAGCCATAAAAGTACCTTCTCCCCGTTTACCCCTTTTAACTGGCTGATCCAGGAAAAGTAACGTTCCGCGTCTATGGGCGGCAGATTCATCAAAAGCGGACGAATATTGTGCTTTAACAAAAGCTGCACCATTTTTTTCATGGTTGAGGTGAACTCCTCAAAGGGCGTATGGGGCTGATGCTCCCCCACCGGATTATTGGAAACCTCCGCCCAGTTGTAATCACAGTCGTTCCCGCCGAATTCCAGCAACACTACATCCGCCTGAAAGCCTTTTGCCAGGGAACGTTCCAAGCTTTCCAGCGCCTTGGGAGCTGTGCAACCGAAACGGGAATTGTTTTTGATACTAATGGGAAAGACCTTGTTGAACAGATTGACTGAACATTGCTTTAAGGTGCGGTATTTCCCGTTTTCTTCGTCAAATACAATTCCTTTCAGCAGAGAGTCCCCCCAAATTCCTATGTTTTTAATCACCGATGATGCCATATTCCACACTCCAGCCATAACTTTATACCATTATTACTTCCAGAACTAATTTCATTATACAGGAAAGATATGAAAAGAGTGTTAACAGATCGTTACATTTACGATTTCGTCTAGTTTTAAAAACTACATATTCTCTATTTCCAAAGCTTATTTTGCATCTTAGCAATCTTTTCACGGCGGCGCTTGGTTTCCTCCTTATCAACGGTAAGCTCTCCTTGATCGGATATGCGCAGCACATCCCCCTCTTTTGCCTCCTTGGGAATCTCCACCCTCTCAATGGCAAACATGCGTTTTTCTCCATCCTCGCAGATTGCATAATTGTTTTCAAATCGGTCGATAATTAGCTGTTTCATGGTATCTCTATCCTTTCATGGCTTTGCGCAAACAAGACCGCAAAGTCCTCTTATCATTTTTTATGCGTAGTCCATACGCCTTCCATCCGATATTTTCTTCACTCATTGCTCTGTAATCCAAGTAATCCCTTGGCCGTTGGTCGCTGCGACTACAGTCCCATTCTGGTCGGTGCGGTAGATACCGGTTTCCGCTACTTCCAATCTCTTGAGCACTGAGGCTTTGGGCAGCTTGTTGCCGTCCTCTCCCACCGAGATCACCGCAAACCGAGGCTGTACCGCGTCAAGCAGCTCTTGAGAGGTTGAGCTTTTGCTTCCGTGATGTCCAACCTTGAGCACCTCGCTTTGAAGATCATAGCCTGCTTGCAGCAGGTCCTTCTCCGCTTCTTCTTCCGCGTCCCCCATAAAAAGGAAGCTGTCCTCTTTATAGGAAATCCGGAGAATCACGGAATTGTTATTGGTATTCTCATAAATTTTCTGAGGTCCCAGCACCTGAAGCTCCAATTCTCCTATCGAAAAGGTTTGGCCAGGCGCCGGATCCGTTACAGGGATATCCTCGGATTGCAATGCATACAGCATCATCTGGTAGCTGGTGGAATTTGGTAAGGCCTCCTCTGGGATACGAGGCATCATAAACCGCCCAACCTCAAACTCCAGTAGAACATTGGCCATACCGCCGATGTGGTCTTTATCCGGATGAGTGGCTATCACCAGATCCAGCGTGGTTACGCCTCTGCGTTTTAAATACTCTGTGGTTCGGGCGGAGAGATCCACATCGCCCGCATCAATTAGGATATTCTTTCCTTTGCATGTGAGAAAAATACTATCGGCCTTTCCCACATCAATGAAATGGACCGCCAGATCGTAATCCTCCGCCTCGTCCATCTTCTCGGAAACCTGAAAAAAGCGAAAAATATCTCGCCAGCAGGGAATTCCTTCAAAGGGCTGAAAGGAAATCAGCGCCGTGAAGAGTAGGATCAGCGCCAGCGCGGCCATTCCCGCGACGCGCGGTTTTGTTATCCGTTTCTTTTTGGTCGGTTGCATGGCGCGTTTCCTTTCCCGGCTTTCCCTCCGCCCGGTTTGTTGGCCCTTGTTTTTCGATTGTTTGAACGGTCATCGGTTTTGACTATTCCATGCGATTTGCTATCGCCTTTTACCAAACAATTGGGGCCGTTTCCAATCAGGTCGGCGCGTCCCGCCGCCTTGAGCGCTTCCAGAACAAGCGAACGGTTTTTGGGATTAAAATACTGTAAAAGCGCCCGTTGCATCGCCTTTTCTTTATCGGTACGGGGTACAAAAACAGGCTGCATCGTGTAAGGGTCCAAGCCGGTATAAAACATACAGGTGGAAATGGTGCCTGGGGTTGGATAAAAATCCTGCACCTGTTCCGGCCGGATTCTCTCTTTCTTTAAGAAAAGCGCCAGTTCAACCGCATCTTTTAAGGTGGAACCTGGATGAGAAGACATCAGATAAGGAACCAGATACTGTTCTTTCCCAGCCTCCTTTGTCAGTCCGTAAAAGCGGCGGGCAAATCGTTGATAGCTCTCAATATGGGGTTTTCCCATCTTATCCAGTACGGCGGCAGAGCAATGTTCCGGCGCTACCTTGAGCTGTCCGCTAACGTGATGCTGCACCAGTTCCCGGAAAAAGCTGTCGTCCTTGTCCTCCATCAGATAATCAAACCGAATGCCAGAACGGATAAATACCTTTTTTACTTTGGGCAGGGCCCTTAGTTTGCGGAGTAATTGCAGATATTCCGTGTGGTCAACTTCCAGAGCCGGGCAAACAGTAGGGGCCAAACACTTCTTTCCCTTACACAACCCCGCCTTCTCCTGTTTGCGGCAGGAGGGATGCCGAAAATCTGCGGTAGGGCCGCCTACATCATGAATGTACCCTTTGAAGCGAGGATTTCGAGTGAGGCTTTCCGCTTCCCGGATAACCGATTGCTGGCTGCGTGTAGTGATGGCTCGTCCCTGATGGAAGGCAATGGAACAGAAATTACAGGCCCCGAAACATCCTCGGTTGTGGGTGATGGAAAATTCCACCTCCTCAATGGCCGGTACGCCGCCCTCCTTTTCATAGCAGGGATGATACATCCGTTCATAGGGAAGCGCATAGACTGCGTCCAGCTCCTCTTGCTCTAAGGGTGGCATGGGCGGATTCTGCACCAGCAGTAGCTTGCCATGCTTTTGCAATACGGTACGACCGCGCACCGCGTCCTGTTCATCCTGTTGTTTGCGGCAGGACACCGCGTATTCTTTCTTTGACGCGCACACCTGCTCAAAGCTCGGGCAATCCACTGCCGGTCCCGGGGAGTATTCCACCGTGGGAATGAGACAACAGGTACCTCTGATGTCCCTCATTTGGGAAGGCGGTTCCCCTTTTTCCCACCGATGTGCTATCTGACGTATTTGATTCTCTCCCATCCCATAAATCAGCAGATCCGCGCCGGAATCCACAAGGATAGAAGGCCGCACCCGATCATCCCAATAATCGTAGTGGGCAAACCGGCGCAGGGACGCCTCCAGACCTCCAATGACCACCGGAACATCAGGGTATCTCTCTTTAATCTTCTTTGTGTAGACAATCACCGCCCGGTCAGGGCGCCTCCCAGCCTTTCTTCCGGCGGAATATGCGTCGTCGCTCCTGCGGCGGCGGGCCGCTGTATAATGGGCCACCATGGAATCGATATTTCCGGAGGTCACCAAAAATCCCAGCCGCGGTCTGCCGAATCGAGCAAACTCTTTTGGGCTTCTCCAGTCCGGCTGGGCGAGCACCGCCACCCGAAACCCCTCTGCCTCCAGCACCCGGGAGATGATTGCCGCTCCAAAGCTGGGATGGTCCACATAAGCGTCTCCGGTTACCACCACGAAGTCCGGCTCATCCCAACCTAGCGCGTTGATCTCTTCTTTTGTAATTGGTAAAAATGGCATAAACTATCGTTCCTTTATCCGTAATCAATCTATAAAAACAAGGGAAGGAAACGGTATGCATCCTCCACCCGTTTTCTTCCGTTTGTTTAAGGCGTCAAGGCTCGTCGGGCTGTTGCATATTCATCTCCAGCCATTGCTGATAGGTGATGAGCACCTGGCGGGGCTTTGAACCCTCATGCGGCCCTACTACACCCATTTGCTCCATATCGTCGATTAGGCGGCCAGCCCGGGCATATCCCAGGTGCAGCCTGCGTTGTAAAAGGGAGGTGGAGGCCTGTCCCGCTTCCACCACGCATTTGATCGCTTCCTTTAGCATTGGGTCGGAATCTTCTCCGTCCGCGCCTCCGTCGGATCTCCCTTTTCCATGATCTGCTACGGCGTTCTTCTCTATCTCTTCTATGACATTCTGATCGTACCCGGCATCCTGCGCACTTTTTACATACCCCGCCACCGACTCAATCTCCGCGTCGGTGACAAAACATCCCTGTATGCGAATCGGCTTGGAAGAACCCACCGGGGAAAACAGCATATCTCCCCGACCCAACAGTTTCTCCGCGCCGCCCATATCCAGGATGGTACGGGAATCCACCATTGAAGATACCGCAAAGGCAATGCGGCTGGGGATGTTCGCCTTTATAATGCCGGTGATGACGTCCACCGAGGGACGCTGGGTGGCGATTACCAAATGCATGCCTGCGGCACGGGCCATTTGCGCAAGACGGCAAATGGAGTCCTCCACCTCGTTGGGCGCAGCCATCATCAGATCGGCCAGCTCGTCGATGATAATGACAATCTGAGGCATTTTTTCCAGACGGACGCTGCCGTCCTCGTTTTTATTTTCCTCAGGGGACAGATTCTGTACCATTTGATTGTACCCCTGCAAATCCCTGACATTGTGTTCCGCAAATCTCTTATAGCGGTCCAGCATTTCGTTTACCGCCCAGTTAAGCGCCCCTGCGGCTTTGCGGGGATCGGTCACCACCGGAACCAACAGATGAGGAATCCCATTGTAGATGCCCAGTTCCACCACTTTGGGATCCACCATTAAAAACCGCACCTCGTCAGGAGTGGATTTATAGAGCAGGCTGATAATCAGAGAGTTAATGCACACCGATTTTCCCGAACCAGTGGAACCTGCGATAAGCACATGGGGCATTTTAGCCAAATCTGCCAAAGTAACATTGCCGGCGATGTCCCGTCCCAAAGCCACAGTGAGTTTGCTTTTGGCGGAAGTAAATTCTCTGGATTCGATCAGTTCCCGCATCTTAACAATGTTGACCAGCTTGTTGGGCACCTCAATGCCCACCGCCGCTTTACCGGGAATGGGAGCCTCAATGCGCACGCCGGAAGCCGCCAAATTCAGAGCAATATCGTCGGAAAGATTGGTTATCTTGCTGATCTTTACGCCCGCGGCCGGCTGCAATTCATAACGCGTCACCGCCGGACCGCGGCTGATATCTACAATTTTGGTTTGCACCCCAAAGCTTTTGAGGGTATCCACCAGCATCTGACCATTGATTTTAAGTTCCCCCGCGACGTCCTGCTCGTTGGTCATCGGCGACCGCTGCAAAAAAGTAGCCGGAGGGAAACGGTATCCCTCTCCTCCGTCGTCTCTAACAACGGCAGGGACACTGCGTTCCAAGGGAGGCGCTATATTCTCCATCTTCTTTCGAGTAGGGAGAGTAAAGGCAGCGCCGTTGTCCTCCTTAACCGAAGGAATTTCTTCCAGCGACGCGCCGTTAATAACCGGCTCTACCTCCAACGTGGGCTCCGGAGCGCTGAACGCCTTTTCCAAACGCTCCAGTTTTTCGTTGCGCTCAGGCAATGAGTTGCGCAAATTAGGGGATATTACCGGGTGTGCCGGTAGAGCGTCCGGATCCAGGTCAATATCGATGTTGGCGTTTCCTGCGCTGTGCGTTCGCCTTTGCCGACGGCGTTGTTCCCTATCTTCGCGGGTTCCCATACTCTCCTTCACTACCTCTACCGGGCGGGAAATAGCCCGAAACAGCTGAATCAGACTGGTTCCAGTCAGAATCATAATGGTCACAAACAGCAACAGCACAATTACAATTTTTGCTCCGACGCCGCCCAAGGCTGCCAGAAAAGGAATTCCCAGTAACCCGCCGAACAATCCCGCGCCTCTGCGCTCAATGCCATCCACATACTGACCGATCATCTGTTGCCAGTAGGACTGATCCTTGGGCAGTTCCGGCGTTCCGAATATGTAAACAGCGGCACAAAACAGCACAATAATGACGATTGACAATGCAATCTTGGTGCTGATTGCGTTAAACGGCTTCTCCAAAGCGGTGACAATGGAAATATAGGTCAAAAGAATGGGCCAAAGAATCGAACAAGTGCCGAACATCCCCATCAATACCATGTGAAGGCTGTTCCAGATATTTTCTCCTGGTATGAGCACCAGGCAGAAAAGAAAGATCGCCACTGCAAACATGATGATGGCAAAGGTTTGGTTGCGCGACTTCATCTGAGCCTCTAAGCGCTGCTGTGCAGCCCGGGTCCTCTTTGCGGGCGGGCGGGCGCTGGCCCGGCTGTCCGGCCGTTTTGCGCTGCTTTTTGCGGTGGACTTTGACGAGGGACGTTTCCTTTGAGATGAGGGATTCCCTTTTTTTGACGCCGGTCGTTTTCCGCCGGCGCTTTTCGCTTTTTGTGCTGGCACTGCAATTCATTCCTTATATGTAAGATTTCGCGCGCTGCAAAGCGCGCGAAGGGTAATCAATACTGTGCCTGCGTCGGGCCGTTTTCGCCGCTTCATCGACACAGGTCCTTTTTAAGCGATGGATCGGTAATCTCTATTTCTCCGTTGATTTCTTTTTACCGTTTTTCTTTGCCGTGGATTTTTTTCCTTTTGCCCGTTCTTTATCAATCATCTGATAAAGACAGCTCATAGCGTCGGAAAGGCTTCCCAGAGAGTCGATCAGCCCTTCTTCCACCGCATCCACTCCATCCAGGATCGTTCCCACATCCATCACCAATTCCTTGGTGTTCATGGCCAGCTCGTAAAACCGTTCTGGGGATATGCGGGAATTTTGTGACACAAACCGTGTAATCCTCTCCTGCATGCGCTGAAAATACTCCAGGGTCTGGGGCACCCCTACCATCAATCCGTTCATTCGCACCGGGTGGATGGTCATTGTGGCCGATTGGGCGATAAAGGACTTTTTAGCCGCCACAGCCAGAGGAACGCCGATGGAGTGCCCTCCGCCCAACACCATGGAAACCGTGGGCTTTTTCATTCCCGCCACCAATTCCGCGATGGCAAGCCCCGCTTCCACGTCGCCCCCCACCGTATTGAGCAAAATTAAAAGCCCGTCAATTCGCGGCTCCTCTTCAATGGCTACCAATTGGGGAATCACATGTTCATATTTGGTGGTCTTGCTCTGCGGGGAAGCCAGATAATGACCTTCAATCTGCCCGATAATGGTCAGACAATGGATAGTGTGCTTACCATCTCCGGTGATGACCGATCCGGTTTCGATAATTTGGTCGGTCTGTTTTTCACTGCCCACGCCCTGGTCGTCGTTTTGACCGTCCTGTTTGTCCGGCTTATCGGGACCGCTGGGGTTTTCAATGTATTGCCCGGAATAGGGACTCTGATATCGGTATTGTTTCATGTTATCACGCTCCTATCCGTTAGTTTGCCGGTTTCGGCGCGCGATCATACATTCTGATTATAGCATTTTTCCAGGAGTACAGCAAGGAATTTAAAATTTCATGAACTTATCCCATTTTGTCGTGAAAAGATTGACAATCCGGTTTCAATATTGGATAATATAAGTTACAATTTTATGGGTTTATCCAGAAAAACCGGCTGTTGTTTTCTTGGTTTCTTTCCTGTTTTCCATCTCTGGAATCGTTTGGAAACCATATAATCCGTGAGAACCCGCCGAAACCTGGGGCAGACGGCTTGTAGATTGCGCCGTATTATTTTTTATTTTCCTTATTTACTTCCCGGGCCCACAACAGAAGGGTTTGACGAAAACTGTATGGAAAAGCCGTCGTGTTTTCTGGTGAAAATTGTCACCGCATATGCGGAAAAGAAAGGGGAACTCGAATTGGGTTATACGTTAGCACAAAAAATTATCAAATCCCATTTGCTCAGCGGAGAAATGACGGTAGGCAGCGAAATCGGCTTAAAGATCGATCAGACTTTAACGCAGGATGCCACCGGAACCATGGCGTATTTAGAGTTTGAGGCGATGGGTGTTCCCAGGGTTAAAACAGAGCGCTCGGTTGCTTATATTGACCACAATACCCTGCAAACCGGCTTTGAAAACGCCGATGACCATCGTTTTATTCAGACCGTGGCAAAAAAACACGGCATCTATTATTCTCGTCCCGGCAACGGAATCTGCCATCAGGTCCATTTGGAGCGCTTCGGTATTCCGGGCAAGACCCTCATCGGCTCGGACAGCCACACACCTACGGGCGGCGGTATCGGCATGCTGGCTATGGGCGCCGGCGGACTGGATGTAGCCGTGGCTATGGGCGGCGGAGCTTACTATATCTCCATGCCCAAAATGGTGCGGATCAACCTCACCGGTAAACTGCGCCCCTGGGTATCCGCCAAGGATATCATTTTGGAAGTGCTTCGCCGTATGACTGTAAAGGGCGGTGTGGGCAAAATTGTGGAATACGGCGGAGAGGGCGTCAAGACTTTGTCAGTCCCGGAACGCGCCACCATTACCAATATGGGCGCCGAGCTGGGCGCAACCACTTCCATCTTCCCCTCTGATGAAATCACACGCTCCTTCCTGAAGGCACAGGGCCGTGAACAGGATTGGATTGAGCTCTCTCCGGACGCCGATGCCCAATACGACGAGGTGCTTACCATCGATCTATCCTCCCTCAAGCCCATGGCTGCTTGTCCTCACAGCCCGGATGCAGTCAAGACTATTGAGGAGATTGGCCCGAAGACGGTGGATCAGGTCTGCATCGGTTCCTGCACCAACTCCTCTTACCTGGATTTGATGCGGGTAGCCGCGATCCTCAAGGGCAAAACCGTCTGCGAAACAGTCAGCCTATCCATCGCCCCCGGCTCCAAGCAGGTTTATAATATGCTGGCCCAAAACGGCGCTTTGGCCGATTTGATCGCTGCGGGCGCCAGAATTTTGGAATGCGCCTGCGGCCCCTGCATCGGTATGGGACAATCGCCCAATTCTAAGGGCGTGTCCCTGCGCACGTTCAACCGCAACTTTGAAGGCCGTTCCGGCACCGCTGACGGCCAGGTTTACCTGGTCAGCCCGGAGACTGCCGCCGCATCGGCCCTAACCGGCGTGTTCACCGATCCCACCGCTTTGGGTGACGCAGCGGACATCTCCCTTCCCGATCAATTCTTAATCAACGACAATATGGTGGTAGATCCCGCTCCTGTAGAGGAAATGGATCAGGTAGAGGTCCTGCGCGGACCCAACATTAAGCCCTTCCCCACCACTGAGCCCATGGAGGACGTCATTGCTGCCAAAGCCTTGTTGAAGGTGGGCGACAATATCACTACCGACCATATTATGCCTGCTGGCGCAAAAATTCTCCCTTACCGTTCCAATATCCCCTACCTGTCCAACTTCTGCTTCGGTGTGTGCGACAAGGAGTTCCCGGAGCGCTGCCGTCAAGAGGGCAAGGGAATTGTCATCGGCGGGTCCAACTACGGCCAAGGCTCTTCCCGTGAGCACGCTGCTCTGGTTCCCCTTTATCTAGGAGTCAAGGCGGTCATTGCCAAATCCTTTGCCCGCATCCACTGCGCCAATCTGGCCAACGCTGGCATCCTGCCCCTGATTTTCTCAGATGAGAGCGTATACGACCGGATTGATCAGATGGACGAGCTTCAAATTGATAATGCGCGGGAGACAATCCTCAGCGGCGGCCCCATCACAGTGAAAAATGTCACAAAGGGGTTTGAGTTCCAAGCAGAAGCCATTCTTTCACAACGGCAGCGCGACATTGTGCTGGCCGGCGGACTGCTCAACTATACCAGAGAACAGAATCAATAAAAACCTGGTTGTTTTGAAAAACCCGTGGAACGCGGGCGATCATTCAGAATAAATATAGAAAACGGAGGGATTCCCATGGCTGATAAAATTAAAATGATAACTCCCCTGGTGGAGATGGACGGCGACGAAATGACCCGTATCATCTGGAAGATGATTAAAGACATTCTTCTTACACCCTATATTGATCTCAAAACGGAATATTACGATTTGGGTCTTGAGCATCGGGAGGAAACCGACGATCAGGTAACCTTCGATTCCGCTTATGCTACCAAGAAGTACGGCGTAGCCGTCAAATGCGCCACCATCACCCCCAACGCCGATCGGGTGAAGGAATATCATTTAAAGGAGATGTGGAAATCTCCCAACGGAACCATTCGTGCCATTTTAGACGGCACGGTATTCCGTACCCCCATTGTGGTGAAGGGGATTACTCCCTTTATCTCTACCTGGAAAAAGCCCATTACCATTGCCCGTCACGCATATGGCGACGTATATAAAAACACAGAACTGCAGGTTCCCGCCGGCGGCAAAGCCGAGCTGGTGGTCACCGATGCCCAAGGCAACGAAACCCGTGCGCTGATCCACGATTTTGACGGCGCCGGCATTACCCAGGGAATGCACAATACCGACGCTTCCATCTCCAGTTTCGCCCGCGCCTGCTTCAACTATGCGCTGGACTTAAAACAGGATTTGTGGTTTGCCACCAAAGATACCATTTCCAAGAAGTACGATCATCGCTTCAAGGATATTTTCCGTGAGATCTTCGACGCGGAATATAAGGAAAAATTTGAGGCCGCAGGCATCGAATATTTCTATACGCTGATCGACGACGCCGTGGCCCGTGTGGTGCGTTCCGACGGCGGCTATATCTGGGCCTGCAAGAACTACGACGGCGACGTCATGTCCGACATGGTGGCCACCGCCTTCGGCAGTCTGGCCATGATGACCTCGGTTCTGGTTTCTCCCGACGGTACTTATGAGTACGAAGCCGCTCACGGCACTGTGCAACGTCATTATTACAAACATTTAAAAGGGGAAAAAACCTCCACAAACTCCATGGCTACTCTGTTTGCATGGACCGGCGCGCTGCGTAAAAGAGGAGAGCTCGATAACATTCCGGAGCTGATGGACTTTGCTGACAAACTGGAGCAGGCCTCTATTCAGACCATTGAGGACGGCGTTATGACCGGCGATCTGTATCTGCTGTCCAGCCTGCCCAACAAAACCAAGGTAGATACTGAGGAATTCCTGCGTGAGATCAACAACCGCCTGGTAAAGCTGTTATAATTCGCAATAGGACACGTTGCCGCAGGCGTGGCAACGTGTTGCTTTTTCCCTTGTTCCCCATCCATCCTTGATATAAATTTGAATCCACCAGAAAGGAGGTCATTCCTTATGCCAAAACGTGACAATATTTCTATGTCTGTCATTCGCAGACTGCCCAGATACTACCGATTTCTTTCTGATCTGATCGATAACGGCGTCATGCGGATCTCTTCTCGGGAGCTGTCTGACAAAATGGGGCTTACCGCTTCCCAGATTAGACAGGACCTCAACTGTTTTGGTGGCTTTGGTCAGCAGGGATACGGCTACATGGTAGAACAGCTGCATAAGGAGATCGGTAATATTTTAGGTCTCTCCCATAGTTATCGATCAATTTTGATCGGCGCCGGTAATCTGGGACGGGCAGTGGCAACGCACATGTCATTTGAAGCCCGAGGATTTACTCTCTCCGGTATCTTTGATAAAAATCCGGATCTGATTGGTACCGATATTCGTGGAATACTGGTACAGAATATTGAAAATCTGGAGGATTTTTGCACAAAAACCAAGCCCAACATGGCTGTATTATGCGTTCCCAGAGATTCTGTCGCGGCGCTTGCTGACCGCATGTACGCACTGGGTATAAAGAATTATTGGAATTTCAGTCATTATGATCTTGCGATCAAATTTCCTGATGTCATCGTGGAAAACGTTCATATGAGCGACAGTTTGATGACTCTTTGCTACCGCATTTCGGATCATGGCAACATAGAAGAAATCTAATCAGAGCAACTACTGGAACTTTTATCTAAATCTAAGAATTGATATGACCTTTGTTTATTTGAATGCCGCCGATTTGGAATGGATAGATGCATTTTAATTCCATAACGCCCCCTTACCAAAACGAAAAGCCCAGCCTCAATCGGCTGGGCTTTTCTTATGTTCAGAAAGGAGAAATCATCTTGGACGGTAAGAAAAAGCTTAAAGAATAATGCAAATCAAACCGTTACAGCCCTCGTTGATGATGCGTTCGATGGTTTCCTTAACCTTGCTTCTTGCATCCTCCGGCATACGATACAATTTGTTGTGCAAGCCTTCGTTGACCAGCTCGTGCAAAGACTTACCAAAAATGTTGGATTCCCAGATTTGGGCGGGATTCTCCTCAAATTCCGTAAGCAGATAGCGAACCAACTCCTCGGATTGCTGCTCTGATCCCACAATTGGGGTTACTTCTGTAGTGATTTTGGTTCTCATCATATGAATGGAAGGAGCCCCTGCTTTCAGTCGGATTCCAAATTTTCCGCTTTGCTTGATGATTTCCGGTTCCTCCAAGGTCAGTTCGCTGATGTCCGGCATGACGATTCCGTAACCAGTCTCCATCACATCGTCGTAGGCCGCGCTGATCTTGTCGTACTTTTTCTTCATTTGAGCCATTTCCAGCATACAGTCAAGCAATCCGCCCTCGTCCTCAATCTCAATGCCGGTCTTCTCTCCCAGCACCTTATAGAACAGATTTTGATTGAGCTTGATTCCTACGCGGGCATTTCCTGCACCTAGGTCCACAGCAATTGTACTGGCGTCGGAAACATACTCACAACCTTTGATCTCTTCGGTGATTGACTGTATTCCACCGATTTTTGATATCTGCTTGGCGGACGTCTCAATGGCTGAGTAAACCGACGACCGCAGCCAGTGGTTTTTTTCCAGTGTGGACAGCCAATGGGGCATCTCCACGCGGATCTCTTTGACCGGGAACTCAAAAAGCACGCTAGCCAATATACGTTTGATTTCGGTTTCATCCAGATCCATACAACTCACCGGCACCACAGGAACGCCGTATTTCTGACTCATCTGTTCGGCCAGTGTCTGGGTTCCCTCCGACAAGGGATACATACTGTTGAGCAGCACGACAAACGGTTTATTAATCTCCCTGAGCTCATTGATTACCCGTTCCTCCGCTTCTTCGTATTCCTCTCTGGGAAGATCCGTAATGCTGCCGTCCGTGGTCACAACCAATCCAATGGTTGAGTGATCGGTAATTACCTTTTTGGTACCGATTTCCGCCGCCATATTAAAAGGAATGGGATCCTCAAACCAGGGAGTTTGGACCATGCGCGGCATTTCATCTTCTATATAGCCTAACGCGCTGGGCACAATATAGCCTACGCAATCAATCATGCGCACCCGAAAAGACGCATTGTTCTCTATGTTGACCTGAACCGCGTCCTCCGGAATAAATTTAGGTTCTGTCGTCATAATGGTGCGGCCCGCCGCCGATTGAGGCAACTCATCTACAGCACGGTTTTGGGCGCTACCGTCGATATTGGGGATTACCAGGGTATCCATAAATCGTTTAATAAAAGTAGATTTACCTGTTCGAACCGGACCAACCACACCAATGTATATGTCGCCGTTGGTCCGCTGGGAAATATCTTGATAAATGTTCCGTTCTTCCATCTCTTAGCCGCCATTTCTCCACGCGAGATAAAATTTTTTGAGAACCAGCCGTATTTGCGTGGAAAATAGCGGCGGCCTTTTCTTTCTGTCAAGCATAAATTGCCATATGAAGACCCATTTTTACAGAAAATGTCTGTGAAAGAGAATCCGTTACACTGGGATCAGTAACATGCTCCTACTGTCGATAACCTCATCCGACAGGTCGTTTTCGGATTGGATCGCATCCACCGAAGTACAATAACGGCGGGCGATATCCCAAATATTCTCGCCGGCATCCGCATAATAAAGGATTAACGAAGCAGCGCTGTCCTTAGGCTTTGGCCTGTTTTCATCCGCAGATGCATAGCAAATGGCCTTGCAACTTTCTGTTTGATGAACAGAAGCGGCCAAACCCAGCTCTGCGCGGATTTCAATACCATTGGAACCTGTGATTCGATAGCTGAGGGAAATCACCGCCATTGTGGCGTCGCAGGTAACGGTAGCGGGTTTTCCCGTCCAGTCATGGGAATATTCAAAGTCAATCATCTTTTCGGTATAGATGGGCTCTCCCTCATTGCTCACCGCCAGGATACATGCGTTAAATTTACCTTTGAATAAAATCTGTCCGTTTTCTTCCTGCGCGTGGATGGAAGAGATCTCGTTCCATACGTCGATCACTCGGGAGATTCCCATTCCCACGTCCACCGTGTTTTTATTGATGTAGGAGTCCTTGATAAACTCAAGCAGATGATCGAACTCCATATTCTTATATTCCAACTCCAAGTCATACTGGGTGGAGTAAGCGTCGGTAACAACCTGGATTGCTGTGTCGGTATAAGCAACGACGCTGGCTGCCATCTTGATATCAACCGCCAGCAGAGAATCATCTCCCGCGCTGTCGGTGCGTATCTGCACTTCATATCCCAGTACATCCATCCTGGCGTCACAGGCGCTGGTTTCTTCCACACCGTCTGCATCCACAATCTGGCTGACAGGAATGGAATACTCCATGGTTTCCAGCTCGCCCTCTTCCAGATTGCCCACATATAATATCTTAAGCAGTGCCTCACCCTTGAGGATCAGCTTATTGGCCACTGTCTTGGTATCGTGGACCACCGCAGTCACATCGGTTCGGAGGATGCTTTCGGCCTCCGGTTTCCCTTGGCCAATTTCCAACACCTCGCTCACCAAGAACATCTGTTGGGCCGTACTTACCACGCTGCTTACCTGGAGGGATTTTTTACGCTGCTGAATGCCAGGCTCCGGTATGTCGCAAACAACGTCTTGATTTGCCTTACTTATCACCTTAGCGCAGATAGAAAAGGCGCCGTGAATGTCCAGCTTGCGGGGACTAACCGCTCTGCAATTGATATAATCCACTCTAGCCTTGGTAAATACCACCGGATTTTGAGGCGTACCTCTCAGATTAAAGGAAATGGAAAAGGGATCGGAATGCTCGCAGCTGCGCACCTTTCGTTTTTCTTCATCCAGATACAGCAGCTTCACGCACGCGATTCCTTCCACTTCCAGCCGGTCTCCCGATATGCTTCGCATGGTAATGCGCGGATACACCTGGCATTTTAAAATGCGCTGAATGTCCGGACAATAGTCCGGGAGGCTGAAGTCCAGGTCCACCGGCTGTTCTTGACACTCGTCAAAAATAATTTCGCCGATTGCGAGCTCCTCCTTGTTGACGCTATAATCCATAAAGGCGATCTCTCCTTTTTGCTTTTCTAATTTCATGTGTATTCTGACGCTGTCCTATTTATACCTCCTCTAAAATCAAAAATAGATCCCCGCATAAAATGACCGCCTCCATATATTCGGCAGCCGTCTTGCAATATATGACTATGCCGTTTTAAGAGGGATTATCACTGGGGTGGATATTTCCGTTCATTTCGCATTTATAGTCATAACCTTCGGCTTATCCGGAGACTTGAACATCTCAAGGGCCATGGCACCAGCAAACATCTAAAAACGCGCTGAAAGTTTTTTCACTTGCATCTATCACCCTTAAAAGGGTCATCCAAGAAATTTATTTTAGTTTCTTTTTAGATTATAGTATATTTTATAATAGCTCGCTTTGCTCAAAGCTTGAAGCTGAAGCCTTTTACGAGATACCTCGCCCGATAAAAAAACAGAAAATTCCATAAAAATCAAAAAAGGAGGGAACACATTCATGTGTTCCCTCCTTTTTTGAGCTAGGCTGTTGGAGTTATGTTTAATAAGTAATCGTGCTTTGATTGGATATGTCAATTTTCTTTCTTAATACCGGTTTTGCCGTACCTTTTTTTTCTAATTCCGTTTTATCAACGGTATATACACTGCGATAGCTCTCCTCACTACTGATTAAAAACATTTCATTTCCTCCGCCAGGCACTATAGTCCATAATCTACCTGATAGGGAATCTAAATCTACCTCTGCAACGTTATTTCCTTGTTTGTCCAACTGTTTGATTTCAATTTTTTGCTCCGGCTTTGTAATCAAATATTCCGGACGTATCTCATAAATATATGTTCCATCTGAGGTAAAAAGCATATCATTATCAATTGTCAATAATTCCTCTTTCTTACCAGTACCATTTAAATTTGTGTTCCATACTTTTCTATTTTCAGGACTGTTATAATCATCTCCAGATACATTGTACATCACGCAGAGCTTGTTCTCATAGTACCCTCTGACCGATAAATCATTCTCCATATCAGTAAATTTCTTAGTTAATAAATCAAAATGCAAATAACTCGTTTTCCATTGTTCGTCCTTCTCATACAGCTCACGAAAATACAAATGATTTCCATAACAATCAATTGATTGGAAACTCCCTTTGTTTTTATCCCCTTTATATAAAAGGTTTTCTTTTTCTGTAGGACGGGCGAGATCTAAGGAATAAATATTATATGATGTGTTAAGACTGTTGTCATAGCTTCCTGTGGCATAATAGATCTTTCCTCTATGGATTGCCACACAAAAGGGATCCTCAGAAAAACTGCATACGATTTCTCTTGTTATTCCATCAGGAGAAATACGCATCATTCCTCCGCCATTCCCTAACCGATTGGCTTCTTGATCCATTTCCGCATGTATATAGACATAGCCGTCATACCATGTGAGATACTTCCTGCTGTCTCTAATAAAATAAGCGTTACACTTCCATATTTTACTGGGATCTGTTTCTTCTTCATGTAAACAATTTGGTTTATTACACAGAACTACTGGTTGTAATGCTGTTTTATCCATATAATAAAGAAAATTTCCTACCATAAAGTAATAGCCGTCTGGGCTTTCTGCAACTTCTTGTCCTTCCATTGGGCTGACATACATATATTGATAATCATTCCCTAAAATGTAAGTATCCTCTAATTGTTCTTCTTCCGATTGGCACCCCGTAAATACACTTAAGCAAATAAAAAAAACAAAAAATATAATAATTTTTTTCATATTAGGCCCCTTTCGATAAAAAGTATCTAAAGATTAAGTTTATAGAAATCACTCCCTTTCAAAAGGGAGTGATTTCTATAAACTTTATTTAATATATCATATATTATTCTATCGTACATGTCAATATTTATATCTACATTAGATTTATATATTAAAATAAGTGCAGCCTTTTTGTGTACAAAGCTGCACTTATCCTTCACTCTAAGTATTCTATTTGATAAATGACGATATATGTCTTCTATTTTTTCGACTAATCTTATTGAATCACCTCTTTTTTAATACCAAAAATCTTTCTCAGGAAGAAACCAAGCATTTTCGGGCTCTTGACTACGACAACTTTCATTACAAAGACCTCCTCATTCAATTAGCACTTAATCAGAGAAATGGCCAAAATCACCACGATAAGGCCGATAATCCCCAAAATAAAGCGCGGGGGAAAGAAAAATGATACGGTCAGCCCCAGCCCAAATACAAGAGCAAACATCCCCTGCTGATGATATGTGGTTCTGCTCATATGTGTTTTCACCGCCATTTCTGTAAGTAAAGAGACCGGAGACTGAACTCTCATGTCTTTATTCCAGTATACACAATGAAAGAAAAAGTGTGCAAACAAAAATTTTAGAGTTGAATTTGACTGTTATTATACTCAAATTTACTGGAAATAAAAAAAGAGAGCTATAAACACAACCGTTTGCAGCTCTCCCTGTGATATATCATTGTACCCTGGCTATTTATCTCCAAAAATTGTCTTTTTACTAGCTTGTATGGTTAGACCAACTAGTTTTGCTTACTCCTTGGACTTTACGACTAGTACCGGGCCGCTGTGTACGGTTATCACCGCTTTCTCTTGGGTAAGACGATTGCTCACCCCCACGGGCTCCTCTGCGTTTAAAGTGCCATGATGCAAAGGATATGCAAGGCCCTCGTAGCTTACACAACACTGGTTACATCCATAAGGGAATACTGAAACCATATCCCCCTTTTTCCCTGTAATCATATAAGCGCCTTCTTGGGCTACAAAAGCCTGGTTGTAAGCGTCGGCCATTAGATTTCCGGCGTTTCGCCGAGCCAAATAAAGAAGAATGCCCAGATTTCCAATGGTGTGATCCATTCTCCCTCCCGTAGCTCCAAGCAATAAAACGTCGTTAAAACCACGGCGCAAGGCCTCTTTGACACAGAACATCAGATCCGTGTCGTCCTTGCATTCCGGCAGACGGATCACCTCGATATCTTCAGGCAGATCTCCAGCAAAGGAATCAAAATCTCCTGCGATGAATGAGGGACGCACTCCCATACGCAAGGCGGTTTCAAAACCGCCGTCCGCGCAGAAGATAACGTCATCCTTTCGGATCAGATCTTTCAATCGATCCGGATCTTCAACAGGAGCGGAACCTACTATGACGCATCTGTTCATTTCTTCTCCCACTCTTTCCGGTCCTTTACCTCTTCGTACATCGACACATAGCTGCTGTGCCGTGAAGGATGGATTAGTCCATCCCTCACCGCTTGTAACACCGCGCATCCCTTTTCGCAAACATGGGCGCAGGAGGTAAAACGGCATTGGTGCAGAAAAGGGGCGAACTCCGGAAATGCATAAGGCAGGGATTCCTTATCAATCATCTCATATCGCTCAATATCCACAGTGGAAAATCCAGGCGTGTCGGCTACATAGCCGCCCTCCGGCAAAGGATAGAGTTCCACCTGCCGGGTGGTATGCCTTCCCCTACCCAGCTTTTGGCTGATTTTACCGGTTTCCAGCTGAAATTTTTCATCGATACAGTTGAGCAGGGAAGATTTCCCTACTCCAGAATTACCGGTAAACGCGCTGAACTTGCCAATAAGCCGGGCGCGAACCCGGTTAATCCCCTCTCCGGTCACGGTTGAGAATACAATGGTCTCAATCCCTGACTTTTCGTAGATCTGAAAAAGAGCTTCGCTGTCTGCCAAATCCGCCTTGGAAATAACCAACAATGGATGGATCCGTTTATCCACCGCCAAGGCCAACATTTTATCAATAATCAAGGGATTGGGCGAAGGTTCGCAGGTAGATGCCACGATCACCAGTTGATCGATATTCGCGATGGGAGGACGGATTAGCTGGTTTTTTCTTGGCTTGATCTCGTCGATGGTTCCGGTTCCATCCTCTGCCACTGTAATGGACACCCGGTCTCCCGCGTAAGGAGACATCCCTTTTTTGCGAAATACACCGCGCGCTTTGCACTCATACACCGCATCGGCGGCCTCTACATAATAGAAGCCGCCGATGCCTTTTAATACCGTTCCTATTTCCTGTTTCATGAGTATCCCCCTCAGTCCTCACGGCCCTGCTCGGAGGAATTCTCCGAAGGAGAAGGCGCGGAAGACTCCTCTCTGCTGGAGGAACCCGAATCCAGATGGAAGTTTGGATTCTTTTTGGAACTGACTACCTCTCCGTTATCAAAATCAATGGTATAAGTCCAGTACTCCTGCCCCTCAATTTTAATCACGACATTCTTTCTGCCGCTCCGGCCGGTTACCTTGACCGTCTCAACATCCCTATATTTGGGAACCAACATTTTTGCCGGGCTTTGCTCACCGTCGATAATCACTACGAAGCTGACCTCATAATCGATTTCCGTTGGTAGTTGTACGTGAATTTCTTTTTCAGTCTCTGGTTTGTTGCCACTGCTGATGGTAAGCTGAATCGTGGTGCCCTCGCTTACCTCTACAAATTCCATAGGATTACATTCCAACACGGTGTCCTTCGGCGCGGTGCTATCCTTGCGGATAGGCTCGTTGGCTACCTTCAATCCGGCAGCGATAATTTTTCTCTTAGCTTCTTCATAGGAGTCGTTGATTACCTGAGGCACTTGAACCTTCTTTTCCGAGGGTCCTTGGCTTACGTAGACGGTTACTTTGGTTTTCACCGTTACAGTGCTTCCGCCCTTGGGATTCGTGGCGATAACAACTCCCTGCGCTGTCTCATCGTTAGGGATACGCTCAACCACAGGATCCAGATCCGCCTCTTTCAGCTTATTAATTGCGTCTTCTTCTGTATAAGACGTCACCTCAGGAACATCCGTTGTCACTTCACTACTGTTTACCGTCAGCGTTACTTTGGCGTTTTCCTTATATTTTTTGGTAGAGGATTGAGGATCCTGAGCCAAAATCATACCTTCCGGCTTGGTTTCATCGTGATCCAATATCTTTTCAAACTGGAATTTATATTCTTCGTTGTTGACTACGTCCTCGTACATCATACCAACAAAATTGGGAATCTCCGTATCCCCGACGGGGTCACTTTGGCAGGAACGGGTAAAGCCTACAATCACCAATATGATGGCCGCAAGCAGTACAGCGACACCCACACCAAGCAGGACATGTATCACAGGAGACTTTGCGGGCTTAGAAACCGTCTCTTCTTCCTCATAGGCGTAGTTATCATCATAACCGGATTCCGGCATAGGAACCATGGATTTCACATTATTGATGGCATCAATATATTTTGTAGGCTTTTCATCTACAAAATATTTATACTGAAAACGGATACTGGGATTGCGCCGGAATTGTTCAATCGCATTCAGCATCTCCGCAGCGGATTGGTACCTTTGAGAAGCTTCCTTGCGCATGGCCTTCAGGGTAATCTCTTCCAAGCCGTCCGGGATATCAGGGTTAATCTCTTTGGGAGGCTTGGGCTCCGCTTGCAGTTGCATAATCGCTACAGAAACCGCATTATCCGCTTCAAAGGGCAGTTGTCCGGTGAGCATTTCATAAAGCATTACGCCCACTGAGTAAATGTCCGCCTTCTCATCGGTAATATCGCCTCTGGCCTGCTCCGGCGCAATATAATGTACCGAACCGATGGCTTTATCCGTCATGGTGCGGGTCTCATTCCGGGAGAACCGGGCAATTCCAAAGTCGGTCACTTTAATCGTTCCATCTTGCAGCAGCATGATATTCTGGGGCTTAATATCTCGATGCACGATGCCTTTTTCATGAGCATGCTGCAACGCGCGCAGAATCTGAACGGTAAAATGAACCGCTTCCTTCCATTTGACCTCTTTCTGCTGATCCAGATATTCCTTTAACGTAATGCCGTCGATGTATTCCATTACGATGTATTGAATACGATCCCCAAAGCTAACATCAAATACCTTGACAATATTGGGGTGGGAGAGCACAGCGATCGCTTTGGACTCATTTTTAAATCTGCGAATAAACTCCTCGTTTCCAAGGAACTCATCCTTCAGGATTTTGATGGCAACCGTTCGGTCGTCAATGGTATCGTAGGCGCGATAAACAACCGCCATTCCTCCCATTCCGATCATTTCATGTATCTCATAGCGTCCATCCAGTTTTTTTCCTGTATAACGATCCATGTGATCCTCCACTCCTATCTCATTCGTTGCCGATCGCAACAACGGTTATGTTATCTCTGCCGCCCATCTTTTTGGACTGCTCCACCAGCTGTTCGATTAATTGCTCCAAGTCCAGCTCCATTGCCATGCTGTAAATAGCATTTGGTTCCAGATAATTGGAAAGGCCATCTGTGCACAGCAGCAAAATATCTTCTTGGGGAAACGGCAACTCATAATAGTCTACATCCACTTGAGGATTAACTCCCAAGGCCCGGGTAATGATGTTTTTTCTTGGGTGAACCTTCGCTTCCTTTTCGGTGATTTCCCCACGGTCCACCATTTCCTGTACCATGGAGTGATCTTTGGTAATTTGAAGAATTTCGTCCTTAGATACCAAGTATGCTCTGCTGTCGCCAACATGAGCGACATGCAGCGTCTGTCTGGCAATCATGGCCAAAACCACCGTTGTTCCCATACCGCTGAGCTCCGGCTTCTTCTGGGCGTATTCATAGATTGCTGTATTGGCATTATACACCGCAGTCATCAATATATTCTTTGCCGATTGGCTGCTGATATGTTCCCTGCTCGCGGAGGATAGCTGGCGTGTAATTTGGTCCACCGCCATTTGGCTGGCGATGTTGCCTCCATTTGCTCCTCCCATTCCGTCGCACACCACTGCCCATGCAATGTTCTCGGAATAAGAACCTTGTTGAAAGGCATCCTGATTGGAATGTCTAACCAGCCCAATATCCGTCTTACCGAATATCTTCAACCGTGGTTCCCCCCTCTTCTGTGTGTTTACGCCTGAGCTGTCCGCAGGAAGCGTTGATATCCGACCCCAGGGTCCTGCGGACAGTGGCTGTCAGACCTTGCCGCTCCAAAATCCGGCAGAACCGTTCCAAGCGGTCTCTTTTACTCTTGCGGTAACTGGTCCCTCCTACCGGATTGACCGGAATTAAATTGACATGGCAAAGCATTCCAGACAGGCGTTTCGCCAGCTCCGTGGCGCAGACATCGCTGTCATTCACCCCGTCGATCATCGCGTATTCAAAAGAAATACGGCGCCCAGTCTGTTTGATATAGTATCTGCACGCTTTCAGTAGTTCTTCGACCGGCCATTTTCGGTTTACCGGCATCGTGCGGGTACGAATGGAGTCATTTGGCGCATGCAAGGAAACCGAAAGAGTTAGCTGCAACTTTTCATCCGCTAAACGATAGATTTGATCTACCAATCCGCAGGTAGATAGGGAAATATGCCGCATCCCTATGTTCATTCCCTGTTCCGAAGAAACCAAGCGCAAAAATTTTAATACATTATCATAATTGTCCAGCGGCTCTCCCATCCCCATGAGCACAACATTTGATATGCGGATGTCGTTGTCCCGCTGCGCCGCCTGAATTTGGGCCAACATCTCGGATGGGGCCAAATTCCGGGAAAATCCACTTTTTCCTGTGGCACAAAACGTACAGCCCATCTTGCACCCTACCTGCGTAGAAATACAGATGGAATATCCGTGGTGATATCTCATCAAAACCGATTCCACATATTCCCCATCCCGAAAACGAAAGAGGTATTTTATGGTACTATCATAATCAGAAACCAGCTTCTTTTCAATATTTGCTACAGATATGTAATATCTTTCCGCTAAATATTGGCGTAAAACTTTGGATATATCCGTCATTTCATCAAAGCTTGATACGCCCCGATGCAACCATTGATACACCTGTAATGCCTTATAGGGAGGTTGGCCCTGCTGCCGGAACTGCTCCTGAAGCTCCTCCAGAGAAAAAGATTTAATATCTTCCAGGGTCAAAATATCACCTCAGTCGTTGAAATGCGGAAATAAAAAATCCATCCGTCCCATGAATGTGCGGCATCAAGGTTATCTGATGATCCGGTTCCCAAGCATTTTTTGCGATACCTTGGGGGAGGCGTAAAGGGTAAGGTGCAAACTCAGGATGACCAGACAAAAACCTGTCCGCAATTTTCCCATTCTCTTTTGGATTTAATGTACAGGTGGAGTAGATTAATATTCCATTTTCTTCCACAAGTTCGGAAGATTTACAAAGAATAAGGTACTGCAAATCCGGCAAACTGTCAAGGGTATTGCTATTTTTATATCGAATTTCCGGTTTTCTGCGAAGGATTCCCAACCCGGAACACGGTGCATCGCACAACACTCTCTGGGCTTTGGGCAATCCTTTGGCTTCCTCTCGGGCATCTCTTACCGCAGCACGAATGATGGAGAGGCCAAGCCGCTTGGCCCCCTGCTCAATGAGACGCACCTTGGCTTCATAAAGATCAAAGGCCAACAGCTCGCCCTGGTTTTTCATCATTTGCGCCAGGGTAAACGCCTTTCCACCAGGCGCGGAGCACACATCAATGACACGTTCCCCCGGCTGAGGGGATAAGGCGTAGCAACAAAGCTGAGAGGCCAAATCCTGAATGTGAAACTCTCCCCTTTGAAACCCAGGCAACCGGTCAACAGATCCGGTTTCTTCCAACCGAACAGCGTGACAAACACCTGTAACAGCCTTCGCCTTTACACCTTCGCTTTCCCAAATTTCTAGCAGCTGTTTGTCTGTTCCTCGCAAAGGGTTGATGCGAGCGGTCAGCGGAGGTCTTCCTTCCAGGGCAACCAATAGCTGTAAAGTATTTTCCCTTCCATATGCTTTGTTCCACATACGGATCAGCCATTCCGGACAGGAATATCGGATGCTGGCGTTTAGAAAGGGTTCCTCTATGGCATTGGGTAATTTTAAATCGCAGCCGGTACGAAGAAAAGAACGCAGCACCCCGTTGACAAAGCCGGATGCTTGCTCCCTCTTACTCAGCCGTGTGAGCTTGACTGATTCATTTACAGCTGCGGACTGGGGAATCTTATCCATGTACACCAGCTGGTATATCCCCAGCCGCAGGCAATCCAGCACAGGAAGGGATATCTGATGAATCGGCTTTTTGGAATGCTGGGAGATCACCCAGTCCAAGGTGATTCGATGTTCCAGCACTCCATAAAATAATGCAGAGGCCAAAGCGCTGTCTCTGCTATCCAGATTGGCTTTTTTTAGCGCTTGATCCAGCACCAAATTGGAGTATCCGTCATCTGCATTGACCCGGCCCAAGGCCTGCAACGCCACCCATCTTGCATTTCCCATCAATGGCTGTTCCTCCTGCCAAAGATCAGGATTAAACGCAGCAGGGAAAGAAGCGCGGTGAGGGTTGAGGCCACATATGTCATAGCCGCAGCGGATAGCACCTGCTTTGCCCCCTCTAACTCCTCTCCTTGCAGGGTGCCGGAATCACCCAACACCTGGATGGCTCTCCGGCTGGCGTTAAATTCCACTGGCAGAGTCACGATAGAAAACAGTACCGCAAAGCTGAAAAAGGCAATCCCCAAAAAAATCAGCCAATCGTACTGAAAGAAATATCCCAGTAAAATTAAGGGGATGGAAACCCCGGAACCAAACTGGGACACGGGCACCAATGCGGAGCGAAGCTTGATGGGAAAATAACCGGCGGCATACTGTGCCGCATGTCCCGCTTCATGTGCCGCAACCCCAACGGCAGATACAGAATCCACTCCAAATACCGATTCCGACAGACGGATCACATTGACGCGGGGGTCGTAGTGGTCGGTCAGCCGTCCGTTGACATATTCCACCTGTACGTTGGTGATACCGTTTAGCGTCAGAACCCGGCGCGCCGCATCGGCGCCCGTGAGTCCCCGTGCATTGCGGACTTGAGAATACTTATGAAACGTGCTCTGCACTCTGGCCTGCGCGATCATGGAAATAATCAACGCGGGCAGCATAAACAGAAGATAACTAAAATAACCCATTCTATGGTCTCTCTTTCTTAATAGAGTGAAAATTACCCGCCCAGAATTGTGGAAAGCTCCACCGGATGTCCACGGAAAAAATCCCCAGCGGCCATTCGTTTTTTGCCTTCCAACTGGACTTCCAGCAATTCCACAGCATTGCCGTCTCCACAGCACACCAAAAAGGGGCGTAGTGACACTACTTCTCCGGGCTGCTTGCCGAAGGGGCCGGCTAAACGGCTCTTATGAATCTTGAGCGTTTTCCCTGTGAACTTGGTTTGAGCCACTGGCCAGGGCTGTAATCCCCTAATGAGATTATGGACGTCATTTGCCGTTTTATTCCAATCAATCCAGGAAAGCTGCTTATCCAGCATAGGAGCATAGCAGGATAGAGAATCCTCCTGCTTCTTTCGGGTAATATCTCCCTTTTCCAGCTGGAAAAGGGTTTTTACTATTAAGTCTGCTCCTAGGTCGGACAGACGGTCGTGCAGCTCGCCGGAAGTGGTATCAGCCCCAATAAAACATTCCGCCTTTAGCAGCATATCTCCAGTATCCAACCCCTCGTCCATAAACATGGTGGTAACGCCGCTTTTCTCCTCACCGTTTATAACGCTCCATTGAATAGGAGCCGCTCCACGGTATTTGGGAAGCAAGGACGCATGTACATTGATGCAGCCCTTCCCTGGCAGATGGATGATCTCCGGAGGTAAAATTTTTCCATAAGCTACCACCACAATGCAATCGGGTTTTAGCTCCTGCAACTGGGCGAGCGCCTCCCCATCCTTTAAGGTTTTTGGCTGATAAACTGGAATCCCGTGCTTAACGGCGCTTTGCTTCACTGGGGGCGGCGTTAACGCATACCCCCTGCCCTTGGGTTTATCCGGCTGGGTGTACACCGCGCACACCTGATGCCCCGCTTGTAAAATGTGTTCCAGGCACGGCACTGCAAACTCCGGGGTTCCCATAAATACCAGACGCATGGCCTAGCCACCTCCTTTTTTGTTTTCCGTTTGTTTTACTCCAATTCCTCCGGCTTGAGCATTCGGATGGCCCGTTTTTTGAAAAGGATTCCATCCAGATGATCCAGCTCATGACAGAAGGCCCTCGCCTTAAGCTCCTCCCCCTCCACGGTAAAGGTATTTCCAAAGCGGTCCTTGGCCTCCACCACCACATGCATAGGGCGCATGGTGATGCCGTATTCTCCCGGACAGGAGAGACACCCTTCCACATCTCTTTGCTCTCCATCCTGCCTAATTATTTTCGGGTTAACGAGCTCTATCACTCCTTCCCCCACATCCACTACCACTACCCGGCGCAGCACGCCGATCTGGGGAGCAGCCAAACCCACTCCGTCGGCCAGCTTCATGGTTTCTGCCATATCGTCCAGCAATTGGCCCAGCTTGTCGTCAAACTTCTCCACCGGACGGCACGCCTTGGAAAGAATCTCGTCGCCCTCTTTTACTATGTTGCGAATTGCCATTAATGATAGCCTCCCATTCTTAAAGTATCATATCCGGATTGACATCGGCAAATACCGACACCTCTCCAAATTCCCGTTTTAATCCGTAATCCATCATCAGGCGGGAAATCATTTCCCGAAACCGCTTGCAATTGCGGTGTTTAATGATGATCCGATATCTATATTTATTACTCACCTTGGCGATTGATGCACTGGCCGGCCCTAACACACGCAAAGGGAGCTCTTTATATTCTGTCTCCGCCATAAGACGCAGACGGCCAAAGAAAAAGGCCGCTGCATCACAAGTTTTTTCCTCGCTGTTCCCAATAAAGCCGATGACGCACAAATCGACAAAAGGGGGATACAGCATCGCCTTGCGCATCGCAATTTCCGACTGATAAAACGCTTCGTAATCCTGAGTAGCAGCCAGCTGAATGACCGGATTTTCCGGCGTATAGGTTTGAATCACTGCTCGTCCTGCCTGTTCACCCCGCCCGGAGCGTCCCACAACCTGGGTAAGCAGAGAAAACGCTCGTTCATAACTGCGAAAATCGTCGCTATACAAGGCCTGATCCGCCGATAGCACCCCCACCAATGTAACGTTGGAGAAATCCAGACCTTTGGCTACCATCTGAGTGCCAAGGAGGATATCATACTGCCCATTGGCAAATTGGTTTAGTTTTTTCTCATGGGAATCCTTCGTCATGGTGGTATCGGTATCCATACGTAGAATGCGCGCGTCGGGAAAAAACGTTTCCAATTCCTGCTCCGCCCGTTGGGTTCCCATCCCCGCATAACGCAGCTGTTTTTGATGGCAGGTAGGACATTCGTCGGTAAATTCCACCGAATAGCCGCAATAATGGCACATCAGCCGGTGGTTTGCGGTGTGATAGGTCATGGAAATGCTGCAATTTGGACAGGTGAGCACCTCCAGACAGGAACGGCAGGATACAAAGGTGTGATAGCCCCGCCGGTTCAGCAACAAGATAGACTGTCGGCGCTGTCGCAGGTTCTCCTCCAAACAGTCCAGCAACAATGAGCTGAAAGAGCTGTTGTTGCCCTCCTCCAGTTCCTGATTCATGTCGGCAACCACCACCTCGGGAAGCTTGGCGTTGCCATACCGTGCGGTCAGCTTATGCAGGGCGTACCGACCTTGGGTCGCAGCGTAATAACTCTCCAGAGATGGAGTGGCCGAAGCCAGTAATAGAAGGCAATGATGGTATTGACACCGAAATTTTGCCACATCCCGAGCGTGAAACCGTGGAGCGCTCTCCGATTTATAGGTATACTCCTGCTCCTCGTCCAAAATGATTAGGCCCACATCCTCAAAAGGAGCGAATATGGCGGAACGGGTGCCCACCGCGATGGCGGCTTTTTTTTGTTTGACCCTTTTCCATTCGTCCATACGCTCCCCCATGGAAAGCGCACTGTGAAAAACAGCCACTTTTTCCCCGAACCGTATGCGAAACAACGATACCATTTGAGGAGTGAGAGAAATTTCGGGAACCATGACAATAACCCCACGGCCCTCGCCGCTAACTTGCTCAATGAGCTTCATAAAAACCGAAGTCTTGCCGCTTCCGGTGACCCCGTATAAAAGGGATACCGCCCCTTGTCCGCTGTGGTAGCGGTTCAGAAGACCGTCGTAGGCCCGCTGTTGTTCCAAGGTAAGCTGAATGGCCGGAGCTTTTTGCTCCTGCGCCCGGTCGTTGCCAGGGATCCGGAATACCTCTTGGTCAAAATATTCCAGCACGCCTTTTTTGACCAGGGCATTGACCACCGCATTGGTAACCCCTGTAAAATAGCAAATCTCTTTGATCGAGGCGCACCCTGCCCCTTGAAGCACGGACAGCACCTCCCGCTGCTTTGGCGTCAGCTTTGGCATTTTCTCTTCAGCATCGCCTTTTACACGAACCATCCGTACAGCGGCATCGCCCATGCGACGAACCGCCCCATCTTCTGGGAGCAGTACTTCTTGCTTTACAAGATCGTCAAGAATCGCCTCCTCTGAAGAGGCAGCCACGATCTCCAACAGTTTTTCTTTGGAAACCGCTTCCCGCTTACGGGAAAGGTAATCCACTATTCTGCGCTGCTTCTCCGTAAGCTCCTGCAATCTCTTCGGGAGAATATCCGGATTCAATCGGTAGGATATTGCAATCCGGTAGTGAATTCCGGCGGGCAGCATGACCCGGAACGCGTCAAACAACGTACAAAAATAGCGATTTTTCATCCAGACCGCCAGCTGAATCATTTCCGGGCTGAGCAGCGGTTCCGGGTCCAGCAAGGAAAGCAGAGGCTTTAAACGCTTCGTGCATTCCCCGTCGCATACCTGTACTATAATTCCCTGGCGGGTGCGATTTCCTCCCCCAAAAGGGACAAGCACACGGCAACCGGCCGCCACCCTTCCCTGAAGCTGAGGCGGCACCAGATAGTCGTATGCTTTGTCGAAGTGATACGCTGTTCCCTGAAGCGCTACCTTGGCAATCGGACCAATGCTCATATCATCACCTCATAGCGCCCCGAAGATAAAATACGATTGGAAAAAGCCAAGATCGATCAATCATCCCGATCCGGCTCATTGATCGCATATTTATGATTCACAAAATCTCGAATGGCCATATTAACCGGCTTTTCCAACAGGATCTCCCCGCTTGACTCGGCTTGGCTAGAGATTTCTCTGGCCCGCTTTGCCACGGCAATTACCAGAGAATAGCGGCTTTGTCTTCCACAAAGCATATCGTCTACAGATGGTCTACTCATTTTTCAGCACCTCTTCTATTAATTTGCCCGACCGGGTGGTTCTCTTCTTTTCAGCCGACAAGATATCGCAAATGTCTCGGACACAATCTTCCAGATCGTCGTTTATCACCACATAATCATACTTATCTGCCTGCTCAATCTCTTTCCGAGCCGTTGCTAACCGTTTTTCTACGATTTCCTCCGACTCAGTTCCGCGTTTATGCAAACGATGGCTAAGCACCTTCATCGAAGGGGGGAGTATGAAAATACTGACCGCTTCCGGATTTTTCTTCCGAATCTGCTCTCCGCCCTGTACCTCAATTTCTAGTATGACATCATGGCCCCTTTGTATTCCCTCTTCCACCGGGCCTCTGGGAGTTCCGTAATAGTTATCGCAGTACTGAGCGTGCTCCAGCATACCGTTTTTTGAGATCAGCTGCACGAATTCCGCTTTAGAGAGAAAGTAGTAGTCTTTACCGTGTTCCTCTCCTTCCCTGGGCGGACGGGTGGTAGCGGATATAGACAGGGTTACATTAGGGTTTACCTCCAACAGCCGCCGAAGCACCGTATCTTTTCCTGCGCCGGAGGGACCTGAGAGCACCACCAGCAAGCCTTCTCTATTCGTCACCATCCAACGCCTCCTCTGTAGAGAGTTCTTCATCCCGGTCATTAAGACGGTTGGCAACGGTTTCCGGCTGTACCGCTGAGAGGATGACGTGGTCGCTATCGGTTACGATTACAGCGCGGGTACGGCGTCCATAAGTGGCGTCGATCAGCGTTCCCTTCTCCTTTGCGTCCTGGATGATGCGTTTGATGGGCGCGGATTCCGGGCTGACAATGGCCACCAAACGGTTGGCCGACACCATATTGCCGAATCCAATGTTGATTAGTTTCATCTGGTCTCCTCCTGCCTCCATGCTAATTTCTTCTATGGTTGTTCCCCGTTCGCTCAGGGAGCCTTACTCTACGTTTTGCACTTGTTCACGTATTTTTTCAATTTCCGCCTTGATATCCACCACCATATGGGCAATGCTGGCATCCTGTGCTTTGGAACCAATGGTGTTGGCTTCCCGATTCATCTCTTGCACCAAAAAGTCCAGCTTTCGTCCAATGGCCTGCCCGGAGGATAGCATAGTATCCATCTGCTTGAAATGGCTTCTGAGCCGGACGGTCTCCTCCGCTACCGCTACCTTATCTGCAAAAATGGCAGCCTCCGTCACCAGCCGCTGTTCTTCCACCTTTGCATCCGCAATCATCTCATAGAGGCGCTGCTGGAGCTTTTCCTGGTATTCCTTCACTGTTTCCGGAGAACGGGCCTCAATGTTATCCACCAAAGACAGTATGGTCTGGGCCCGCTGTTCCATATCGTCCTTCAGGCGTTCGCCTTCCGCCTCGCGCATGGCAATAAAGTGATCCAACGCCACATCCAATACCTGGCGCACGGCGTTCCAGGCGGCATCTTCGTCCTCTGCGGCTTTATGCACCGAGAAGATATCGGTATAACGAGACACTGTAGATACCGATATATCGTCAATGAGGCCATAGCGTTCCTTAAGCTCTCGGAGCGCCTCTACATATCCGGCGGCCAAAGAATGATTCACATGAACCTCAGACGCCACATCCTCCAACGTCTCAATCGACACAAATACATCCACTTTTCCCCGAGCAATTTTTCCCTGTAAATAGGACTTCAATTTTTCATCCAGAAAATTATATCCCCGGGAGGTACGGGAAGAGAATTCAAAATATCGGTGATTAACCGACTTGATCTCCACAGTAATGTCCCTACCGTCTACGGTACTCTCCGCTCTTCCGTAACCGGTCATGCTTTTAATCATATCACAACCGTCCTTTCTTCACATGTTTCAATATCATATCCATAAGGTCATTGCCCATTCACGCGAAAAAAGGCAAGCTCTCCTTTATTTTACCAGTTATATCCGTTTGTTGTCAACTAGAGTACAAAGGGCGCTTGCTTTTCTATCCTTACTGATTATAACTCCTACAGTCCGCATAAGGTTGTCAAATTCCGGTCAAATAAGCTATTTTGTTACGATAAATACTGAAAACAAGCTCCCGGATCCCATAAAGTATCCGGACCCCAGTCAAAGACGTTTCCTCTTGTTATTTCCCGGGAAAAACCTGATTCTTGCAAAAACTGGCGGATAGCGAAAAAGCCCCCGAAGGGGCTGGATTTCGCTGCATTACACCGGATGGACCTTTTGTTCCATGTCCACATGGGCGGAATCAATTTTATACTTTGCGTCGCGTCTTTTCTTGAAAAAGTCTACGGCAACCTTGGGGAACTGGGCGTAGGAGAGCACGTCTTCCTCCTGCTCAATCCATTCGGGGATCTCCGCGCGCAGCTTTTCAAGCTCCGGCTCCAACAGATCGGCGGGACGGCAGTCAATCGCCGGCTCGTCACCGATGATCTTTTTCCGGAATTCGGGATCAATAGGCATAGGCGTGGTACCATATTTGCCGCCAACCAGTCCTTTGAACTCGTTGGTGCACATCTTATAACGCTCACCGGTAATTACATTGAATACCGCCTGAGTACCCACAATCTGAGAGGTGGGCGTCACCAGCGGAGGATAACCGGAATCCTCACGCACTCTAGGCACTTCTCTGAGCACCTCTTCCAGTTGATCCTCTTTACCCGCTTGTTTGAGCTGGGAAAGCAGGTTGGAAAGCATTCCGCCCGGCACCTGATAGATCAGAGCATTGGCGTCGGCCGCCAGCATCTTGGGATCCAGCAGTCCGCTGTCCAGATATTTCTTGCGAAGGGTCATAAAGTAATCGCGGATCTCGTTGAGCAACACCAGATCCAAGCCGGTGTCGTACTCCGTTCCCTGAAGCGCGGCCACCATGGATTCGGTGGGAGCATGGGAAGTACCCAGTGCCAGCGGAGACATGGCGGTATCAACCATATCGGCGCCCGCCTCAATGCCCTTGAGCAGGCACATAGAGGCAAGACCAGAGGTATAGTGGGTATGAAGCTGAACCGGAATGGATACCGCACTCTTGATAGCCTTGACAAGCTCGGCGGTGTGATACGGGGTGAGCAAAGCGGCCATATCCTTAATACAGATAGAATCGGCGCCCGCCTCTTCGATGCGTTTGGCATAATCAATGTAATATTCATTGGTAAATACCGGGCCAGTGGTATAAGAGATCGCAACCTGGGCGTGGGCCTTTTCCTTTTTGGCAGCCTTAATGGCCACCTCCAGGTTTTTCAGGTCGTTGAGAGCATCAAAAATACGGATGATATCAATTCCGTTGGCTACTGAGCGCTGCACAAAATATTCCAACACATCATCGGCATAGTGACGGTAGCCCAGCATGTTCTGTCCGCGGAAAAGCATCTGTAGCTTTGTATTGGGACATTTCTGGCGAATGGTACGCAGACGATCCCAAGGATCTTCATTAAGAAAACGCAGGCAAGCGTCAAAGGTAGCGCCGCCCCAACACTCCAGGGAATGGAATCCCACTTTATCCAGCTTGTCCAAGATGGGAAGCATCTCCTCTGTGGACATTCTGGTGGCAATCAGAGACTGATGCGCGTCACGCAGTACAGTCTCGGTGACTAAAATCTTTTTCTTTTGTGCCATATTGGTACCTCCTTACTGGAGGGAAACAAGAGGAGTACCGGAATCCACGCTGTCTCCCTTGTTTACGCTCACGCTTGCGATCACCGCATCGCGGGGGGATACGATTTCATTTTCCATCTTCATGGCTTCCAGAACCATCAAAACGTCACCCTTCTTGACCGTTTGGCCGGGGGCAACCACCACGTTGACAATCGTGCCGGGCATCGGAGATTTAATGGTTTCGGAGCCAGCCGGAGCAGCGGCGGGCGCAGCCTTGGGTGCCGGAGCAGCCGCTTTCGGAGCGGCTGCGGCTGCCGGGGCTGCCGAAGGAGCGGCAACGGGCGCAGAAGAAGCGCCGGCTTCCTCCACCTGTACGTCATACACTGTACCATTGACAGTAATCTTTAAATTTTTCATTCTATTATATCCTCCTGACATGTTGATTCCTTCTATGATAACGTGAGAAACCCCTGATTAAATCTGAATATTAGCGTGCTTCTTAGGCAGAGTGGAAACCCTCTTACCCGCCAGCATATCCAGCGCGGCGAAGAGCTTTGCCCTTGTATCGGCGGGATCAATGATGTCGGAAATATAGCCGTCGGCGGCTGCTACAAAGGGCGAGCACTCGGTTTCTTTAAACTCTTCAATAAGTTGAGCACGGTCCGCAATGGGGTTCTGGGAATCTTTCAGCTTATCGCTCCAAAGGATCATGGCGGCAGTCTCCGGCGCCAGCGGGGAAACCACAGCATCCGGCCAAGCCATGACCACGTCTGCGTTGGCGCCGCGGCCGGCTACCGCAATATACAACGGGCCATATGCGTTTCCGGTCACCACCGTCACCTTGGCGGTGGTAGCCTCGGAATAGGCGTTGGACAGCTTAACCGCCTCTTTGAGTGAGGCAAAGCCCACGGAGTTAACAAAGGTGATTACCGGAATGGCGAATGCATCGCAGAAGCGGACCAGACGAGCGGCCTTAGAGCAGGCGGCGGCATCTATTTTTCCCTCTTCCGCACCGGGCTGAGAGGCCACCACGCCCACAGTGTTGCCACCCAGCTTAGCAAGGCCCGCCACTATAGCGCAACCGAAATCTTTTTGCAATTCCACAAAGCTGTCAGCATCCATACAGGCGGAAATAACGCTGTATCCATCGTCGGCGTTCATAGCGGTGTTAAAGTCGGCAAACTCAGAGAGAGAGGCGTTGGAGAGATTATTGGAGGGCAGCATGGCTACCAAACGCCGCGCGACCGCAACAGCTTCCTGCTCGTCCTTGGCGGCAATGTGAGCAAGCCCCGACTTTTGGGCAGACTCCAAGGTTCCGTCGTTTCCATCCGTGGAAATTTCCAACTGGCCTTGTTCCGACATTACCACAACGTCGGCGCTCACAGCGATCATGGCGCTGGTGCCCAAGCACGGTCCCAATACAACAGAGATTTGAGGAACAACACCGGACAGATTATTGCTTAAAAGCAACAGCTCCCCATAGGAAGCCAGTAAATCGCTGCCCTCCTTCAGCCGGGCCCCCACGGAATCATACAAACCAATCACAGGAGCGCCCGTCTTCATGGCGAGGTCGTATATTTTACGGATTTTCGCGGCCTGGGCTTTGGACATGGCGCCGCCTGCTACGTCGCTGTTCTGGGCAAATGCATAGGCGGGACTGCCGTCCACGCTGCCGTATCCCGCAACAGCTTCCGCATAGCCGTCGCCGGATTTAACAAACCCGTCAATTTCTACAAAGGTCCCCTCGTCAAAAAGGAGCTGCAAACGCTGATAAGCCTTAGTCTGAACCGCGGCCTCTTTGGCTTTTGTGAGCAATGCAAGCTTGCTATCTATACTCATCTTTGTTCCTCCATTCCTCTGCTATTTTATAATAGATTAGAAATAGCAAAATCAAAATTTATTATAGTACATTGTGATTGAAATAACAAGTATTCTTCCAAAAAGATCAATATTTTTTACACTTTCGGATCAATTGGGTAAAATCGATTGTCATTTTATTGTCAATTTGCTGAAATCCAAACTGAGCCAGCAAGGGAAACAAGGAAACCTGTCCACTTTCCGCCTGAAACACGTTACGATTCATTCCATAGGAGGCCGCCGCCTTAATCATAGAATCGGCCAGATCCTTATCCTCCCCATCAAGCTGGTCAAGCGCCTTCCCAGTTAGCACAAATTCCAGAATACGCAGCCGTTGATTCCAAATGTCAACCGCCACATAACCCAAACACTCTTCCCCGCTTCTTGCACACAATACGGCAGGATCTTTTCCCTCTGCCCCGCATCGATTCCAGACCTCGGCGCAAACCGCCGGATTTTTTTCCGGTAAAATAGTAAGCATGCTTATCTCCTCCTTGCCGCCGGCTTTGCACTGGCCAGCAGCTTTTTGATCTCTTCATTCGTAAGCTCCCGCCATTGGCCTTGTTGGAGCATTCCCAGCTTCACCGGTCCGATGGCGATGCGGCGCAGCCGCGCTACTTCCAGCCCCAGCTGCTCGCACATCTTGCGGATCTGACGGTTGCGGCCTTCGTGGAGCACAATTTCCAGCACCACCCGGTTGGGTTGCTGTGAGATCACCCGCACCTCGGCCGGGGCCGTCATTTTCCCGTCAATTTTCATTCCCACATTAAACTGCACCAGCTGTTCCTCGGTGATGCCCGGCCTAACCGTTACCCGGTAGGTCTTGGCTACATGACGGGAAGGATGCAAAATTGTGTTGGCAAAGTTGCCGTCGTTGGTCATCAGAAGAAGCCCTTCCGACTCCCGATCCAGGCGGCCAACCGGATAAAGCCTTGCGGGAATCTCACGAATCAGCTCCGCCACGCATTTGCGGCCTCGCTCGTCATTCATGGTGGTCACGAATCCTCTGGGCTTATAAAGCATGATGTAATAACGGCTTCCGGAGGCTGGTTCCAGTTTCTGGCCGTCCACCGTTATATGGTCTTTATTGGGATCCGCCTTGTCACCCAAATGGGCCACGTTACCGTTTACCTTTACCTGACCCCGGGCGATCAGCTCCTCAGCCTTACGCCGAGAAGCCATGCCGCTGTCGGCCAATATTTTTTGCAGTCTAATTTTTTGTTCCTGGTTCAATGCGTTCCTCCATTCCGCTCCTATAAAAAGCGGTTGTTATTTTCATTTTACCGCCGCTAACGCAGCGTCCGTTTTATGTTGTGAAATTCACGCGGGATCTACCTTTCACAGCGCACCGCCGCCCGCGGTTTTCTCGGAATACGCTGAAAACCGGCTGGACACCAATAGTCCGCCAAGGCTAAAAGCAAGCTTGCTGCAAGGATTTTTGTATGAGACAAAGACAACGTCATACAAAAAGCGCCGCAAAACCGCGTTTGATTTAGCTTTGGCGGACTACTAAAAAGCCCCGGCCGGTTTTTCTCCGATTAAGACCAATGAAAAAGATTATGGAAAAACTCCCCTACCCGTTCCCAAAAGCCAGGCACATGGGGAATCGCCTCCACATCCTGCTGCACCACCAGATCGGAAGAGGCGATCTCGGTTCCATCCAATAGATAACGGATCTTCCCCACCAGCTGTCCTTTACGCACTGGCGCGTATTCAAACTGGGGTAATTCCACCACCTTTTGGATACGGTCTACATCCTCAGCGCCCACAGTCGCCTTCACTGGGGCGTTGCCGGTCACCGTTACCTCTTGGGATATCCCTCCCGCCAAAGCCAAGCTGATGGCTGTGGCGGTGTCGTCAAAGGTCACCGATTTTACCTGGGAAAATCCATAATTCAACATATTTTGGTGGTCGTTCCAGTCATCGGGAGCATTCAGTGTTACCGCAATCAAGCGCACCCCGTTCCTCTGGGCACAGGACACCAGACAACGGCCCGATTTTTTAGTAAACCCGGTTTTTACCCCTATGCAGCCTTCATACATACTGAGAAGCCGATTGTGGTTAGATAGGGTAACCCGTTTGGCCGGATTGATAAAATCCACCTGCAAACTGCGTTGGGAGGCGATCTCCTGAAATCCGGGCGCCTCCATGGCATATGCCCCCAGCACAGCCATATCATAAGCCGTGGTGTAATGATTGTCGTCATCCAAACCGGAAGGCGTGACAAAATGAGTGTCTTTCATCCCGATCTGAGCGGCTTTTTCATTCATCATGGCGGCAAAATCCTGTTGAGATCCCGCCAGCGCAATCGCCGCCGCATTCGCGGCGTCGTTGCCTGAGGAAAGCAGCATACCTTTGGCCAACGTTTCCAGGGTAACCACATCCCCTGGCATTAAACCCATGGAGGATCCCTCTACCGCCACCATTTCATGGGTGATGGATACCTCTTTGTCATCGGCCTGGGCGGCCTCCAAGGTGAGCATTGCCGTCATGATCTTTGTGGTGCTGGCCATGGATAGCGTCTCTTTTTCATTCTTTGCAAAGAGGACCTTTCCATTATCCGCGCACATCACAATGGCCGCACGGGCAGAAACTCCAGGTTCCTGGGCCCGCGCCATCCCGGATGGAATCATCACAGCAAACAGAAAGGACAAAAATACCGTCGCGATTTTTTTTAATTTCATTGTATAGATCACCTGCCCATTCCATATATACGCAGGCAACCCTGAAATAGTCCAATCCGTCGTGGATTTCGATGGATTATGGCCAAACCCAACACCGGCAATTTGGATTTTCCAATAATTCGATGAGCCGCCGTCTTAAATGACTGGATCCTGTAACGCTACCTCGCCGCCAACCGACTCATCCTCTTTTTTGGATTTTCGGGTGGATTTCTTTTCCCCGGACTTTTTAAACAGCGCCCCGATCTTATCCACCACCTCGGGGACCAGGCCGATCATGCGGTCAGCGGAGCTATTAAACGGCTCCACCTGGAGCAATTTCACGTCGCCCTCATGGATGGCTAAAAACGCTACCGGAGATATCGTGATGCCCGCGCCGCTTCCTCCGCCGAACAAATCCTTTTGACTTGGGGCCTTTGTGGGGAAATCAGAACCGCCTGCGGCAAAGCCGTAGGTTACCTTGGATACTGGAATAATCACTGTTCCATCCGGGGAGGTAATGGGGTCGCCGATAATGGTGTTGACATCCACCATTTGTCTGATTTTTTCCATTGTGCTACTCATCATACCTTCGATGGGATGATCGCTCATAAAAACACCGCCTATTCTGAAATTTGTTGGAGTCCTCTTTTTTGATTCCTTGTCTCCGCCTTAAAAAAGCGAAAGAGAGAAGCTGTTACCGCTGTTAAGAAAAACACCAGCCGTATAGAGAATTTCCCCTCAAAACGGATTAAGGTGTCACTTGCCTGAAAATCACACAATACACGGATATTGTGCCGTTTACATTTGACATTGGAAAGGACCGCTCCTGCCGCTGTATAAACGACGGCGCACAGGGATCCATATTCGATCGCTGTCTGTGCCGCGTCTTCTCCTCCCGCTATTACGGTAAGCGTACAATCCTGGATCACCAAATGGCGCATTAGCCTTCTTACCCATCCCGCGGCCTCTTTTCCAAGCCGTAGGATAAAGTCTATAAACCCCTTCAAGCCTTTTTCTTTTATGATCGCTCGAATTTTGGAAGATTCCCCTTGCTTTTCTTCTTTTTTTGGGGAATCGGATTCCTTTTTTACTTTGCGTTTTCTTTTTTTGGGTTTCTCAGGAAGGAGCTGGATATGGAAAAACAAACACCGGACCGTTACCTTCCACTCCTCCTGAAAGGAGGCAAACACCCGGACCGGACATAGCAGCAACAGCCCCAAAAGCGCCGCGACTGACAACGCAATGATCCATCCGGTCATCCTTCCGCCTCCCTGTTTCTGCTAATTTTGTTCGTCTGGCTCTTCTAACGGTCCGCTTTGCGCGGCTTCCTCCTGATCCTTTTCCGGCAATGGGGGTAGATAATCCACCGAGGTGATCCCAAAGCAGCGCAGGAAATTAGAGGTGGTCCCATAGAGAAGCGGGCGTCCCGGCAGTTCCAGCCTTCCCTTTTCTTCAATCAATCCTTTGGTCACCAGACTGCCCAGAACGCCGGAGCAGTCCACTCCCCGAATTTGCTCCACAAAGGCCTTGGTAACCGGCTGGTTATAGGCCACGATGGCCAGCACCTCCATGGAGGCCGGGGACAGCGGCATGTTGCGCCGGATATCCATCATTTTGCGGATTTGTTCGCCAAACTGGGGCTTGGAGCACATTTGGTATTTGTCATCCATCTTCATAATGCAGACGCCGCTGCTTTCGTCCTCCAGCTGTTCCATCAGGCTATCCGTCAGTTTAATCACCGTGTTTTTTTCCAATTCCAGCACGTCCGCCAGTTTATCCACCGACACCGGATCGCCGCTTGCAAACAGGATTGCCTCTATGGTTGCCTGGAGTTCTCTGATTTCCAATGCTTTCCACCGCCGTTCATCAATTTTACTGTTTGTTCCCCGCCGTGCTCTTCAATGCGCACCCGCTTCCCCTTCACCAGTTCTAACACCGCCAGAAAAGTAGCCACCAGCTCGGATTTCCCTTCGCTGTGTACAAAGAGCGCGTCGTAAGAAATTTCTCTGCGCTTCCACAGAGAACGCAGAACGTGAATAATACGGGAAGCCACCGAAACCACCTTTCGGGACACCAAATCCGAAAAGGCCTCCGGGGGCGGCGGAAGCTTGCGCTTGCCCCGTCCAGCCGCACTAAGATATGCGTCGGCGATCTCATGAAGGTCATGGGATCTCTGGTAGGTCATATCAAAATCAATGACCGCCTGTTTACGGGTAAAAATGTCAAAGTTCATTTGCTGGGCCATGAGCAGAGCCACCCGTTTGCACTCCTGATACTCCAGCAACTGGCCAGTCAGATCTCGTCGGAGATCCTCCGCTTCCTCATGCTTGGGCAGCAGGGATACCGTTTTGATGTGCACCAGCCGCGCGGCCATCTCCAAAAACTCGCTGGCCAAATCCATATCTTGAGCCTGCATCGCCTCAATATGTTCCATGTATTGATCCAGCAGAGTGGAAATGTGGATGTCGTAGATGTTCAATTTGTTCTTTGATATCAAATAAAGAAGCAAATCCAGCGGCCCTTCAAAGGAGGGCAGCTTATAGGATATCTTTTCCATAAGTCTCCCAATTACTCATTTGATTTATCCCAGCAATGCCCGAAAGGGTAAGCCGGTAAGCCATAAAATGCCGTTGGTGATCGCTGTATTGCAAAAGTCCAACGGTCTGTCCAAAACGCCGGTAAGCAACAGAACAAACACCAGCATCATGCCGTAACGCTCATACTGACTGATTTTATACAGCATGCGGTTACTTAAAAAGATGGACACAATGCGGTATCCGTCAAAGGGCGGAACAGGAATTAGATTAAACACCGCCAGACTGATGTTGATGGTAATATAGGTAGCCAGGAACTTTACAACAATATAACCGAAACCAATCGCCGAAAAACCCAAGGCAATATTTACCGCATACCACAATATGGCGCCTACCGTGGCCGCCAATAAATTGGACAACGGACCCGCAGCGGCCGTAATCGCCATGCCAGCTTTGGGATTCTTAAAATTGCGGGGATCCACCGGCACCGGTTTTGCCCAACCGATTCCAAACAGCAGAATACTCAGCGCGCCCATAGGATCGATGTGCGCCAGCGGGTTGAGAGTCAGCCTGCCGCTATATTTGGCGGTGTGGTCTCCCAGTTTGTAAGCTACCCAGCCATGGGCCAGTTCGTGCAGTGGCAAAATGAGAAACACCACCACCAGCGACGCCAGAATCGTGGCCAAAATACCCAAAAAGTCCACAGACCGTCCATTGACTAAGGACATCAGAACGCCATACAGCATGAATTGAAATCACTCCTTTTTATCGTTACCTATTATAATGCGTCCCCCTGAAAATTACAAGACCGCCACCCTTTTCCAACAAAATATTGGGTTATTTTTATCTGTTTATAAAAAATGCTTGCATTTAAGCTGCAAATCTGATACTATATCAATGTTATATCGCTAGCGCTAAAGGAGGTGCAGACTCATGGCAAAGTGTGATGTTTGTGGCAAGGATATTGCTTTTGGTATCAAGGTTTCCCATTCTCACAGACGTTCTAATCGGACTTGGAAACCCAATATTAAGCGTGTGAAAGCAGTTGTAAATGGTACCCCGAGGCGTATTTATGCCTGCACCCGTTGCTTGCGTTCCGGCAAGGTTACCCGCGCCGTCTAATGGAACGTAAAACAATAGAGCTTAGAGGAACCTGTTAAGGTTCCTTTTTGTTTTCTTAAAAGAGCTTTGACTTCCTAACATGGGTCAAAGCTCTTTTATTGTCATTATAGCGTGACAAAAATAGAGAGCGCCCACCCAAGTTGGATGGACGCCCTTTTTTAAGCTCTATGTTTTTCTCTCTTTTTTGGAGTGATCTTTTTTTCCGTACCCGCAAGGATGCGCTTTATGTTTGCCCTGTGTTTAATGATTACCACCACACCCACCAGCAGAGCCACCAGGGTGGTGATAATCACATAGCTAAAGGGGTAATCGATTCCTGACAATCTGTGGGGCATGTAATCGATAAAAAACGTTACCAGGAAGGTGGAAATTGGATAACAAATCGCCCCGATGACGGAACACAAAGAAATGATTCGCGAACACAAAAACACCAATATAAAAATGGCTATTTCAATCAAAAACACCCGCCAGTCGATCAACAGCATCATCGCAGCGGTGGTTAGCACGCCTTTCCCGCCCTTGAACCCAAAATAGCAGGGGTATAAGTGGCCCATCAGGCAGGCAAATCCCGCCAGATAGGCGCCGTACTGCATAACAGTAAACGATAAATCCGGAGTGCCGGACCAGAATTGAAAGATCAGCTTACCGATCAGTACCGCCACGACTCCCTTACCGAAATCGCCGATCAGGGTGAGCACAGCGGGCAGCCGGCCCACCGACCGCAGCACATTGGTAAATCCGGCGTTGCCGCTGCCCATAGTACGGATATCCGCCTTTTGGTCAAATTTCCTGGTAATGATGATAGAAAAGCTGATGCTGCCTAGAAGATAGCCGATCACCGCCGCCGCAAGGATCGGAATCCCATAAGTACCGCAAAATTCCGTAATTACTTTCCACATAACGACCCCTTCTTTCCCCTTATTTATCGCCCCGTTCCCGCACCACAAAGTGGATGGGGGTGCCTTCCAGCCCAAAGGTTTCACGGATTCGATTTTCCAGATATCTCTGATAGGAGAAATGAAACAGCTCCGCCGAATTGACAAAGCACACAAAGGTGGGCGGCTTTGTGGAGGCTTGGGTCATATAAAAGATTTTTAATCGCTTTCCCTTATCGGTGGGCGGCTGCACCCTAGCGGTAGCCTGCGCCAGTAAATCGTTGAGCATACCGGTAGAGATCCGCATAGCGTTGGCATTGGACACTGATTTAATCAAAGAAAACAGGTTATCGAGCCTTTGGCCGGTTTTTGCCGAGATAAACACCATGGGCGCGTAGGACATAAAGGAAAAATCAGCTTCCAGCTTCTTTTTAAACTGCTGCATGGTTTTCCCATCCTTTTCCACCGCATCCCACTTGTTGACTGCGATCACACAGCCTTTTCCCGCCTCATGAGCCAATCCCGCAACCTTGGAATCCTGTTCGGTGAACCCTTCAGTGGCATCGATCATAATCACACACACATCGGAGCGCTCAATGGCCATTTTCGCACGCAACACACTGTATTTTTCCACTGCATCGTCCACCTTGCTTTTGCGGCGAAGTCCTGCGGTATCGATCAGTGTAAACCGGCCATAGGAATTTTCCACCGTGGTGTCGATGGCGTCCCGGGTAGTGCCCGCGATGGAAGACACAATGCATCGGTTCTCTCCGGTAATTTTATTAATCAGCGAAGATTTGCCGGCGTTCGGCTTTCCGATTACCGCTACCCGGATTAATTCGTCCTCTTCATCCTCCTGATCCTGCTCAGGAAAAAACTCGAAAACGGCGTCCAGCAAGTCGCCGGTACCATGCCCATGCACAGACGACACCTGGATGGGATCTCCCAGCCCCAGATTATAGAACTCATAAAATTCCGGCTGAGGAGCGCCTACCCGATCGCATTTATTGACACACAAGATCACGGGACGACCGCTTTTTTGCAGCATAGCGGCTACTTCCTCATCAGTAGCCACCAATCCTGTCTTCAAATCGGTCACAAGAATGATAACATCCGCCGCCTCAATAGCCAGCTCAGCCTGACGGCGCATTTGGGCTAAAATGATATCGTCGGAATAGGGCTCGATACCTCCCGTATCCACCAGAGAAAAAGAGCGGCCCCTCCACTGACATTCCCCATAAATGCGGTCTCGGGTAACTCCCGGCGTGTCGTCTACAATGGACAGCCTTTGCCCAATCAGTTTATTAAATAGGGTAGATTTTCCCACGTTAGGCCGTCCTACAATGGCCACGATTGGTTTTGACATCAGTTTTCACTCCCTAACATCGCGTCCAGCAACTGCTGTCCGTCATTTGCAACGACCCGCACCGGCACATGCAGGGCGTCGGTTACCTCTTGGAGGGATACGTCGTCCAAAAATAAATCCCCCTCCCTGCGGAGCATACACAAGGGGACCAACAGTTCATCCCCCAGATCCCTGCCCTTGAGCTGCTGGATTAAGTCGCCGCCGGTGACCAATCCCGCTACTGTAATGGTTTCTCCGAAAAACTCATTGCGTATGGCCACCACTTCTCCCGCCAACCCGGGAAATTGACGGCAGGCCTGTTCAAACAAGCCGCTGAGAAAGGGCTGTGCCGCCGTGCCGGTGGCCAGGGTGATCTTGCGCCTGAGGGAACGAGAAGGCGTATCCTCTAAGGCATAGGAGAACTCTTCCCGCAGCAGAGAAATCAAACCTACCCCGTTTTCCAGTTGAGCAAGCTCTCCATAATAGTCGGTAGGCGGGATCTCTCTGCCCGCCTTGAGGAAAAACTCGTCCGCCGGATATGCAATTCGAGATCCATATTTTTGAAAGCACCGGTCGCCGAATGCCCCCATAATATCCAGAACCTGGGCGGCGGTTTCTTTGTCATATTGCTGTAAAGGATACAGGCCCTCCCGAAATTTCGTAACACCCACCGGCACCGCCGCCACGCTCTCCACTGCGGGGTGCAGTTTTTCCAAGTCGGACAGGGTTCGGATAAGCTCGGGGCCGTCGTTGATCCCGGGGCACAGCACCAGCTGGCAATTGATTTTTATTCCCGCCTGGGCTAACCGATTCAGGACCTCCAAAGCGTCCCCCGCAAACCGGTTGCCCATCATTTCAACCCGAAGTTTAGGGTTGGTGGTATGCACCGAAATATTCATCGGGCTGATGTGCATTTCTATGATTCGGCTGATCTCATGTTCAGAAAGGTTGGTTAGCGTAATATAATTCCCAAACAGAAAAGACAGGCGGGAGTCGTCGTCCTTAAAATATAACGTTTCCCGCAACCCTTTCGGCATTTGATCGATAAAACAAAAAATGCATTTATTCCGGCAACTGTGCTGTTTGTCCATCAAATAGGTTTCAAACGTTAATCCCAGGCCGTCATATTCCCGTTTTTTCAAAGTGAGTTCCCGATGAACGCCGGAAGCGCCTTCAATTACTAACGTAAGACTGGAATTGATCTCATAAAACCGGTAGTCCAGCACATCCAAAATCGGATGGCCGTTGATGGAAACCAACGTTTCCCCAGGCAAAATGCCATGGCGTGCGGCACAGCTATTCGGTTGTACGCCGGTAATCAGCACGGACATAAAATGCTCTCCTCTATTCTCAAGGTAAAAAAATAGAGAAGGATTTCTCCTCCTCTACTTTCTTGGGGAAGCCCCTTAAGGTTGCTTACGCTTCCTTCTTCACGACTTCCCTGCCGTTGTAGTAGCCGCAGTTGCCACACACTCTATGAGGTGTTTTATACTCACCGCACTGCGGGCACTTCATCAGAGCAGGAGCGTCCAGCTTCCAGACGTTGGAACGTCTCTTATCTCTTCTAGCCTGAGAATGTTTTCTCTTGGGTACCGCCATTGTCAGCACCTCCTTGCAAATCAATCACTAATGGATCAGTTCTTTTAGAACCTCCAGACGAGGGTCTATTGGATGGGCAACACAGCTGCAGGTGTCCTGGTTGCGATTCACGCCGCACTGCGGACAAATCCCCTTGCAGTCGGGCTTACACAGATACTTCCCGGGAAGCTCCAGCAAAATATCCGTTCTCAACAACTCGTCCAGGTCCAGCCGGTCGTTTTCTACCAGCACGTAGTCCTCGCTGGAACCGTCGTTGAGGGTTTGCACCAACAGATGCTCAAAGGAAAACTCGTAGCGCTTGGTAAAAACCTCAGCGCAACGGTCGCAGGGATGGCAAAAATCGAACGTTACCTCTGCTTGCAAGCGGACTGCCCCGGCCCGGTTTTTTGCGGAAACCTTCACCCCGATTGGAGAAACAAACGGTTTGACGCCGTAAAAATCCTCGTCGGACAAATCCATTTCATAGGAAAGGGCAATCTCTTCGCCCTCGTTTAGAAATACCTTTTTTAGTTCAAGAAGCATGATAACACCTCAGCGCCACACTAAATTATTATAGTGGCGCGCGTTCATTTTGTCAATAGAAATATTTTTTGCCGTTTTCTCAGCATATTTGGGCGTTGTAGCACACAAACTGCCGGAGAAACCAAGTTCTCCGGCAGCCATACTCGGTGTCAATGTAAAGCGCAACGCGCTTTGCGGGAGAATGGAAAAATTCAGACCTTTTCTGCGATGGCATCAAGGCCGTCGGGTAGCTCGCTGGCGTCCGCAGAGACAGAAAGGGCGAGCTTGGTTTCGGTTTGTTCCGCCAGCTTGCTCAGCTTAGAGAGGAAATCGACCAAAGCGTCCATATCGCGGCCACCGATTTTCAAAGTGGAATCTATTAGGATATCTGTGACATCATAGTTGCCTGCGCAAATACCACTGATAAAGCCATAGAAAGCATCAAATCCCTTGACGCCATACTGGTCGGTGTCGATCAGGCGGGCCTTATGGGTAATATCATAGGTCAATTTAGCGCCTTTTTCAATCACCACAACGTTGCCGTTGGATTTCTCCACCGATTCGTTGGCCAGTTGAATCAATTTTTTTGTCTTTCCAGAGCCTTTATTGCCAATAATCAGAGTTATCATAATAAACTCCTCCTAATATATATTCCGCCGAAGCGGTGTCTCGCATTTTTTACTTCAGCCGGGCTTCCAGCGCTTCTTTTTCCGCTTCGTACCCAGGCTTACCCAGCAGGGCGAACATGTTCTTCTTATAGCTTTCCACACCTGGCTGGTCAAAGGGGTTGACTCCCATCAAATACCCGGAGATTGCGCACGCCTTTTCAAAAAAGTAAATGAGATATCCCAGCTCTTGCTCGGAAACCTCCGGCACATGCAGCACCACGTTGGGTACGCCTCCGTCGTTGTGAGCCAAAACGGTTCCCTCAAAGGCCTTCTGGTTGACATAGGCGATGGATTTTCCTGCCAGGAAGTTCAAGCCGTCCACATTGTCCGGATCCTCGCTCAAGAACATTTCCTTTTTGGCCTTGTCGATGAGCACCACGGTTTCAAACATCACACGTTTGCCGTCCTGAATAAACTGGCCCATTGAGTGCAAGTCAGTGGAAAATACTACGGAAGCCGGGAACAATCCCTTGTTGTCCTTGCCCTCGCTTTCACCGTAAAGCTGTTTCCACCACTCATTCATCATAGTAAAGCAAGGCTCGTAGCTGACCAGCACCTCCACTTCCTTGCCCTTACGGTACAAGATGTTGCGGATGGCGGCATATTTATAACAGTCGTTTTGATTGAGATCCGGGTTTGTCAGCTCCTTTTGAGCCTGAGCCGCTCCGGCCATCAGCGCGTCGATATCCGCTCCGGCCACCGCAATGGGAAGCAGACCCACCGCCGTCAGCACGGAATATCGTCCGCCCACATCATCCGGTACTACAAATGTCTCATATCCTTCTTCAGTGGCCAGCTTTTTCAATGTGCCGCGGGCCTTGTCAGTGGTGCAATAGATGCGCTTTTTCGCGCCCTCTTTGCCATATTTTTTCTCCAGCAACTCCCGGAACACCCGAAAAGCAATGGCCGGCTCGGTGGTGGTTCCCGATTTGGAGATCATATTAATAGACACGTCTTTTCCTTCGCACAGCTCAATGAGTTCGCTTAAAGCGGTGGAGCTGATGCTGTTCCCCGCGAAATAAATCTGGGGAGTGTCCTTCTTCATCACATTGTAATTGGGAGATTTCAGAAATTCAATGGCGGCCCGGGCGCCCAGGTAGGACCCGCCGATACCGATAACGATAAACACATCGGTATCCGATTTTATTTTCTCCGCCGCCGCTTTGATCCGCGTAAACTCCTCCTTATCATAATCGGAGGGGAGATTGACCCATCCGATAAAATCATTGCCAAGCCCTGAACCGGAATGCAGAGCCTCGTGCGCCAGCGCTACCTGGGGCGCAATGGCCTGATATTCCGGAAGGCGAATAAAATCGGTCAAATGCTGATCGCTCAGTGTAATTGCCATATAGACTGCCTCCTCTTTTTAACTTACTTGTATTTTACTATATTTTGAACGTATTTGCAAGGCAACTTACCGTATTTTCTTAACAATTTGCTAATTATTCATTTTTTGTACATTCCTTTCTCACATTAAGAAGAGCTGCCGCATTAAAACCCCCAATACGGCAAACAGGGATATGCGCTCTACCGGCTCTGTAGCCGTTATTTCACATTCCACTAGGGTTTCCCCTTCCAGAGTATAGGTAATCTTTCCTACTACCTGACCCTGTTCCACAGGGGCTTCCACGCTCTCGCTAAGCTCCACCTTGGTTTCTAAGGCCGTTTCTTTGCCTTTGGGGATCAACACGCTCTTCGGCGTGGTTGCTTTGGTTCCCACCAGAGCCTGCATACCGCCTACAACAGGAATCGGAGCAATGGCCTCTTCCGGCAAAGAAGGGATGGCTACCGTATAGTTTGCAAAGCCGTAATCCAGCAGGGTGGACGCCGCAGTAAAGCGCTCTTTTCCTGTAGCGCTGCCCAGTGTGACGGCAATCAGGCGCAGATTATCCCGTTCAGCGGTAGCTGAAATGCAGCTGCCCGCTTTTCCGGTGGTACCGGTCTTCAGTCCGGTGATGCCCTTATAGCTTTTTAGCAGCTTATTGGTGTTGACGATTTGAGTTTTGCCCCCGCGCAGGGTATCCATCCAGATGGAAGTGTAAGTAAAAATCTGCTTGTGCTTAATTAGCTCCCTGGACATCAGGGCCACGTCGTAAGCGCTGGTGACGTGACCATCCTCATCCAGACCGTTGCAGTTTTTAAATACGGTTTCCTTCATACCCAAATCGGCGGCCTTCTTGTTCATCTCCGCTACAAATGCCTCCTCGGTACCGGAAACAAACTCCGCCAGAGCTACCGCCGCATCATTGGCGGAAGCCACCACCGTCGCTTTCACCATTTCGTCCACTGTCATGGTTTCTCCAGGAGCCAGCCAAATGTCCGATCCTCCCATGGAGGAGGCGTGCTCGCTGGCGGTCACCGTATCGGTCATTGAGATCTTTCCGCTATCGATGGCCTCCATCACCAGCAACAAAGTCATTACCTTGGTGATCGACGCGCATTCACGCACCTCATGTGCATTTTTTTCGTAAAGCACCCGCCCTGTGTCCGCTTCCATCAACAGCGCGGCCGGGGCTGGAATTTCCTCATCGCTCAACGCCGATGCGCCACAGGGCGCCGCCAGTAAAAAGCACAGGCTCAACGCTATGCATACAACCCGTTTCCCTATTTTCATCAACTGCACCTCCATATCAGTCTGCGGCGCGCACTTCCAGTTCCCCTGGCCTTGGGCTATGCAGTCCGCCACAGTATCCATACTCTTCATGCTTATGCAGCCGAAACACCGGCTATCCATTATTTTGGCAGGCCGGAAAAAATTTATCATATTACAGGGAAGGGAACCCAAACATCCAATTGATAGAGGCCCGTCGATTTTACAGCCCATAGCGCTCTTGTTTTTCGGGATGACACCCTATTTAGTTTCCGTACTCCTTAAGAAATGATTCAAAAAAGTTATGATTACACTGAAATTATCCGAGCTGACGAGTTTTAATCAACGCGATGCTCATAGTCGGCTGTTCTCTTCCGAGAGAAGCTTTGCTCCGCTTGGCAGATCGGACATTCCATAACATTCTTCTTAATGAGATGGCCGATCAAATTCCTCTCGTTTCTTACAGAACGGAAGAAAAAATCAAACATTCATTGTGAATCTCTGTAAAAAACTACAGTATTGTCCCAATATTAAAATCCTTATTGACAAGCTAGGAATTTAAATATTATAATACTTATCAAATTACTAAACTTTAACAATTCATGGCAAGGAGGGTATTTCATGAAAAAGGAGTATCATTTTGAAACCTTACAGGTGCATGCAGGCCAGCAGGTGGATCCCGCTACCGGCGCAAGAGCGGTTCCCATCTACCAAACCACATCATATGTATTTGAGGACAGCGCCCAGGGAGAGGCTTTGTTTGGACTGAAGGAGACCGGCAATATTTACACTCGGATCATGAACCCTACCACAGATGTGTTTGAACAGCGTATGGCCGCGCTGGAGGGCGGGGCGGGCGCTTTGGCCACCGCTTCCGGCGCAGCAGCCATCACCTATTCCATATTAAACCTTGCGGGGGCCGGAGACCACATCGTGGCGGCCAGTACTCTATATGGGGGCACCTACAACTTGTTCGCTCACACCCTGGAACAATACGGAATTCATACCACTTTTGTAGATCCGGACAACACGGCAAATTTTGAATCTGCCATAACGTCCAACACCAAAGCCATATTTGTGGAATCCCTGGGCAATCCCAACGGCAATATCGTCGATTTGGACGCTCTCACTCAGTTGGCCCACCGGCAGGGAATCCCGGTCATTGTGGACAATACGTTCGCCACCCCCTATCTGTTTCGTCCCATCGAGCACGGAGCCGATATCGTGGTTCACTCCGCCACCAAATTCATCGGCGGGCATGGCACCAGTGTAGGCGGCGTGCTTATAGACTCCGGTAAATTTGATTGGAAAGGCTCCGGACGTTTTCCCCTGTATACCAGTCCCGATCCCAGTTATCACGGGCTGATACCGGCGGAAGCCTTTGGGAATCTCGCTTATATTCTGCGCGCCCGCGTCATTCTTCTTCGGGATACCGGCGCAACATTGAGTCCGTTTCACTCCTTCCTTTTTCTGCAAGGGTTGGAGACCCTGTCGCTGCGGGTGGAACGTCATAACCAAAACGCCTTGGCAATCGTGAACTATCTCAGTCAAAATCCTTATGTGGAAACGGTTTACCATCCCTCTCTGCCCCAGAGTCCCTATTATACGCTTGCCAAGAACTATTTTCCTCTCTATTCCGGCTCTATCTTTACTTTCCGCATTAAAGGCGGAAGCCAGGAGGCCAAATCCTTGATCGATCATTTGGAGATCTTCTCTCTGCTGGCCAACGTGGCGGACGCCAAATCTCTGGCCATTCACCCCGGCAGCACGACGCACTCCCAGCTCACAGAGGAAGAATTGGAGAAAAGCGGTATCTATCCCAATACCATCCGCTTATCCATCGGCATCGAAAACGCCGACGACTTGATTGCGGATCTTGAGCAGGCGTTTCAGGCCGTCTTTGGCGCAGCTTAATTTTTCTCAATAGGAAGTGTCTCTTCCGCTCTTATAAATCTCGCCTTGTTTTCTAGAGGAATCCGACGCATTTTGTTGACAGCGTCTCCCTGACAGAGTAGAATGTAAGCATAAGCTAACTTTTCCGTCTTTTCTTTTTCCGGATGTTAGCGCACGGCAACGCAAAGGAGGAAATGGTATGACGCTGGATTTAGTAAAACCTGGAAATTGCGGCATTATCACCGCGGTGGGAGGGCAAGGGGCCCTCAGACGCAGGCTGCTTGATATGGGGTTGACCCCCAATACCAAGGTGACCGTTCGGAAGGTTGCTCCCATGGGCGATCCCATTGAGCTTTATCTGCGCAGTTATGTGTTAACCCTGCGCAGCGAGGACGCCGCCAACATTGAACTGCGGGAGGTTAAGCCGGCATGAGCAATCTGATCGCCCTTGCCGGTAACCAAAATTGCGGCAAAACCACCCTGTTCAACTGCCTGACCGGCAGCAACCAACATGTAGGAAATTTTCCCGGGGTCACCGTTGAAAAAAAAGAGGGTCCGATAAAAGGGCATAAGGACTTCATTCTGGTCGACTTACCCGGTATTTATTCCCTGTCCCCTTACACCTCGGAAGAAGTGGTTACGCGGGATTTTGTACTGAAAGAGCATCCAAAGGCCATTATTAATATTGTGGACGCCACCAATATCGAGCGCAACCTCTATCTCTCTTTGCAGCTGATGGAGTTGGGGATCCCTACGGTGATTGCTCTGAACATGATGGATGAGGTAAAAGCCAGCGGCAACTCCATCCATGTAAAACAGCTTTCCGAACATTTGGGAATCCCCGTGGTGCCTATTTCAGCCAGCAAAAACGAGGGGATTTCCGAGCTGATGAACGCCGTTCTCAAAGTAGTGGAGCGGGGCGCTCCTCCTGCAAAAATGGATTTCTGTCAGGGAGAGGTACATATAGCCATCCATTCCATTGCTCATATCGTGGAACAGCAGGCGAAATCCGCCGGTTATCCCCTGCGCTTTGCCGCCACGAAGCTTGTAGAGGGAGACCAGCCCATGATGGAAGTCCTGAGCCTTACCGAGGAACAGCTGCACATCATTGGGCATATCGTGCGTCACATGGAACGCGCCCTGAATACCGACCGGGAAGCCGCTCTGGCCGACATGCGCTACCGCTATATTGAAGATATCTGCCGCCAATGCGTGATTAAACACCAGGAAACCCGAGAGCAGATGCGTTCGGAAAAGATTGACCGGGTGCTCACCCACAAGTATTTAGGAATTCCCATCTTCTTGGGCATCATGCTGGTGGTGTTCTGGCTCACCTTTTCGGTCATCGGGGCGCCCTTGCAGGATCTGATGGACAGTGGTATTCAGTGGGTTACCGGCTTGGTTTCCAGCCTGCTGGTGCAGGCCAATGTCAGCCACTGGCTGCAATCGCTTCTTATCGACGGTGTGTTTGCCGGGGTGGGCAGCGTATTGTCCTTTTTGCCTATCATCGTCCTTTTGTTTCTCTTTCTTTCTTTATTGGAAGACAGCGGATACATGGCCAGGGTAGCCTTTGTTATGGATAAGCTTCTTCGCAAGATCGGGCTATCCGGGCGGTCCTTCGTGCCCATGCTCATCGGGTTTGGGTGTTCTGTACCTGCCATTATGGCCACGCGCACCCTTAGCAGCGAGCGCGACCGAAAGATGACGATTGTGCTCACCCCCTTTATGTCCTGCAGCGCCAAGCTGCCCATCTATGGCATGATTAGCATGGCCTTCTTCCCTGACCATTCCGCGTTGGTCATGATCTCTCTGTATATCACCGGGATGGTGGTAGCCGTCCTTTCCGGGCTGCTGCTGAAAAGCACGATTTTCAAAGGAAAACCGGTTCCCTTCGTGATGGAGCTGCCCGCCTACCGGCTTCCTTCGGTGCACAGTGTGGCTCTGCACATGTGGGAAAAAGCGAAAGATTTTATTCGCAAAGCCTTTACCATCATTTTTATCGCCGCTATTGTCGTCTGGTTTTTACAGAGTTTTGACTGGTCCCTCAACCTGGTGGAGGACAGCACCAACAGTATCTTAGCCTCCATAGGCTCGGTGATTTCCCCTATTTTTATCCCCTTAGGGTTCAACGACTGGCGGGCTTCCACCGCACTAATCACAGGTTTAACCGCCAAAGAATCGGTGGTGAGCACCCTTACTGTGCTCACCGGCGCGGCCAGCGACGCGCAGCTTTCTACCGCGCTGCAATCCATCTTTACCCCGTTGAGCGCCTTTTCATTCCTGGCTTTTACCGTACTTTATATGCCCTGTGTGGCCGCCTTCGCCGCGTCCCGGCGTGAACTTGGTTCCACTAGATCCGCCCTGCTCACCGCTTTGTATCAGACCTGCGCCGCTTATGCGGTGGCGTTGGTTATTTTCCAGGTGGGAAGCTTGTTTCTTGGGTAAAGGGGGAATTTTATGACCATTGCCGATTGTGTCGTTCTCGTGTTGCTGGCTTTAATACTTGTGGGGATCTTCCTTTATTCCCGGCGCAGAAAGAAAAAGGGCGGTGGTTGCTGCGGCGGATGCGCCGGCTGTTCCCGCCCATGCGAACACCAGTCTGATTCAGACAGGGAGGATTTCTCCACAAAATCATAGAGACTTCCATTGACTATATCCCGGACAACGGAGCATTCCGATGTCCGGGTATTTTAGTTGATTAGACAAAAACGTCTTCGTCCAGTATTCGCATTATAAATACATAAAATCTAACATACATTTTTTTAGGCTGGGAGATCAATCCAACGGACATTACAGTGGGCCGGATTATTTCAAAGAAGGGGCGTCATATATCTTTTTGTTTTGCTTCGTGACATCTGCCGGAAGGACGCCTGTTTTCGCTCTTTTTCAGCGCTCGGACTGCCGTGATAACAGTGCAGAAATGAAAGTTTTCATTCATTCGCTTTCAAATAGAAAACAAAGGGGGTTCCATCTTGTCCACAGGCTACACGAAATTTTTTGTTTTTCCTGCAATGTTAAGGAATCTTCCTTGATGACCCTCACAGAACTTGGTATAATAAACACATGAAACTTATTGATTTCCAAAGTGATAAAGGGAAGTGCATGCTGTGAATAAAAAACACGGGGGCAAAGCGGTAGCCGTCATCGATATCGGCTCCAACATGGTGAAAATGCGGGTGGCTCAGCTGCAAAACGGCGCCATCCGGGATCTGGATCTTTTGGAATATCCCATCGCCCTGGGGCATGAGGTGTTCCAAAACGGCAAAATCAGCTTTGACAGTCTAAAAGAGCTTTCCTCTATTCTTCGGGGATTTTCCCAAGTAATGGCCGAATATGGAGTAGCTCAGTACAAAATTGTGGCCACTACCGTGTTCCGCGAAGCTCAAAACCGTGCCTATATTGTGGATCAGCTGAAAATACAAAACGACATGACCATTGAGATTCTAGAGGACGATCAGGAAAAAACCTTAATCTATTCGGAAATTCTACGGGGCCTGAGCGGGGAGGATTTGCCCCATATGGATCATGCCCTGCTCTCTTATATCGGCACCGGTAGTCTCGGGCTGGCCCTCTATGAGGAGGGCGGCATGATCTTTTCCCAGAATATCCCCATGGGTTCCCTCAAACTGCGTGACATGCTCAGCGGGATTCGGGAGGAGCGCACCCAATATGCGGCCATGATGGATGAGTATTTAGACGGGGTAATCGGACGCATTCCCCTTCCTCATCCGGAGCGTAAAGCGGAAAATATCATCATCACCGGCAACGAAATTCAGCTAATTGCCCAAATCTGCTCCATTCCCCTGAAAAAGGGCCGGTACACCATCGAGGTGAAACGTCTGAAGGAGCTGTATCGCACCGTCAGTTCCATGACCACCGAGCGCATCGGCCAAAGATATGGCATTACGCAAAGCCAAGCGGAAATCATGTACGCCGCTTTAGCGTTGTTCAACCATGTCCTCACCCTAACCGACGCTAAAAAGGTGATCTCTCCAAAAATTGAGCTGTGGGACGCGATCATCCGGCAGCTGCTGTTCTCCAAAAGCAAAGCGGAGTACGACGAACATGTGCGGCGAAACGCCCTCTCCTGCGCCCGCACCATAGCGGGACATTATTACAGCAATCCTGGACATCTGGAAACGGTGCGGGAATACGCTTGCGCTATCTTTGACCGGATGAAGAAAATTCACGGCCTCAATGCCAAAAAACGGCTTCTGCTGGAGCTTGCCGCCATTCTGCATGAATCGGGATATTATGTAAATTCCAAATCTCATCTGCGCAGCGCCTTCGATTTGATTAAAAACAGCGACATTTACGGTCTGACCGATGAAGAGGTTCTGCTCATCGCTCATATCGCCCAATGCACCGATTTCTTTATGGGAAGCGCCGAAAGCCGGGAATACGTCGCTCTGTCCGAAAAAAACAAACTGGCGGTGGCAAAGCTGGTGGCCGTCTTTCGTCTGGCCAATGCCTTGGACAAATCGGGCAAACAAAAACTGCAAACCATCCGTATCCGCTTGAGTGAAGATACGCTTACCATCACCGGGGTCAGCGACCGCAATGTGTTGCTGGAACAGTGGGCCTTTGAGGAGTGCTCTCTCTTCTTTGAAGAGGTGTTTGGCATCAAGCCTCAGTTTGTGGTGAAATCCCTTCTGTTTTAAATCCGCCGAAGACGGCGCCTTTTATAAAAGCTGCACAACTAACAATTCCATATGGCTGGGGTATCAGTGAAAGGATGAACGATATGAGCAACAAAACAACGCCGTTTCCCTATAACAACCGGGAGCTAAGCTGGATGGACTTCAATGCTCGGGTATTGGAGGAAGCCTTTGAAAAGGACAACCCCATTATGGAGCGCATTAATTTTTTATCCATCACCGCCTCCAATCTGGATGAGTTCTTTATGGTGCGGGTAGCCGGCGTGATGGAGCAGATTCATTCCAAATATACGGAGCCTGACGCCTCGGGTTTGACCCCCAGAGAGCTGCTGGGTAAGCTCACCGAAAAGATCCACGCCTTTACTGAGCGCCAGTACTCCTGCCTGCACCGCTCCATAGTGCCCGCTCTCAAGCGCAACAACATCTCCTTTCTCACGGTTCGGGAGATGAATGAGCGGCAGCGGACCCATATCGAGGAATATTTTGACAAAATACTCTTTCCTGTGCTCACTCCCTTAGCGGTGGATCGCAGCCGTCCCTTTCCATTGTTGGCCAACAAGAGCCTGAACATCGCCGTTCGGTTGAAAAAGGATGAGGAATCCTATTTCGCTGTGGTGCAGGCGCCCTCCATCCTGCCGCGTTTTCTGGAGCTCCCCTGCGATAACGGACGAGCCTTCGTGCTGATGGAAAGTATTATCATCCACAAACTGCCCCAGCTCTTTGAACTCCACGAGATTAAGGCGTATTGCCCATTCCGAGTGACTCGTAACTCCGATCTGGATATTGACGAGGAATCGGAGGATTTGATGCTGGCCATTGAGAAATCCATTAAAAAGAGAAAGCGCGGCCGCCCGGTGCGGCTAGAGCTGATGCAGAAATGCGACCAGGAAACCCGGGAGTTTCTGGTGGAAATGCTCGAGGTGGGAGAACGGGAGATCTACGAGCTACCCGGCCCCATTGATCTCACTTTTTTGAGTAAATTCTGCGGGGTTCGGGGTTTTGAAATCTACCGTTTCGCCCCCATCCGTCCAGTGGATCCACCCGCAGATTTCTGGGGCTACGACGATATCTTTGAGGCCATTCGAGAGAAAGACCGGATGGTTCATCATCCCTATGAGAGCTTCCTCTCGGTTGTACGCTTTGTGGAAACCGCCGCCGAAGATCCCAACGTGCTGGCCATCAAGCAGACTCTTTATCGGGTCAGCGGCAACTCCCCCATCATCGCCGCTCTCATAAAGGCCGCGGAAAACGGCAAACAAGTAACCGTACTGGTGGAACTCAAAGCACGGTTCGACGAAGAAAATAATATCAACTGGGCCAAAAAATTGGAGCACGCCGGATGCCACGTGATTTATGGGTTGGCGGGGTTAAAAACACACTGCAAAATATTGCTTGTGGTTAGAAGAGAGGATGGAGTGATCCGCCGTTACCTGCACATGGGAACCGGCAACTACAACGACTCCACCGCCCGCTTTTACACTGACATCGGTATGTTTACCTGCAAGGAAACCTTTGGTGTGGATGCTTCCTCCCTGTTTAACGTGCTCACCGGGTACTCCCGGCCGCCGGAATACCATAAAATGATCGTGGCGCCTCAGGGAATGCGGAACTTTTTTGAACGAATGATTCAAAACGAGACGGAAAATGCCAGGAAGGGACTGCCCAGCGGGATCATCGCAAAAGTAAATTCCCTGGTAGATCCCAGGATCATTCAATTGTTATACGCCGCCTCTCAGGCCGGAGTAAAAATAAAGCTGATTGTGCGAGGGATCTGCTGTCTGATTCCAGGGCTTGCGGGAATCAGCGAAAACATCACTGTAATTTCCATTGTGGGACAGCTATTGGAACATAGCCGGATCTTTCAATTCGAAAATGGCGGAACCCCAAAAATCTACATGGGCAGCGCCGACTGGATGCCTCGCAATCTGGACCGCCGGGTGGAGCTGGTGTTTCCCATCGACGACGAAGACCTAAAAGAGCGGGCCTTCTCCATTGTGAATCTGATGCTCAGCGACACGGTCAACGCCAGAGTTCAGCTGCCCGACACCACATATACCCACATTGATAAAAGAGGCAAACAGGTGGTTCGCAGCCAGATTGAGTTCGCGCGGCTGGCACGCAAGGCGCTGGACGACAAAGAGGTGCTCAGCGAGGAGCAACCCTACAAACCTCTGAAAAGCCCCCGCTTCGAGGGCAACTCTTAAACAATCTTGGGACATTAGGAAAGGGACAGGTGAAACATATGAAACGAGTGGGAATGCTGACCAGCGGCGGGGACTGCCAGGGACTTAACGCAGCCTTGCATGGTGTGGCCAAGGCGCTGTTTGAATGCTATGATGAGGAGGAACTGGAGATTTATGGCATCCAGGACGGCTACCGCGGCCTGATTAACGGAGAATATCGAATGATGAAACGGGAGGATTTCTCCGGTATCCTATGCCGGGGCGGCACTATTTTGGGAACCTCCCGTCAACCGTTCAAGCTGATGCGTGTGGTGGATGAGAACAGTGTGGACAAAGTCCAGGCCATGAAGGAAAACTACAAGAAGATGAAACTGGACTGCTTGGTAATTCTGGGGGGCAACGGTACTCATAAAACCGCCAACCTGTTATGCGGAGAGGGACTCAATGTGGTCACCCTACCCAAAACCATTGACAACGACATTTGGGGAACCGATATGACCTTCGGTTTTCAGAGCGCGGTGGACATCGCCACCAACGTTTTGGATTGCATCCATACCACCGCCACTTCTCACGGCAGAGTGTTTATTGTGGAACTGATGGGCCATAAAGCCGGATGGCTGACCCTGCATGCCGGCATCGCGGGCGGCGCCGACGTCATCCTGATTCCTGAAATCCCCTATACCATCGCTTCGGTGTGTAAGGCGCTTCGAAAGCGCAACAAAATGGGCAAGCGCTTTTCCATCCTGGCTGTTGCCGAAGGCGCCATCTCCAAGGAGGATGCCGGGCTTACAAAAAAGGAGCTCAAAGCCAAGCGGGCCGCCATGCCCTATCCTGCGATTTCCTACAAGATCGCCAAAGAGCTGGAGGAGGCTACGGGACAGGAGATCCGGGTTACCGTGCCGGGACATTTTCAGCGCGGCGGCAGCCCCTGCTCCTATGATCGTACTCTATCCACCCGCTTTGGCGCGGCGGCGGCCCAGTTGATCGTTCAAAAACAATATGGCAACATGGTAGCTCTGCGAAACGGAGAAATTGTTCCAGTGCCTTTATCGGAGGTAGCCGGAAAATTAAAAACCGTGCCCAAGGACCATTCAGTGGTTCAGGCAGCCCGGGAAATCGGGGTCTGTTTCGGGGACTAAATGACTTCTCTTGGCTTAAGTAATCCCAGGTCCAGATTGCCTGTAGGCAATTTAAGAGAAGCTTTACCAATTCCTTTTTTTATAAAAAATTTAGGAGGATTTCACATTATGCCACAAGCCAATTACGAACAGCCTTTGAATGTATCGGAACGCAAACGGTGGCTATTTTTTGGCCTTCCTTTTACCTTTACTGTATATACTCTGCTAAATAAAAAACTGGTTCTCAAGGAAGGGTTTGTGAATACCAGTGAAAACGAAATTCTACTCTACCGTATTGTGGATATGACTCTCAACCGTTCTCTGTTTCAGCGGATCTTTGGCCTTGGCAGCATCGTACTAGAAGCCCAGGACAAAACCCATCCCACCTTGGTGATAAAGAATATCAAGCATGCACGCAATTTCAGAGACTTGTTAGCCAACGCAGTGGAAAACGACAAGCTGCGCCTGCGGATGCGGCAGGGAGAGCTGATCGACTCTCAAGCTGACAGCTTCGATGATTTCGCCTGCTCCTGCGGAGAGCACGAGCATTAATCGCCGGTTTGTTTTCCTTCTCATGTTAGAAAGGAACCCTACATAATCGCTGGATGTATAACACTCGTATGACGCGAAAGGACCGTCTATCTTCAATATCTGATTGACCCGTTTTCGGCCGCATATTGTATCCAATGGACAAAACCCTCTCTCATTCTGAGCGTTGTGTAAGCGGCTGCATCAGTTGGGTTAGCCGGTTCCTGTTCTATCAATCGCACAAGAAAACAGCCTGTGCCTATATTTGGGCACAGGCTGTTTTCTTGTGCGATTGATTCTTGAAAGCGTCCTTGAACTCAGGAATTATCCCTGCTTGCGCTTTTGCATGTGGTAGGAAATTCGCAGTACCAACCAATCCGGAACCGCCCTTTGAGCAAGACGGGCCGCCTTCATAAGAGGTCCTGGTATTGCGGTCAGCCGTTGGCGAAACATGCTTTCCACTGCGTATTGAGCCACTTGGCGGCTGGGCAGCCCCCGCACGCTAAACCGCACATCAGCCACCTGGTCAAACTCGGTGCGCACCGGTCCCGGACATAACGCCGTCACTGAAACCCGGCTCCCTCTGCGGCGCAATTCCTCTTTTACGGCCTGGGACAGCCGCAGCACATATGCTTTTGTGGCGTAATAAGTAGCCATCAGCGGTCCGGGATAAAATGCGGCCGACGAGGCCACATTGAGCAGATATCCCGAATCTCGGCGGACAAAATCATGTAAAAACAACTTGGAGAGGATATGCATTGCCCGAATGTTGGTGTCGATCATCTCCAGTTCCCGATCCAGGCTGGTTTCCTCAAACGATCCGAACAAGCCAAAGCCAGCGTTATTAATTAAAATGTCGATCCGTTTTCCTTTGACCTTTTGGTAGAGCCGACGGCAAGCTTGTTCACTGCTCAGATCGCAGCTGATTGCCTGCACCCGGGTGGGCAGTTGCGCCTTTAGCTCCTTAAGCCGGTCCATACGGCGGGCTACCAAAATCAGATCGCAACCGTATTGCTCACTGAGAATACGAGCGATATCCCGGCCAATTCCCGAGCTCGCCCCTGTAATCATTGCTATCATTGTTGTTTCCTCCCAAAGCCGCCCGGCCGCCTCAAAGGGACCGGGCTATTCTTTTTCACCACGCGGCTGCGGGTATGTAACATCCGGAATCGCACTGTTTCGCTCTTTCTAAAAAACAGTCGGCCATTTGGCGCTATGACAAAAAAACCGGGTTTCCGCCCATCTGCTTCATCTTCCAACCGGCCCTCTGGAGTTAACGTTTTGAAGTGAGACTTACACGGAATTTTCCATACTGGTCATCGAATATGGACACATTTCTCTACGTCATACCACTTAACCGGATATCCCGCCCCTTTGGCGCAAAAAACCGAGTCAGCTGTATTTTCCACATCCCGATCAGGATTATAACCCTTGCAGGCAACCACCTTTTCAGCGTCCATACAGGGCTCGAAGCCGTCAAATTGAACGCTCAAAGCCCCTTTTCCTCCGGTAAAGGCCGTCAGGTCCCGGCTGTAGTTGATAAATTTGGATGCCGGAACCCGCCCGCACACCTCGGCGTTATCCCCTTCCTGCCGGGGCGGCTGGAAGTTTCCCCCAAAACGCTGAATGTCGGAAAGCACCCGTCCCACCCATTGGGTTGGCGCCAGAATGCGGAAGCGATAATAGGGCTCCAGCAACACGCTTTGCGCCTGCATCAACCCCTGCCGAATCGCCCGGTAGGTCGCCTCACGAAAGTCCCCGCCCTCAGTGTGTTTCAGGTGGGCTTGCCCCGCCAGCAGGGTAATCTTCACATCCGTCAGCTCGGAACCGGTAAGCACTCCTTTGTGCCGCTTTTCCATCACGTGAGTCTCAATCAGACGCTGGTAATGTCCGGCAAGCTGGTCGGCAGAGCACTGGGTCGCAAAAGTGACGCCGCTTCCTCGTTTCCCCGGTTCTAACCGCAGGTGTACCTCCGCGTAGTGCCGGAGCGGCTCAAAATGCCCATAACCGGTCACCGGCCCGGCGATGGTTTCCCGGTATACAGTCTCGCAGTCTCCAAAGGTAACCTCCAACTGAAACCGCTCCCTCAGAAGCTGCTCCAACACCTCCAACTGGATGGTTCCCAAAATGTGAATGTGAATCTCTTCCAACGCGGAATTCCATTCTACCCCCAGCAGGGGATCCTCGTCCTCCAGTTGACGCAGTGCGGACAACACAGTCTTCGGGGAAAGCGCGGGAGAAAACATCGCCTTTGCCATCATTGTAGGGACAGTCTCATAGCTTTGCCGGAAACGTTCGGCTCCCACTCCGTCTCCCGGAGCGGCCAGGCTCAGTCCTACCACTCCGCATAGGCCGCCGGGTTCCACCTGCTGTACTGTGGCAAATCGCTCCCCGTTATATATCCGCAGCTCATCAATCTTCTGAAGCGCCGGTTCTCCTTCCTCTCCCAAAACGGACACTTGTTGTTTTGCCCGCAGCACCCCTTTTGTTACCTTAAGAAATGCCACCCGCTTGCCCTGTTTGTCGTGGCGTATCTTGTAGACGAGTCCGCAAAAAGGGGAATCCGGATCCGGTGGAGAAATCCAGCTGAGAAGGTCATGCATCGCTTTCAGAAATTCTTCCACACCCTGATCTTGCAGTGCAGAACCGCCGAAAACAGGAAACAATCTTCCCTCTTTCAGCATTCTCCCGGCCTCTTTCATCCAGTATTCCCGTTGGTAACCGCCTTCAAGGTAACGCTCCAGCAGATCGTCGTCCAGTTCAGCCAGCTTCTCGGCAAAGGCGCGTTCCCCCTCTCCTCCGTCCAGCTGATCGAACCGCACCGCCTCCTTCGCAAGAGTCCGTTGAATCTCGCTTATCGTACCGGAGAAACTGGCTCCGCTACGATCCAGTTTGTTGATGAAAAAGAAACAGGGTACCCCGTTATTTCGCAGCAGCTGGAACACCGTCTCTGTGTGGCCCTGCACCCCTTCCACTCCGCTGACCAGCACCACAGCCGCATCCATCACCTGTAACGCCCGCTCCATCTCGGCAGAAAAATCGGCATGGCCGGGAGTATCGATCCAGTGATATTGGCAGCCACACAGGGAAAAGGTCGCCTGCTCCGCAAACACCGTAATTCCCCGCTCCCTTTCTATGCTTTGATTGTCCAGAAAGGCATTTTGGTGGTCTACCCGCCCTCTTTTGCGTATGGCTCCCGCGTGATAGAGCACCTGTTCGGAAAATGTGGTCTTACCTGCGTCCACATGGGCTAAAATTCCTATTACTCTCTGCATGGCTATTCCTCCTCTTTGTCCTCTGATTCCTCAAAAGAGGGGATGTTTTGTAAAGTCTGATCCTCCAAAGAGTGCTCTTCCGGCGGCAGATCCATGAGAGGGGGAGCGTGCCCCGCCTCTGCCAGCTGGGCCTCGGAAATCTTCTTTTTGCGAAGCCGCCAGGCCACGGCGTCCTTAAACAGGCAATAGGCGACCGACGCAATGGGAATTCCCACCAGCATGCCCAGTACGCCGAACACGCCGCCGCCCACCAGCACCGCGAACAGCACCCAGATGCCCGGCAGCCCAATGGAGCTGCCAACCACCCTGGGATAAATGACGTTTCCCTCTATCTGCTGTAACACAATAATAAACACCACAAACCATAAAGCTGTCATCGGGTCAATCATCAGCAACAGAAAGGCCCCCACCGCTGTGCCGATAAACGCCCCAAAGATGGGGATCAACGCGGTACAGCCCACAATGGTGGAGATTAGAGCCGCATAAGGCATGGAAAAAACACTCATGCCCAAAAAGCAAAGCACGCCAATAATGACCGCTTCGGTTAGCTGACCGGTGACAAAACGGGCAAAAATTTTGTTGGAGAGCTTACCCGCCGAGATCAGATATTCAGCCTTGGAGCGGGGCAAAAAGGCCAGAGCCACTTTTTTTAATTGGCGGCACAGCTTCTCTTTCTGGGCCAACATATAAACCGAAAAGGCGATGCCCATTATAAAATTAAAAATCCCGTTGAAAATCGCCGAGGTGATGCCTACGGTGGTGTCAAAAAACAGCGTAGAGCCATCCGAGAAAAAGCCTTGTAACGCTGTAATCGCCTGATCCCAGTCGATTTGTAGCTTCTCCACCTCCTGAGGAGACAGGTTCAGCCAGGTCGCCACATCGTCGGCCCATTTTTGTAATTCCTCAATATAGACAGGAATATTCTTTACCAGCATCTCAAAACTACGGCTGATCTCTGGAACAATGAGGAATACCAGGATCAAAATCAATCCCACCACGGTGCCGTAGGTCAATGCAAGGCATACCCCTCGACGGATACGGAGCCAAATTTTTCCCTTCCTGCGGTTTAAAAAGAAAAAGACGTTTTCTTCCCAAACCTTGAGCAGCACATTTAAAATAAAGGCCATGCAAAGACCGATAACCAACGGGGTAAGCAGACGAAAGCACACCCCCAGAAACTGCATCACCACGTCGATTCGCTGCATTGCAAGAAACACTGCGATGGAGACGACGACAATAAACAGGATTTTTTTAATATTCTGTCGGTTGAGATTCATAAAACAATCCTTTCCGAGGAGCAGGTCCCCCTGAAAGAGAGCGTTGCAACCCCTTTCCCCTCCATTGAGATTCTTCCTTATCATTGAGATAGAAAAGGAAGTTGGATATGGACTTTCCTTATTTTCTCCCATGCGCAGTGGGATGTCAAGCCCTTTGCTGCTGATCTCTGGTATCGTGGGCTCTGTCAGCTTTTACAAGTGGCGCGGAGAGGTTCTCTCCTAATGATTCCCATTTTGGACAAAAATAAAACCTCCCTGCGCGAGATTCGACGGGAAGACCTTGTTGAGTCTGTTTCATCGCAGGAACAATGCATGCAGATGCCCCTGCGGTTGACCGTATGTTTAGATGGCTTAGTATCAGAAAACAGCTTAACAGCGCCGCCGTTTTCCTGCTCGTCCTGCTATACGTCTGGAAAGTCGGCGTCGTTTTTCATAAGCCCCTTCTTCCTCTTAGCCAGACGATAAAAGTTTCCCCGGGAAATATGAGGGAATCCTTACCAATCCGTAACCTTTATTCCCATGCAACCCTAGATCTTACCATTCTATCGGTTAATCTCTGACATTTAAACAATAACCGAATGATATCGTCCGGCATTGATGTTATCCGCCTTCTGACTTCTTACTTTCCAACATGAATGTTTTAAGGAGAAAAATGAGATCCCCGTAAATCTTTAAATCTTTATTCCACGTGCGGTAAGAACGCACAGACCTTTTTCGTCGCTATCCTTTGGCCGTCTATTATCATCAACAGGTGCAAAAAGATAAGGTAGAATAAGTTTCGCAAATAAAAGAGGACAAGGAAAGCGCGCTCTGATAGAATGAAGTAGGCGAGACCACATTCAGAAAGGAGCGAACAAA
>JAAWNT010000023.1 GCA_022799115.1 Clostridiales bacterium | reverse complement strand
ACAACGGCCCCGGTGGGCGACGGATCCACCCCCACCAAGACGGGCGACATCGGCGTTTCCGCCTTGGCGGCGCTGGCCCTGATTAGCGCAGCCGGCGTGTTTGTGGCCCGCAAGAAAAGAAGAGAAATTTAATATCATAAACCTATAAATAAGAATCCCCGTTTTGTCGAAAGCCTAGCTTTCACAAAACGGGGATTCTTTATTTCCAAGCATATCTCTTCATATGCCATATGGCAGAGACCGTGTTCTTCATTTTGGAAATCTATCAGCCATATCCATGCTAACTTGCGGATGATAAAAAATATGGAACACAACTCCATTGACGCCGCTGCGATTTTATCAGCAAGCTTATAGTCTCATGACGCGCAAAACAATTTCTAGTACATATCCCTTCAATATCTTTATAAATCTTTATAAACATAAGTCTTATCCACGTTAATGACCACCTCGTAACTTTCATCCATCGTTTTTACCGCAGATCGAACGGCATCTACCACCTGCTCATCATTGAGGCGAAACTTATGTGGAACCACTACGTCAAAAATAAGATTGGTGTGAGAAGTGCCCTCCACCATGCGAAAATCGTGTATGGTCACAGAGGGATCGATTAGTTTCACCAATACTGCAACTTTTTGATGCACTGAATTTACTTTCTGATCGTCAGTTGCGATAGGATCCATATGAATGACACATTCACAGTCGAACTTTTTTTTGAGATCACGTTCAATATTATCAATTGTATCGTGAATTTTAAGGATATCGATGTGACAGGGAACCTCGGCATGCAGAGAAACCACGCTACGGCCCGGACCATAATTGTGGACAATCAGATCGTGAATTCCTACCACATCCTCATAGGATAGAACTTCCTTTTCTATTGCCCGGACAAATTCGGCGCTGGGCGCCTCTCCCAACAGCAGGTTCAGCGTTTCTCTGGCAGTCATGAAACCGGTGTAAAGAATAAAAAGCGCTACTGCCAATCCCGCGTAACCGTCAATGGAAGTTTTTGTTAGCGTGCTGATAACAATGCCAAGCAGCACTGTGGAGGTAGCGGCGACATCGCTGATGCTATCCATAGCGGTGGCCTTCAGGGTAGCGGAATCAATGATTTTTCCCAGTTTTCGGTTAAACAGTCCCATCCACAGCTTTATCACGATGGAGACAATCAAAATAATCACTGACAGCAAGTTAAATTCAGCGGCCTCCGGATGAATAATCTTTTCAAACGAGGACCGGACCAGCTCTATTCCCATTAAGAGAATGGCCATGGACACCATCAATCCTGAGATATATTCAATTCTTCCATGACCAAAGGGATGTTTATCATCCGCAGGTTTTCCAGACATCTTAAAACCTACTAAAGTCACAATGGACGATCCTGCATCGGATAAATTATTAAAGGCATCCGCTGTGATGGAAACGGAGCTTGTCAGCACTCCTGCCACTGACTTGGCGCCAAAAAGGATCAAATTACAGATGATTCCAACCAATCCGCCCAACAATCCATAGCGTTGTCGGACCTCATGGTCCTGGGTTTGAGAGCTATTCTTGATGAATAGTCTGATTAAAAGCTTTGTCATAAAGTCCCTCTCTCTTCATGAAATAGAAACTGACAATTAAAAACACCAATTGTTAGTGACCGCTATAGTGTAACATTTTGCCATAAAATTAGTCAAGCACAATCCCCTTGTCTTTTATATAATTTCACCTGAGAAATTTATGAATTGATTTTCTGCGGTCAGCCGCTTTCGCCAAATTCCAGTTTCATCAGATATCGGTTATCCTTTAGCCATTGACGGCGCTGTTTGTAATCCGGCATAATCTGTTCAACCAATGACCAAAATGCAAAAGAATGGTCATGATGTATTGTATGACACAGTTCGTGAATCATGACGGAATCCGCCACCCGACTTGGAGCCATCACCAGATACCAGGACAGACAGATGGAATTTTTTCCCGAACACGATCCCCAACGGCTTTTGGCGGAAGTAATTTTGGCTGTGGTATAGGGTAATCCATAATAGGCGGAAAGCTCCTTAAGACGGGGTAAAAGAAGTTCTTTGGCTCTTTGCTGGTACCACAGAGTAACTTTGTCCGCCATTATCTGCTTGTTGTCAGCACGGGGGATCCAGATCTTTCCCTCTCCGATGGTAACAAGAGAATCCGGTGTGGCCAATGCAAGAAGGTGTGGCTCTCCCAGATAGTAAAACACTTCCCCTTCTTGAAAGAAATGAGGGGTGATTTTGGGCTTGGCCGCGATTTCTTTTCTCTTTCTGTCAATCCAATCCCGATGTTTGGATACCATCTGTTCTATGGTACGTTGGGAAATTCTTTTGGGCGCTCTCACCACCAGCTTGCCCTGCTCTGTGATTTCCAAGGAAATACTGCGGCGGGAACTGCGGATCAATTGATCGATATCCATAATTTCACCAATCCTGTTATATTGATAACATTGCATTTCGCTGTGCTACTGAGCGACGGAAAATGGGCGTTTGGGCAGTGTGCAGCCATAATCCCATCTGGATTCCCTTAACAACAATAAACAGCGGAACCGTGCCCTTTGGCATGGATCCGCTGTTTTCCTTGTTCACTGTTCTATCGCCTTTTCCCTATAATGATGCGCCTGCTGAAGCATCATGTCCTTTACCTTCATCAGACGAATCTGCGTACTTCGTTCGTTTTCATCCAGCTTCATCGTGATATATTTAATACTCTCCTGCATTTCTGGGATCATAACATGTTCCAGCGCGTTGACACGACGGCGGGTCTTTTCGATCTCTGCCGCCATAAGCTGGCAGGACTTTTCGCATTCGGCCAGACGCAGCATATCAGGAAGAATCTCCGACAAAGAGTAAACCGCGTCGTCTAAATCACTGGAGGTAAAGGCGAATCCGTAGGAATAAATATCATTGGGATCAGAGGTCCGGGTCTTGCACTCAAAAACAGGGATCTCCACACTCATTACATTGCGTATCCCGCTCTCCAGGGATACTTCCTGCTTTGGAGACAACAAGGCGGCATTCAGGGTTTCGTCCTGCATAGAGGCCCGAGCCAATACAAAATTCTTGTTGGCGGCTTCGATGCCCCGTTCTACTTTTTCTCTCAGGGTCTTGTTCTCTCTCACCAGATCCAGAAATTGTCTCATCAGCTCATCCCGTTTGTCCTTAAGCAGCTTATGCCCGCGCATTGCGGTAATCAGCTTTTTTTTCAAACGGGTCAATTCCATTCGGGTTGGATTCACATGTGTGTTTGCCAAGGGTTTATCACCCCTTTGTTTTAAAATTACGGTTCACAAAATAAAAACCTGATCCGAACTGTTTATTTTCCGTAGTACTCGTCCAGATACTGGTCCTTGATCCGTTTGAGTTCCCCTCTTGGCAGGATGGACAGAAGTTTCCAGCCGATGCGCAGGGTTTCTTCAATATCCCGGTTGGCTTCATACCCTTGGGAAACATACTCATTTTCAAAGGCGTCTGCAAATTTTGCATAAAGCTTATCAATATCCGTCAGCGCCGCTTCTCCCAGAATGACCATCAACTCCTTGGCGTCCTTGCCACGGGCATAGGCGGCAAACAATTGGTTCATCGTGTTGGCGTGATCGGCACGGGTTTTTCCCTCTCCGATGCCTTTATCCTTAAGTCGAGACAAGGAAGGCAGCACGTCAATGGGAGGGGTTACGCCCTTACGGAAAAGTTCACGGCTCAAAATAATTTGTCCCTCGGTGATATATCCAGTCAGATCGGGAATCGGATGCGTTTTGTCGTCTTCCGGCATGGTCAGAATGGGAATTAGAGTGATGCTGCCGCTTTTTCCCTTCTGCCGGCCAGCACGTTCATACAAGGAAGCCAGATCGGTATACATATAGCCGGGATAACCCCGGCGTCCGGGAACCTCTTTCCGGGCGGCGGAAACTTCACGCAGAGCATCCGCATAGTTTGTAATGTCGGTCATAATCACAAGGACATGCATGCCCTGTTCAAAAGCCAGATATTCCGCTGCGGTGAGAGCCATACGGGGAGTTGCGATACGCTCGATAGCCGGGTCGTTGGCCAGGTTTACAAACATTACTGTGCGGTCAATGGCGCCGGTTTCCCGAAAACTTTCAATAAAAAAGTTGGATTCTTCAAAGGTGATTCCCATGGCCGCAAATACTACGGCAAAGGGTTCCTTGGTGCCGCGCACCTTGGCCTGTCGGGCGATCTGTGCGGCCAGATTTGCATGCGGAAGGCCGCTTGCGGAAAAGATGGGCAGTTTTTGTCCACGCACCAGGGTGTTAAGTCCGTCAATCGCTGAAATTCCCGTTTGGATAAACTCTTGTGGATAGTTGCGCGCAGCGGGATTCATGGGCAGGCCGTTGATGTCCATCCGCTTTTCCGGCAGGATGTCCGGGCCGCCGTCGATGGGGCGGCCCAATCCATCGAATACCCGGCTGAGCATATCCGCGGATACCCCCAGCTCCATACTTCTGCCCAAAAAGCGCACCTTGCTGTTGCTGAGATTAATTCCGGTGGAGCTTTCGAACAACTGCACCAAAGCGTTTCCCCCGTCGATCTCCAATACCTTACAGCGACGCTTTTCCCCGCTGAAGAGCTCAATTTCACCAAGCTCGTTATAGGCTACATTTTCTACGCCGCGCACCAGCATCAGAGGACCGGCTACCTCTTCAATGGTTCGATATTCCTTTGGCATCAGAAGTCCTCCTTTTGCGCTGCCGCGTCAATCTCGGACGAAAGCTGATGCAGGATATCCTCGTATTCCTGCTTCACCCGGTCGCCCGGAATATATTTAAACCGACCGATCCGCTCCCGGACAGGCAGGTTCACCAGATCCTCCACAGAAACGCCGTTTTTCAGGGCCTTTGCCGCTTTCTCGGAGTAATCCATTACCAACTGCATCATTAGATGCTGTTTCTCCAATGAGGTATAGGTATCTACCTCGTGGAACGCATCCTGATGAAGAAAGTCCTCGCGGATGGACCGGGCGGCTTCCAGCTTGAGACGATCGGGAGCCGACAGGGCATCCATACCCACCAGCTTAACAATTTCCTCCAGCTCCGCCTCCTCTTGCAGCAGACGCATCAGACTGGAACGCAGCTCCATCCAATCCGGAGCTACCTGGGTATTAAACCATTTGGCCATGGTCTCCACATACAGCGAGTAGCTGGTCAACCAGTTGACCGCTGGGAAATGCCGTTTATAGGCAAGTCCGGAATCCAAACTCCAGAAAACCTTGACAATGCGCAACGTAGCCTGGGAAACCGGCTCTGAAATATCGCCGCCGGGGGGAGAAACCGCCCCAATCACTGACAGGGCCCCTTCCCGATCATCCTTTCCCAGCGCAATCACCCGACCGGCACGCTCGTAGAATTGAGCAAGACGGCTGCCAAGATAGGCGGGATATCCTTCTTCGCCGGGCATCTCTTCCAACCGGCCCGACATCTCACGCAATGCCTCGGCCCAGCGGGAGGTGGAATCCGCCATCAAAGCTACCGAGTAACCCATATCGCGGAAATATTCCGCAATGGTGATACCGGTATAGATGGACGCTTCTCGGGCGGCCACCGGCATATCCGAGGTGTTGGCAATGAGTACGGTTCTCTTCATCAGAGAATAACCCGTCTTGGGGTCAATCAGCTCTGGAAATTCATTGAGCACATCGGTCATCTCATTGCCGCGCTCGCCGCAGCCGATGTACACCACGATATCGGCTTCCGCCCATTTGGCCAATTGGTGCTGTACCACTGTTTTTCCGCTTCCGAATGGGCCGGGAACCGCCGCTACGCCGCCTTTGGCAATGGGAAACAGGGTATCAATGACACGCTGTCCGGTCACCAACGGCATATCTGGAGATAATTTTCGCTGATAGGGACGACCCACCCGCACCGGCCATTTTTGCAGCAGGGTGATCTCACGGCTGCAACCGTTTGGGGTATCCACCACCGCTACGGTCTGCTCCAGGGTGTAATCTCCCTCCTGAATGGAGCGGATCGTTCCAATCACACCGTTGGGCGCCATGATTTTATGCAGAACAATTTCGGTTTCCTGCACGGTGCCAATGATGTCCCCGCCAACCACCGGATCTCCCACCTTGACCGTGGGAGTAAAATGCCAGGTAAGCTCCCGCTTTAATGAGGGAACCTCCACGCCGCGCTGGAGATTATTTCCGGATATCGCCATAATATCGTCCAGAGGACGCTGAATGCCGTCAAAAATGCTTCCGATTAGGCCAGGTCCCAGTTCCACACTCATAGGCTCGCCGGTGGACTCCACCGGCTCCCCGGGGCCCAAACCGGAGGTTTCCTCGTAAACCTGAACAGAGGCCTGATCCCCGTGTATCTCAATGATCTCACCGATCAATCTCTGCTCGCTGACGCGCACCACGTCAAACATATTGGCATCGCGCATGCCTTCTGCAATCACCAGAGGGCCGGCGACCTTTTTGATGGTGCCCTTGCTCATCTCTTTATCACCTGTTTTCTAATTTTCATTAAAGATTATATCGGAACCTACCGCCTGTTCCACCGATTTTTTAACCATCTTAACGCCCATCCCTGTATTCCCGGAAACCCCTGGAATGGGTATTATCGCCGGCAGCGGCAAATTACGGTAATGATCCAGCTCCCGCTCCAGGCCTTGGGCCAGCGATTCGGTAATAAAAATTACCGCATAGTTTCCTTCCGCCAGCTGGCGCAGAGTTTTACCCGCCTCAATCAGCTCAGAAACTGGGAATACATCCAGCCCCAGCGCTGCGAATCCATAGATACTATCGCGATCTCCTATCACTGCAACCCTATACATAAAGATCCCTCAACCTTTCTTTGACCGCCTCTTCGTCCAGATGATTGCGCTTGCCGGACAAAATAAGCCGCACCGCCTTAATCTCGCTTTCCCTTGCCAGAATGTAGGCAGCCAGAGGACCAATGGTAAAAGGGTTCGTCTTTTGAGAGCGGATCAAATTCATTTGCTCGTTGTCACACCACCGTTCAAACGCGGAGGAAGAACGTTTCAATTCCTCCGCCGCCCGGGCGTATCTTGTATTGGAAAGATATTGCTCCAGCGCGTCCCGGCCTGATACCGCCGCCTCCATCAAGTCCCCGACCCGCAAGCTGTCGCAGGGGACCATGGCTTGCTGGAGGAACTCTCTGGTTTTTCCTGTCTTTTGACCGCGCACCGCGATTTTTATGTTGGCGGTTGCCACCGTCAGTTCTGCATATTCTTGAATCAGCGGGCTGTCTGAATCTTTTCCCGCTTGCAGCACCGCGGCAAGGGCGGCCCGATCCAAAATTACATCGCACAGCTGCCCGTCTCCAGTGTGGAGCAGCGTTTGAAAGGCCTGAGTCGCCGCCTCTCTCATAAAAGCGGGCAGCCTAGAAAAGTCATGCTTCTGCGCCGCCAGTTCCAATACCTCCGGCTCTATTGAGCCGCGGTATACATACAACCGTTCCGGCCGGTTGCCTGCTACCGTCGATTTGATAGCGGCCTTAAGGTTGCCGAAATCGACCGGATATAAAAACACGGCGAACGCGGTGAAATCGGGAACCAGTTCCCGAATGGCGCTCCAGGTTTTATCCAGCTCCTGGGAAAGCATTTCTTCCCCATCCATCCCCGCCTCGCCCCATCCCTTGTCAACAAGGAATCGCAGGCAGTCCTGTTCGGTTTTGCACGCTAACAACTGATCCAAATCCTGCCGGCTCAGCAAGGTAAGTTCCTTTGCACGTATGCGCGCAACCGCGTACGTATATTGCTCCGCCAAAATGATGTCCTCCTTACCACGGGAATATGCTCGATTTTATCCGACTATGAATCAAGCGTGAAAAAGCATGCTTTGCACCTTGTCCTGCATCTGTTCTTGGTTAGCTTCAAACAGGGCCTCAAAGGAACAGTTTTCTTCTATACCCCCGTACACCAGCACGAATCCGCCGTCGATTTGAGCCGCCTGTTCAGAGAGGCGCAGCCGTCCACCCGCGGGGATGCTTTTGGCAACTCGGTCCAGAAAGCCGGAGGGAAGGCGATTTAAATCCTTAGAGGATAGCTTAAGTTCTCCCGATTGGCTGAGTGCGTGAGTTTTTATCATACGTTCCAATAATGCGAAGTACTCGTTATCCGGCAGCTCATAGAGAGATTGTTTTGCCTGTTCAATCACTTCTCCGATCAGGCGCTGCTTGGCTAAGAGCACCCGCTTTCTGCATTCCAAGGCCGTAGCCGATTGTAACCGGGCGGCGAGATCCTCAGCGTCCCGTTGAGCGGCCTCTGAAAGCCGGTCGGCTTTCTCCTGCGCCTGGCGTCTTCCTTCTTGCAGAAGCTTATCCGCCTGCTCTCTGCCCTGCCGGATCTGCTCTTGGGCCGCTTGTTCGGCTTCCTGCCGGATTTGTTCTATGATTTTATCCAAACCTGTCATGGACAGCTCTCCTCACAAATTGATTTCCACCTTGCCGAAATCAGATGGGAAGTTTTCCGATGTTGATGACTGCAAGCAGAGAAACCAGCAGAGCAAGCACCGCGTAGGTTTCTACCATCGCGGGGAATAATAAAGCCTTACCAAATTGGTTGGGGCGTTTTGCTACCAGGCCTATACTGGCCACAGCAGCCCGCGCCTGACGCTTGGCCGACCACAATCCCACAAAACCTAAGGGCAGGCAGGCAAAGAGATACATTAGGCCCTTGGCAAAGGAAATATCGCCGCTACCGCCTAAAATACCAATATTCGACAGAGTGATAAAGGCGATCAGCAGACCGTAAATTCCCTGCGTGCCAGGCAAAAGCTGTAAAAGAAGCACCTTACCGAATTTTCCAGGATCTTCGGTGACGACACCAGCCGCCGCCTCGCCCGCGATACCAACGCCGATGGCCGAACCGATTCCCGCCAGCAGCGCCGCCAGCGCCGCGCCTAATAATGCTAATCCGACTCCCAAGTTATTGATGTCCATGTCAATGATCCTCCCTGATTTTGTAATATTTGGTTTTCACGGAGAACGGGTTGAATTTTCTTCCGCCGCCCTCATAGAATTTCCCAAAGAATTCCACATATTGCAACCGGTTGGTATGCACATAAGCGCCCAACAGGTTGATGGCGATGTTCAGCGTGTGGCCGACCACAAACACCAAGGTAAAGACAATGGCCCCCACCACGCCGCCTCCGGCCATGCTGCCCATCTGGTTGAACACCGAGGCGATAACCCCTGTGGCCAGTCCCAAAGCAAGAAGCCTGGAGTAGGAAAGGATATCGCTGAGATATCCGGAGATATTATAGAGCCCGTAGAGCCCCTTAAAGAGCCGTTTCACCGGGCTCCTGGAATCCCGGCCTGCGGTGAATATAATTCCCAACGCTCCCACTCCCGCACAGACGGCGGCAATATTGCCCACTGTGGAGGGAAGCACAAACCCCAAGCCGAGCATATCCTTCATCATGTCCATGGACAGCAGGAAAACGATCCCGCCGCCCACCAACAAATACCAAAAAATCACATCGTAAACGGCATCCTTATACTTTCTGGCTTTGCAGAGCTGGTAAAGCTGCATTCCCAAACCCACGAACAGATGAACGACGCCCAGCAAAAAAGAAAATGCCAGCAGACGCATTGGTTCCTGCACGGGGATAAACCAAACGGGCGGTATGGTTAATTCGGTATGGAAAAAGGTAGAGGCGATCACATCCACCGCGTCACCAAAATAACTACCGAACATCACACCCCAAAAGATCGTGGTAAACCCACAGTAATAAAACATCTGTATGGATTTCCGCAGTCCCGGTTCCATGGATTTCTTACGATGCAGCACCAATCCGCACGCGATCACCATCACCAGCCCATAGGCGGCATCCGACAGCATCAAGCCAAAAAACACATAATAGAAAACCGCCATCACCGAGGAGGGATCCACCTCACCCCGCTTGGGCAGGCTATAGCTTTCCAGCACCGGCTCCACCGGAGCAGCGAACCGACTGTTTTTCAGCAGTACCGGAACATCTTCGTCCTCCTGCGGGTCCTCCAGTTCCACGGCCACGGAAAAAAGACCGTTGAGTTCCTGCTCCAAAGAGGGCGCATCCCTTTCCGGGATGTAGCCCGTCACAATAAACGTATGTCTGGACTGGGCCAAATCGCTGATTACCTGGTATTTCTCTACCCGCATGGCGTAATAGTCCACCGCGAACTGAAAATCTTTTCTGCAATCAGCCAGACTTTTGATCTCTTCCTCACGGCCGGCAACACGCCGGTAGGCATCGTTAATCCGGCGCGCCAGCTCTGCCTTTCGTTGAGCCGGAGGCGTTTTGGAAGGTGTGGCGGGACGGGCAAACCCCAATCCTCGAAGCACATTTTCCAGCTCCTGAGCGCTCTCCTTTCGGCAGAGTGCAAAGAGACAGGTTTGCTGCTTGTCGGAGCTTATCACCTCCACATGTATCCCGGAAAGCTCTGGCGCCTGGTCGGCAATGGTAAGCAGAAGATCTTCCTCGGAACGTTGTCCCGAAACAGTGCCAATAAACGCCGCGGTAGTCCGCGTGCCCTTTAGCCGCATCGTGATATCCAGGGCCATCCAAGGGTTCAGCGCTTCCAGCTGGTTTTCCAGCCGCAACGCTTCCGCCTCGTCCTCCGCAATCTCTTTTTGCAGACTGTTGATATAAAGCGCCTTCTTCATAATATCTTCGATGCGTTGAGCGTCCGACTGGTAGGATTCCAACGGAATCTCCTTCCTGCCGTCCAGCATGGAAAGCAGACCTTTTTTTTCCGGCGCGTGATGATCCAGAATCTCTAAAGCCTGGGACGCTGCCGATTTATTTTTTTCAAACAGGCTTTGTGCCGACGAGGTATCCATCCGGTGAAAAACCGTGTCTTCCAGGTCCGTTTTCTTAACCTCAACGACACCCCGCCTCTGCATCAGCTCTAAAATCGCCTTGCGGTTCTTTTTTAAGGCATAGATGCTAATGCGCTGCATGGGTAAAACCGCCATGGAAAAATCCCCCCTTTTGATTTGATCTGGAAACAATGATTGATACGGATAGATTCTAAAAGATCATCCCAAGGATTTCCTTTTCAATCTCTGTTTTCCTGCTTTGCACAGCTTGGATCATCTGGGAGATTTCCTCCTGCGTTTGCGCGATTCTTTGTTCGCCTAATTTGGTTTCCTCTTGCCTTCGCCGACTGAGCAATTCTTTTCGCTGCTCCTCGGCACGTTCCACGGTTTCTTTCATCAAAGCTTTCACATCGCGCTGCGCCTGCTTAATGATCTCCTCTTTTTGCGCCTCGCTGTCACGCTGCTTTTGGTCGGCCTGTTCCTCCGCACGGCGAACAGCGTCGATCGCTTCCTTTGCCAAAATATCACCACCAAATAATTATTCTTAAAGCGCGGGATCAAGTCCCACGCTCCGTTAATCCAGCTCTTTACTCATCGCCTCTTGGATATGCGCGGAGCAAAACAATTGCCAGAAATAATAAAACGCCCAAACAAAAGTAGAATTGCCATATTTGTCCTGGAATATTTCCAGCTGTCGACAACTATTTAATATTACTATATTTATTCCTATAAATCAATGGATTTTTATTAATTAAAAAATTAACAGCATCCTCATCTCCAGTAGGATGCTGTTATCATTCAGTGATTTTTCCAGTTTTCCAGCAGATAGCGCGCCACTCCGTCCTCACTGCTCCCGGCAATTATTCCGTCGGCCGCTTCTTTGGCCTCGGGCACTCCGTCCTCCACCGCCAAGCCTATATCCGCGTAATGCAGCATATCCACGTCGTTGCGGTTGTCCCCGAACGCCACCACCCGGTCTGCGCCATATTGCTTTTTCAGCTGCATCATTCCATTGCTTTTGCTCGCCTGAGCGCTAAAAATCTCCAGAAAATACAAACCGGAATAATTGTCCCGATACAAAACCGGACGAACCTCTTCCCATTGCAGCAGCTCGTCATAGATGGGTTGTAGCCGGTTGAGCTCGTCGATCATGGTAAAATAAATCACCTGGTCCTGCTCCCCAATGAAAATCGAATCCACTTGCTCAAAACGCTTGTAGGCGCTGTCCTTGCGCTCCTGATAAAATTCCTGCTCATATTCATTGTAAAGCCGCTCAAAGGCCACGCAGATCTCGTTGCCTTCCATGGTATAGACAAATCCCAACCGGTCAAACCGGCGCAGCAGATCCATTACCTGGTTAGCGGCCCGATGAGAGATCGGTACGCATCCCACATATTGTTTTTGCTTAAAGTCATAGAGCAACACCCCGTTGAGCAATACGCCGGTTACATTCAGGTGAAGCCCAGAGAGTATTTCCATCGCGGAGGAGCTTCGCGCGGTGGCTACGGTGAACAACAATCCCTGATCGATCAGAGAATTGATGATTTCTTTTGTGCGGGGAGAGAGTTTTTTCTCCGGGGTTAGGAGGGTGCCGTCTAAATCAGAGAGATACAAGGTTTTCAATGGAATTCCCCTTTCTTACCCGTGTTAAACGATTGTCCATGCTTTTGCCGCGCTTGACCAAACATGGCGCGCTTATTTTACTGGTCGCACAAACACCCGCGCTCTGAGCGGTAGGAAACCACATAAATTCCGCACTGAGCCGCTCTGGCTTTTCCCAAACATTTGGGGCAGCGAAGGGTTAACGCGCCCCGATCGCTATATTCAAAGCAGTAGGCGGTTCGGTTGCAGCAACACTCATTCTCTACAAACCAGGCGCAGGCATATGGATTGGCGCAATGTTTGATTCCCTCGTCCTCCTGATATTCAGCGCATACCATCCCTGCGGCGTGATAGTCCCCATTGGAAATCAGGATATGCGATTTGTAGATATCCTGAAAAACATGGGACCAACTGCCTGCAGTGCCGTGATGGGGCGCCTTAAAGATATAATAGCCGTCGTAAAGATCCTCTGCTATGGCGTCAAAGGTCTCCGGGGTGGCATCGCCGGTCATAAGGATGTCATCGTAAGAGGCCTCCTTATTCCGATGGTTGTGAAATACCACACTGGCCGTATTCTGAGCGTTGCTGTATTCGTTGCGCACGTCAGGACGATTTAAAATTTCCTGCACGTCGGGGGCGGTAGGCAGAAGGCAGAGAGAGTCGGAAAGATCCTCCAGTTGATCCAGATAATCTTGAAGTCGGTCGATGGACTGTTCGATTTCCAGAGGCTGGCCGCGGGTTTCCTCCGAACACAACTCGCAGCAGCGCACGTACTCCTCGCAGAATTCCTGCTTTAAGCGCAAGAAGGCCGGCGCGTTGCCTCCCAAATAGGGAGAGGACATGCACACGTCCAGCTGTTCCACGATGTCACAGAACAGATTGGAATATGGGTATTGTTCCCAGGCGGGCCAAAGAACATCATATTGTACTTCGTCAAAGGAAAAGGAGCTGCCTCTGCCCAACGTATAAATACACTCGGAACCCACAATCTGCCGGAGCCGCTCGAAGATGCGCAGCGCGCCCACGCTGACCTGGGAATACTCGCTCTGTCTGCCCATAAAGGTGAACACATACAGAGCGAATTCCAGCAGCAAGGCCCGCCCATGGCGGTCCACCGGCGCGGTGGGAAGATAAATCCGGTCAAAGAAATAGGGCGCTTTTTTTAATAGATAGCGCAGACCGGACATGTGGTCCCGATGATAATGGGTCAGCAGAAAGCTGCGCCCTTTGGCCCCTTCGTAACGGGGCAACAGTGTGTGTTCCAAATAGTCGGTAACTTCCATGTCGGTTTCTCTGATTTTTACATTCATGGAGCCGCAGTCCACCATGAAAATCTGCCGTTTCGCACTTCCCAGCACGATGCATTCTCCAAATTCCATATTGTGCATTTCCAGCCAGTCCATTCCTATTCCCCCATCTCAATCGCGACTTTTAACTTCAAAAATTTTCCAAACCTCGGCAAAAGACAGAAAGGTGCGGCAAGCAACGCTGCCACACCTTTTCTTTATTTAGGTTCTTCCATGGGCTGATAATCATAACAAATTCCGTTTTCAAACTGTAGATGCTCGCAATCCTGCGTTCTGTCTGAATAAAATTCTCCCACCAAGGTGGTTCCATCGTCCCGGTACACAATTCCTTTGCCAAAGGGCTTCCCATCCTGGAAACACCCGGTATACCGATGGTCTTGATACAACATCGTACCTTTTCCGTGGGGAACTCCGTTGTGAAGCTGCCCGGAATACATCCCGTTGCCAATGCTTTGCTCCACCGCATAGACCGGCGCTGAACTGTATTTTTCATACTCCGTATTTACAAGATCCTCTTTTTCTGGCAGCGGGGACAGATTTCGTAAACTCACCTTCATGCTTTTGCGGAGAATACCGTCCACAAAAATTCCTTCTTCTCTCTTTTCCCCAAACGGGGTAAAGAAGCATCCCATACCGTTCGGCTTGCCATCGAGAATATTGCCTTCAAACAACAGGCTGCCAGTCTCAGGATCATACCTCTTGACATAAAGAAGCGTACCGTCCTCGTAAACGCCCTCTTCGCAGACCTTGCCGTCTCGAATGGTGTTGCAACGCCCATGCAGTTCTCCTTTGCGGAAGGCGCCGGCGTATCTCGGCTGTCCGTCCTCATAGAGCACGCCCGCTCCATCAAACAGATCGGCTTTCCAAAGCCCGGCGTAGCGCAGTTTGCCGTGTTGATAGCTGCATCCATAGCCGTTTCGCTCATTGTTGACAAAATTGCCGGAAAAAACATAGCTTCCATCTTGGTACTGATAGCCGTGGCCATTGTAACAATTGCTGTGAAAGCCTCCCTCATAGACCTTTTCTCCCTGAACGTAATAGCTGCCTTGTCCTTCAAATCGGTCGTCACGCCATTCACCATTGTATACCAAGCGGCCTTTCGCGTCATATCCTTTCAGATAGCCCTGGGGCTCGCCGTTATGAAACATACCCTCATAACGTCCTCCGTTGGGAAAAAATTTGCAGCCATCTCCATGGTATCGGCCATCCTTCCAGGCGCCCTCGTATACCTTAGCGCCATATGCGTCATACTCGGTAGCATGACCGCACACCTGGCCGTCACGAAATTCTCCCTGAATGGCGCTTCCATCCTCCAGATGGATGGTTCCTTCCCCTTCATAACGGTTGTCCTTCCAATGGCCGCTGTAGATCACCTCTCCGGATTGCCGGTACTGGGCGCCAAATCCGTTTCGTTTGCAGTCCTTCCATCCGCCGGTATACATCAGGTTGCCCTGGCCGTCAAACTCCGTGCCTTTTCCCGTGAGAACATCGTCTTTCCATTGTCCTACAAAAATTCGGCCGTCCTGCGCGTGATAGGTGACGCCCGCACCCTGTCGCTTTCCATTCTCCCAACGTCCTGCAAACAGCAAATTCCCGTCCTGATCAAACCGGGAGCCCATCCCCACAGGGACATCCTCTTCCCATCGCCCCACATGAATGGTCCCATCGTGCGGACGGAAGGAAACACCGGTACCATGCCGCTTATTGGCTTTCCAGCTGCCCGCGTAACACAGCCTTCCGGTTTTATAATAGTAGACGCCAAACCCTTCCCGCTTGTCGCCCACATAATTTCCCTCGAAGGCGGTACACCCGTTCTGCATTAAGGTCCTGCCTCTGCCTTCTCGAAGTCCGTCCACCACGTTGCCAAAATAATAATAGCTCTCATCCGGGGAAACGTCGATGCGCATCTTCCCTTGGTTGACGTAAGGGCACCCATTTTCTACCCCATTGCAGACGGCAGAGGGATCAAAAGCCGGTTCGCCGCCAACCGCAGTCGGATCCGTATCCTGTGCAGCAGGGAGATTCGGCCCCTCAACAGCAGCGCCTGCGCCCTGATCGTTCTCCCGGTCCATATGCTTGATGATTACATTATATCTTCGATATTTTTGCCGCTCATCCGAGGTAAGCCCGGAGAGACTCTGTTGCAAGGCTCCGGCCGTCAAAGGTTCCATGCGGTCGCATTCATAGCCCAATTCCTCTTGCGTATCCGCCGGAGCATCAAACGTTTGATCCAAAGGTTCAGGAGCTTCTCCTCTTCCCTGTGGGGGATCAAGCTCCTTGAACGCCGGAGATTCGACGTTGCGCGCTGAAAGAGCTTCACGATCTTCCTCGCCCTGTTCCGGACTGCAATATTTTTCCAAATCCGGTGAACCTGTTCCCCACTGATAGCTGTCGGTTTGTTCATAGCGGCTAAGCGCCGCTTCCACCTCTGTTTTGAGCTGTTCCACCCGATCCCCAATGTTTTCGGAAAGCAATAGCTCCTGAGAAATCGGCAGAGTGGCTTCCGGAGCAGCGTCAACGGACTGCTCTACGCGGAATCCGCTCTCCCGATCGGTTTGCGGGTCGGCGTCCTCCGGCCGGCGCTCCGGGGTGAACAGGGGTTTGGCCTGGTTGCCGCTGCGTATCGCCTCCAACACTTTTTTGCGGCGTTCTACCTCCTGGAGCCGGCAAAAATAAAAATCCCCCTGATTGGTTCGAGCGATTATCTCGGGAATTCCGGCGGCTCCATTCAACAAACTCGCCTCCTCCCGGTCCTCGGGAATTTCACAGGGGAACAGCTCGTATCCGTTCTCTTCTCCCTGCCTGGGAGCATATTCCTTCACCGTAATGGCGGCTCCATCCCGCACAGGCATTAAAATAGCTGTTGGTATCTTCTTAACGTCCGGAGAAAAATACTCGGTTCGTTTCCAACGATGATCAAAATCAAAGAAAGACGCCTTTACGGTTTGTTTTTGGCTATCCTGGGTTACAATTTGATAGCTTCCGTCGTTCTCGGCGAAGCTCTTCTCCAGCAATCGATAGCCTGCCAATTTCTTCCATTTCATCGGGCTTCCGGTTTCCAATAAATAGGAGTACCGGTAGTCGATACCGCCAAAGCGGCGCACTACTTTATTTTTTAAACGCTGTCTATTTTGCAGAAAATCCCGGCGCAACTCATAAAAAAGATCCTCTGGAGGCGCCGCCCCATCGTATCTGGCATAATATACGGCATAAAACTCCAACTGCTGCTGATTTTTGATTGTCATTCCCTTTTGCCCCCACTTGCTTGTGTGTTGCTTCTATTCATTTTATCTGTAATTCAGAGTAACTTTCAAATGATCTATTTGTTATCTTATATGAAATAGAAATACATTTCAAGGATTTCCGCCCTTTTCGGCAAAATCTTTGTTAAAATTCCCCATTACCCTCTTTGGCAAACTCAGCAAACGAGGCCAACGCGCTATTCGTTGTCGGCGTCCTCTCCTTGTCTTGTTGTTTTCTTTCTGGGTCGATTGCTCTTTTCCGCCCGCTGCTGGATCCACACAATGGCAATCGCGGCGATCAGAAAAACGGCTCCTCCAAGTAAAAACGGCGTCATATGATTCTCCCGTTGTATCAACCCGGTTCGATTGGTCATTCGCTGTGTTTCCTCCGCAGCTTGGCCGGATCCAACCTCCTTGGAGGAGTTCGCGCTCTCTTCCTTTTTCAGCGAGCTGGACGTTACTTTGGAAGAACCAAACGGACGACGGCTGTTCCCCATCATCCCTCCGCCCGCCGCTGAAACAGACGCCGGCTTTGGCTGACGGTTTACGGCAACCTCATAGGTCTTTTGTACATCTCCATTGGGGCTGCGCACTGTGATCTGTATTTTTGTAGTGGAACCAGCCTTATCCAGAGTTCTCCTGCTCACCTTTACCACGGCCTCTTCATTGACCGGGCTGGCGTAAAAGGTGATCTGCTCCACCGGATACTCCACGTCTAATGTATAGCTGTATTGATCCGGCCGAAAATCTGGGATTAAGCGTCCGGTATCCGGTTTGAGCGACGCTAAAGAAAAGTCCGGCGTCACCACCCGTGCGGAAGCTGCCAAGTTCTCCTCCGGATTGAGCGTTTGCAGATTGTCGGAGCCCACTCCGTCCACAACGGCCCGCACCTCAACGTCTCCGTCAGGCGCCTGTTTTTTGGCTAAAAATCGCAGAGAAAGCAGCTCTTTTTGCGTACCGTCCAAGGCGACGCCCCCATTCTCCGCTAAATAGATGATGATTACTTCGCCCTCTTTTTCATGAAAACGATACTCCTTCTCTCCGGTTTCCCCTTCCTCCTGCAATCCCCGGAATTCCAAACAGGATGGGTCAAATGCGACCCGCATCCGAAATGTGGACAGCCGCTCTCCGCTCTTTCCATTGAGCGACAGTAGAAAGGACAGGCTCTCACCCGGAGCCGCCTCCTGCTGCCGCGCGAAAAAATCAAACGTCGCCGTCCCCTCGGCGTTCGCCCCTAGGGGAAGCAAGCTGATTAAAATCAATAGAACAATCGCCGTCATGGCCTTTTTCACAGTAACCGCCCTTTCTAAAAAATCCGCATCGGCACAATGCCCTCCGCCGGTTGCAACCCCCGGCATTTTATGATACTCTGATTGCAGATTATAATGGAGGTTTTTACTATGGAACATCTGCAATCCATACTGGATCAATTTGTAAAATGGCTAACAGAGATCGCGCCCAATCTCATCGCCGCAATTCTTATTTTGGTGATCGGCTGGTGGCTTTCCAGCTTGCTGAGCAAATCTTTGCGCAAGGCCATGCACCGTGGAAAGCTGGACGCCGGTATTATTTCCTTTGTTTACTCCGTAACAAAAAACACCTTACGCGTAATCGTGCTTATCTCCACCGCCGCCAAACTGGGGATCAATGTGACATCCATCATCGCCGCCATCGGCGCGGCGGGCGTGACCATCGGCTTGGCTCTCAAGGATAGCTTAGCCAATGTGGCCAGCGGCGCATTAATCATCATCAACAAGCCGTTCCACGTGGGCGATTATTTGGAGATTGAGGGACTACAGGGTACAGTCACCAAAATCGAGATGCTGAATACCACCTTGAATACCTTTGACAATAAATCCATCGTAATCCCAAATTCCCGGATTACATCCAATAACATCGTTAATTTCACCGCGCAGCAAACCCGCAGACTGGATTTGAGCTATGGGGTGAGTTATGACGCCGATTTAACCCAGGTTAAAACCCTGTTAAATGATTTGGTGCGGAACAATGCCCTTGCATTGCCCGATCCCGCCCCGGTCATCGCCGTAGGAGAGCACAAAGACAGCAGCGTGCAGATCGTTGTGAAGATTTGGTGTGAACGGGAGCATTACTGGGATCTTTATTATCAGATGCAGGAATCGGTAAAAAGAACCTTTGACCAGCATCACATCGTCATACCCTTTCATCAAATGGACGTGCACGTCGTGTCCTCTGACAAAGGAACGTCAGATCAAAAGGCGGCGCACAGATCCTAAAAAAACCTTTTTCATTTCAGCTTTCCTGGGAACAGAATGTTATGTAGCCATACAGAAATTTTGTTTTTATAAAAAGGATTTTCTTTATTCTATCATTATAGCAATTCCTGCCGACGGCATCCATGTTCTGTGGAAAAGTATCACCGATCAGCAAAAAGGGAAACGAATAAGCCTTTGGGTTAGGCTTCTCGTTTCCCTTTTTGATTGTGCCGGCAAATATCAGCCGTTTACCAGGCAATCTGGCTGATAACCTCCTTTAGGGCTTCTGCGGAACGCTCCAAAAGCTGTTGTTCGGTTCGGTCCAACGGAATATCCAGCACCTTTTCCACGCCATCTCCGCCTACAATGGTAGGAACGCTCATGCAGACGTCATCAAGTCCATAATGCCCTTTAATCACACTGGAAATCGGTAAGATCGAATGTTCGTTGCGAACGATGCTTTCCGTAATACGTCTTACGGCCATAGCGATTCCGTAATAGGTAGCTCCCTTTTTATTAATAATTTCATAGGCGCTGTCCCGCACATCCAAGAAAAGCTTGTCCATCGCTTCGGTATGATTGTGATCCCCTTGAATTTCACAGAAATGATTGAGGTCGATTCCAGAGACATTGGCGCTGCTCCACACCGCCAGCTCGCTGTCTCCATGTTCGCCGATGACAAAGGCGTGCATACTTCGGCTATCCACTTTAAGATGCTGTCCCAGCAGATGCTTCAGGCGGGCGGTATCCAAAACCGTTCCTGAGCCGATCACCCGGTTGGAGGGAAATCCCGACAGACGCAGGGTAACATAGGTGAGGATATCCACCGGATTGGATACCACCATTAAAATGGCCTCTTTGTTGTATCGGACGATATTGGGAATAATGGTTTTAAAGATTTCCACATTTTTATTTACCAGCTGGAGTCTTGTTTCATTGGGACGTTGGTTGGCTCCCGCCGTGATAATAATCAAAAAACAATCCGCAAGATCTTTATAGTCTCCTGCGTATACCTTCATCGGCCGGGAAAACGGCAATCCATGGTTGAGATCCATCGCTTCTCCCTGCGCCTTTTCCTGATCGACATCCAACAGCACCAGCTCGGAAAACAACCCGCTTTGCACCAAACTAAACGCAGAGGTCGCTCCCACAAATCCGCATCCAATCATTGCGGCCTTTTGTATATTCACCATCGTTTTAACTCCTTTTTCACTGTTCTTTTTCCTATAGTATGGGCAAAAACCAAGCTTCTCATTACTGTCGTCCGTTTTTCTTTACAGCAAATTCAAAGAAAAGGATCGGGACGCTCATTGCTTCGTCCCGATCCTTTTTAAATAATCAAAGTATTGTTTGTTGGCGAGGTATTGGGGCGACTGTGGTTTACAATCCCCTGCCAATTCATTGTAAGTTTCCGCCTTGTCAATTTCACCCAATCGATCGTAACAAACACACAGCTGTAGATAGGGGATGTATCCGTAACAATCCGGAGAGATAAAGGCTCCCGACTGGTCGTTTCTGGCGGCGCCGGCGCCGTCTCATACCAAAAGACAGCCAGAGTATACTGGCCGCGGTCAAAGAAGTGCTTTCCAATATCACAGCTCAGTTCAGCCCGAGGGGCATCATAGCTCAGGCTTCGCAACAAAGCCAGCAACGCTTTCTCCTCTTCATTTTGTTGATAGTAGCAGTATGCGAGGATCCGGCAAGCATCAATATTGTTTTCCATCCAGCCTTTCCCGCTGTCCAGAAACTTAACCAGCGCCTGTATGGCGTCCTGGTATCGTTCATGATAGTACAGCTCTCTTCCATAATAAAATTGCTGCCTTGCATCCAGTTTTGTTCCCTGTGCGATCAGTTTTTCAAAAATACGCAGGTTGCGGTTCGGATCCGAGGGGCCACTTTTTTTGTGGGTAATGGCCGCATCGGAATAAACAATCTTTCCCCGTGGAGAGATCGCCTCATGTACCGCTCCTTCCCAAAGGAAGCCCGCGCGGTTTCGGATCATCCGTTCTCTATAGTAGGAAAAGGTCGGCACGCCATTTTCATCGAAACTGGTGTGATATTTCATCATCACCACATTGGTATCCGGGTCCAACGCGTTCTTCAGTTGCAAAATCTCTTCCCTATCCTTGGACAAAACGACATCATCCGCATCGAGCCACATACAATACTCCATGCTTGCAAGGGAAAACGCGTAATTTCTTGCAGCGGCAAAATCATCGATCCATTCAAAATCATGCACCTTGTCGGTAAATTGGGAGGCAATCTCCTTGGTACGATCCTGGGAACCGGTATCCACAATTACTATTTCATCCGCAATATCCCTTACGCTCTCCAAACAGCGGGCCAAAACTTTTTCTTCATTTTTTACGATCATACACAGACTGATGGTTATCATACAAACCTCCTTAAGCGAATAATCCATCATATGCTGTGAGTCCCGTAAATTTTCCACACTTCTCAAAAAGAAGCGATTTGTTAGATTCACTAGGCGATGTGCCGTCTGCTTTACCAACAATAAAACGGGGTCGTGATCGTTCAAAAAAGCTGACATTGATGATTTAAATTTCTCTGGTGGTCTACAAGGCGGCAACCATTTTATACGCAAACGTATAAGACGCAGGATTTTTTGCAGTCTGCGGCTTTCTTCACTTCTTGCCTCTGGAAATACGCAATGGATAGATTCTACCCTATTTAACGCAATTTTAGGCGTATGTCCCTCCTAAAATCAGCCTGAAAATGGCAAATCTGCTGATGTGCGAGGGACGTTACAAAGAAAAACAAAGCAGAAAGCAAAGCCCGCAACCCCCGATAGCTCAAGGGGTTACGAGCTGATAAGGTCTGGCGCCGGTGGCCGGACTCTATCTAAATCCGAAAAAATAACCTTTCAATCGTTAATGGTATAGTGTTCTTATCCCCGCTGAAATTGTAAGTGATTATCACCTTATCATCGTATACAAAAACCTTGTTGATAAAAACGTCGATCCGTTTTGGTTGATATTCAAGATCATTGAGAGCGCCGCCTCCCAAGTTTGCGAGTCTATCATTGCAGGGATCCCGCCTCTAATTCTGATGACCTCTTCCCCGTCTTTGCTCGCGCGGCTGTTGCGCTTTCCGTTTACTTTGGGTATGCGGTTAAACGTGTAACCCCTGCGTAGCGCTCATTTTTCAGCGAATCATGAATAGAATTTTTTCCGAAGGATCGCCCCGACCCGGTTTTAACACCCTCACGGTTTAACTGGTCTATGATATTGTTATAGGAATACCCACGTAAATAAAGACGAAAGATCTTACGTACAATAGGCGCTGTAGCTTCGTCTACGGCGTAGGTTTTATCAGAATTGACTTTATAGCCCAGCAAAGACTTTCCACCGTATGAAGGCATTTCAAAGCATTTTCCGTCGAAGAGTAAAAAAAATTCTTATACCCCTATTGCCAAAAGTAAGCAAAAGTATTATTATGTAATTATCGTTATAGAACAGACGTTCTCTCTTCTGTTCTTGTGGGATAGCGGTAATCACGAATACGGGAGGATCGGAAAATGGAGCGTAAGATACACGATGGACAAACTTTACAGATTTTAGAATTACTAAAGGGTATGGATGAAAAAAGTAAGTTTAATTGTCTTTGCTATTTTGAGAGTCTTTTAGGACCTTCAACTGAGCAAGAGCAATTTCTTTCATCTCAGGCGAAAGCTTATTAATCACATGAATTAATTCTATATCTAATTTACTTGATCCAGCCTTTTCTTTGTTATTATCAGGGAAGGGGCTGTTTGTCCATCCCATTAAATAAGATGGACTGCATTGAAATATATCCGCTAAAGCCGCTATCGTTTCATGTTTTATATTCTTAATTTCTCCGCTCTCATATCTTTGGGCGGTTGCTTCTTTTATGTTTAACAATTCAGCTACTTGCAATAAGGTAAGCCCGTTTTTTAATCGCTGTTCTTTTATCCTGTCTGATAGTATTGACACATAACCACTCCTTTACGAAACCAATATATCATAATTTTACGCATCACGCAAGATAATATTTGAATTTTTCCCAAAAACTTACGCACCACGTATTGACAGTGGTATTTTTATATGCTATCCTTGGCTTACGGAACACGTAAGGAGGTGATTACTATGAATGCGCGAATTTATCGTACAGATGTGATAGCTTTAAAAAAAATCCTTATTGATTTGCGATTAGAAAAAATTTCTGATTTATCTAAGGCATCCAACATTAACAGAAATACATTGTCCAAAATTTTGAGAGAAGAAATACAACCCTCCGCTGATGTGATGGACAAATTAGTACACACATTGAAATTGACGCCTGAGCATGCTGGAAGTATTTTTTTTGCCCATCCCTTACGCATTGCGTAAGTTAATTGAAACCAGAAAGGAAGTGAACGAACATGCTAAGAAAAATCACACAAGAAGAGTTCGACTCATTTGAGATGGCGAATTGGGAGGGATCCCTCCATGAATAGAGAACTGCTCTTTCCCCTCCTTCACCTTACCGTAATCGGCGGGGTGCTCGCAATATACGCCGGCCTGATCGCCCTGTCTGACTGGGCATATCGCACATACGCCGAGCACAGGGACTGCAAGCAGCATCAGGAGTCCAGCGCGGCGGTGACCACCTATTATAAGGTCCTGGATCTGGTTGGCGGAGATCTGACCGATCAGAATTTTCAGGAAGCTCTGCGCTATACCATTCGCAAGCACCACCTGGGCGACAAACACGATATGATCGACTTCGATGGCAGCGATCTGGATTATCTGGCCGAGCTGATCGCGGAAACAGTCCAGCAAGACCGCTTGTGGAGGGATACCTTAAATATTATCAAAGCGGGTGAACAACCCGCGAACATCAAGAAGGAAATTGCATGAAAAGTTATGTAATCAAACCCACCAAGGCGGCCATGGATGGCCTGGAGATCAAACTCGATGAGTTTGGGAATCCGGTTATCCTGCGCGATCAGCAGTGCCAAATGACCCTTGATGAGCTGGCGGATATCGGCGATCTCACCGTGACTACGAATTAGTCCAGGGTGGTTGAGCCGGTAGAGGCTGCCGATGATATTGAGGATTTAGAGAACCCCACGGAGTATAACAGCGGGGAGCCGCTTGACGAAGAGGTCGACAACCTCGGCGGCCTGATCGAGGACACAGACAGGATGGATGATGATTCATCCATATGACGATAAAGCGGCGGACCTCCCGGCCGCGCGCTTATTGAGATTGAGGCGGTGCTATTATGGGAAGACCCAAAAAGGAAAACGCTGAATACTTCCCCCATTTTGCCGCAGACAGCAAAACCAGAAGCATTTTGGAAAACCGGTATGGCAACGACGGATATGCTTTTTGGTTTAAGCTACTGGAATTACTGTGCAAATCTGATGGCCATATCTATGACTGCTCAAAGGTCTTAGATTGGGAATATCTCGTTGATTATACAAAGGTTTCCACTGAAAAAATCGAAAACATACTGGATTTGCTTTCCGCTATGGACAAAATCGACCGTGATCTGTGGGAGCAGCGCCACCTCATCTGGTGTCAGAGCTTAGTGGACAATTTGAAACCCTTATATGATAAAAGAAAGGGCGTTCTCCCGAAAAAACCATCATTTGAGGAGTTTCCGACCGGAAAACCTTCTGAAAACGATCCTATTCCGGTCGGAAACCCGCAAAGTATAGGAGAGGAGAGTATAGGAAAGGAGAGTATAGGAGATCTCTACGCGGGCGCGCCCGCGCGCGAGGGAGATTTCGACGATGGCGACGTTGAAGCAGAAATCCCGAATCTCCAAATCGTCGGGCAGGCTTTTGAGCAAAAGGTCCGCAAGAGTAAACGCAGCGACTGGGATATCCTATGCAGGCTTTGCCTCCATTACCCCCTCCCGGCCATTCTATCAGCCATCGATCTGACTGCACAAAAAGGCGGGGAATCCGCCGCCTACACAGAAAGCATTTTAAAAAATCCCCCGAAGCGAAGCGGCGCTCCGCCAGGCAAAAGCCAGCCGAATCTCAGCGATCCGAGCCGGTATAAAAAATTTTAACACTGAGGCGTGATATATGGAGCTTGAGAAAATCAGCTTTAAATCCCGAATTTTCGATACTGGGCAGGTGTGCCCAAAATGCGGAGAACACATATTGGCAGCCAAGATACCTTTTGGAGGATCGGCCAAAACCATTGCGAAACCTTGTTCGTGTAGGAGCGCTACGGTTGAGGCCGAAGAACAAGAAGCGAAAGAACGCAGAAAACAGGCCCTTCGCATTCAGCGCTTCCAGTACGCCAAAATTCCTGAGATGTTTACTAGCGCTACCCTCAAGGGGTATCGGCGCCTGCCGGGAACGGAAGAGGCCTACAACACGGTCAAGGACTGGTTGTTCCAGCGCAAAGAAAATATCAAAAGTGGAGTAGGCATCGTCCTTTCCGGGCCCGTTGGATGTGGCAAAACCCATCTGGGATGCGCGATCCTCAATTGCATTTTGGAGGATGGATATACCGGAGCATTCTGGAGCGTATCAGAAAATCTGGTGATGCTCCGTCCTGGACGGAGCTCTGCGGAGAATCAAGGAGACATTATCGACAAGCTGTACCACTCCAGAGTCCTACTGATGGATGATCTAGGGTCGGAAAAACCCAGCGAATGGACGCAAGCAGAGCTCACTGCGGCGTTTGACTACCGATACCGTGAGAAACTCCCCACCATCGTGACCACCAATCTGCTGAGCTCAGAGGTGCGCGACAACTGCGGAGACCGGCTGTACAGCCGGTTGATGTCCGATCGATTTATCTCCGTTGTGCTCCAGGCGGATGATTACCGACAGAGGAGGGACTCTAAACCATGATGATAAAATTCACAATTCCCGGCCCGCCGAAGGGTAAAGCCCGACCGAAAGTAACCCGGGCCAAAAACGGCGCCAGCATCACCTATACTCCGGACGCTACTGTCGCCTATGAAGAGTTGGTTAGATCCCGCTATATCACCGCTTCCAATGGCGTCAAGTTTCTGGGCGATACCCCGTTAAAGATGATAATTGAAGCCGTCTTCCCTATCCCCAAAAGCAAATCAAATCGGATCAAGTCTGAGATGCTGGCCGGATGGATTGTTCCAACCAAAAAGCCGGACTGCGACAACATCATCAAGATCATCTGCGACGCGCTCAACGGGATTGCATACGGAGATGATGCACAGATCGTGGATGTGTCGATCCGAAAGATCTACGGCAGCGAGCCGCGTGTGGAGGTGCGGATTTGTGGGTAAGACGACGCTCTGTTTGTTTGGGAGGTTTGCGCTGAAATGACTCCTCTATCACTTTTTAGCGGGATCGGCGAAGATGTTCTAGCCCTGGGTTGTCTTCGTATCGCAGAGGGACCTTGACTAGGCCGGATCAAGCGCAGATAAGAGAATAGAGGACTAGGAGAACGCGGGGCTGATTATGTTATAACGAATAAGGAGGACCATATGGGTCGCAGAGATCTAAAACTGGACGAATACAACATCACAAAATTGCAATACCGCGAGCTGCATAATTTCTGCTTACAATACGCGGATAAAAAGCGGCGCTTGGCGGACCTCCGCGACCCTTACCGTAGTCCCCAAATAACCGGGCTCCCCCATGGGTCCGGTGCAGGCGATCCCACCGGGAAGGCGGCGGAACGGGCTGCTTTGCTTGCTCAGGAGGTTGAGATGATTGAACAAACAGCGATTGAAGCAGCCAGAGAAGTCAAAATGCCGGAAGAATATCAAAACATTCTATCTACGGTAACCTCTGATGTTCCTCTTCACTTCCTGCAATTGCTCAAGGGATCCTGCTTAACAAAGTATTCATATGATAAGGCGCGCCGTATCTTTTATTATCGATTGGCACAAAAGAGAAATTTTATATAAATTCGAACTTCTGAGCACCACCTTACGATGTATAGTATAATCACGGGAAACCAGAAAGAAAATCATGAAAGCGTTCAGCTACCACGGCGGGGCGCTGGTTCTTTTACCCTGGGAGGCGCAAGCCGTGAACCGTCATTCCTGTCCACACAACGGAACATGTCCATGGAACAGCAAAGGCGAAACAGGCCGGGGTTATGTTCACGGCTTGTTTGCCCCTATTGGAAGAAAACAAGGCCTTCTGATGAGGCGGGGAGGTGATTCAAATTGGCCAACGAACAAAATCTAATACCGCTCAACAAGAGATCCAAAGCCGAACAACGGGCGATTCAATCCAAAGCGGGGAAAGCTTCCGGAATAGCAAGAAAGCGCAAAAAAAGCATGCGGGAAGCCGCGCAGCTACTGCTGTCTATGACTCCTACGGATGAGATCATGGAAGAATTAAAACGGATGAATTTCAAAAAAATCGATTGCGATAACTCCCTTGCCCTTGTCGTTGCAATGTTCCAAGAATCATTAAAAGGCAGTGTAAAAGCGGCTGAATTCGTAAGGGCGACGGCAGGAGAAGGACCAGGGGCCGGATCGATTTCCTCCGAGGCGGACAACGATCCCTTGACAAAATCCATGTATGAGGCGGTGCAAGATGGGACTATCGAAAAAGCAGGCGCAGATCCTGACGTTCCCGAAAAGTAAATATCTTGCCCTCATTTGCGACGGCGCGGTGCGATCTGGTAAAACCAGCATCATGGCGCTGGCCTTCGTCCTCTGGCTGACGCACGATTTTAACCAAAAGAATTTCGCCATTTGCGGCAAGTCGGTACAAAGCGCGGTGCGCAACGTCATCCAGCCATTATTGGCCGTGCGGTATCTGCCCCAGCACGGATTTGGATTGCGGTATTCCGTCTCCAACCATCTGCTCACGGTGACCAGAGGGAAAACCGTCAATTACATCTATGTCTTTGGCGGAAAGGATGAAAGCAGCGCGGCGCTCATACAGGGGATTACGCTGGCGGGGGTGCTGCTGGACGAGGTGGCGCTGATGCCCCAATCCTTTGTCAATCAGGCGCTGGCCCGCTGCTCGGTGGAGGGGGCGCGGTTCTGGTTTAACTGCAATCCCGATAACCCGCAGCACTGGTTCTACCAAGATTGGATTCTAAAACACAAAGAGAAAAACGCCCGGTATCTGCATTTCTTAATGACCGACAACCCGAGCCTGTCGCAAGAAACGCTGACGCGCTATGAGTCCCTTTATTCCGGCGTGTTTTACGACCGGTATGTCCGGGGCCGCTGGGTGGTTGCCGAAGGCTTGATTTACCCCATGTTTCACGCGGATTACCACGTGAAGCCGACGGAGCCGCGCCCCTATGATACCTACAAGATATCCTGCGACTACGGCACTCTTAATCCCACGTCGATGGGGCTGTGGGGCCGGTCAAACGGCGTTTGGTACCGTGTCAAAGAATACTACCACGACGGCAGAAAAGACGGTTCCAGAACGGATGAGGAGCATTATGAGGCCCTTGAGAATTTGGCGGCGGGAAAACCGATTGAATCCGTTATTGTCGATCCGTCCGCGGCCAGCTTTATTGAGACGATTGAGCGGCACGGGCGCTTTTATGTTTCAAGGGCGGAAAACGCGGTTGTGGATGGAATCCGCGTGACACAAACCGCGCTGAAAAGCGGCAAGCTCTTTTTTAACGATTGCTGTGAAGATTGCATTCGCGAATTCGGGCTGTACCGCTGGGACGAAAAATGGCCGGAGGACCGGCCAATGAAAGAGAACGACCACGCGATGGACGACGTGCGCTACTTTTGCATGGATGCCTTTGCCCACGAAAACCCGGGGGCCGTTTGGATAGGAGGAATCTGATTGCTGATAAATTTGGACTTTTTAAAGACCGGCCGGCCGTGGCCGCCCGCCGACGGCGAAGAGCGGGAACGGCTTCGGACATACGCCGCGCATAAAAAACTGTTCGAAAACGAACACAGCGAGGTTTATGCCGAACAAATGAAGCGAATCGAACGAATCGTCGGCAATTTTTCAGAGGTAATCTCGTTCCCGGTCATCTTCAACTATCAGAAGCTGACGGCGCTGAAAACGGCGGATCTGGTTTTTGGGAAGCCGCCAAAAATCACGGTGGCCGACGAAACCAAGCAGAAAATCATTGATCGTATCCTATCGGAAACAAACCTGCTGGATACGGCTTACTTGGCGGTTATCGACGCCGTTCGATACGGCGACGGGCTGCTATTGCTGGGAGAGCGGCAGGGAACGCCTGTTGTCGGCGTTTCAAGCCCGCAATACTGGTTCCCGGTGGTGGATAGCAGCGATATTAAGCGCATTCAATACCATGTGTTTGCCTGGCAGTATCCCACAGACCCCGAACGCAAGGCGTGGGAGCTTAAAGTGCAAATACACGATCCGTTAAACCCGCGAACCTGCGAGCAGCACCGGTATTCCCTGCACGGCACGGAGCACGGCTGGACCATTGGAGGAGAGCTGACGGACGATTGTGAGATGCTGTTGGAAACAAAGCTAGATACCTGCCCGGTTTTCCGGGTGTCCAATACAACCACATCCGATAGGGTGTATGGGATTGACGATTACGGCAGCATTGACAGCATCATTTCGGAAATCATCGTCCGGGTGTCTCAGATCAGCAAGGTGCTGGATAAGCACGCAAGCCCGTCCATGTGCGGGCCGCGCAGCGCCATTGAACAGGATCCCCAGACAGGGGCCTGGAAGTTCCGCGCCGGCGATTATTTTCCAATCAACCGGGAGGAATCCCCCGTTCAATACATCACTTGGGACGCCTCCCTAGACGCCAATTTCCGGCAGATTGAATTGCTAATCAACCAGCTTTACACCGTCAGCGAGATGGGAAGCGCGATCTTTGGCGACTTAAGCAACAAAACCGGCGAGGCTCCCAGCGGATCGGCGCTCCGGCGGCTCATGATGTCCCCTCTTGCTAAGGCGCGGAGAATCGCCAACAAGCTTGACAATCCCCTGAAAAGGCTGGTGTCTGCCTGCGCGGCGATTTACGGCGTGGAGATAAAACCGGAGGAAATCACCGTCACCTGGAACGACGGCCTGCCGGATGATAAGATGGAGGCCGCGCAGCTCATGCAGATCCGCACCGGCAATAAGCCCACCATCAGTCAGCACACGGCCATCAAGCGCCTTGACGCCGCCGCCGATTCCGACGCGGATGCGGAGCTTATGGAAATCCGGGCGGACGACGCGGGCGAATTCTCACAGGCGGCGCTGGAAGCGCAACGCCGGACCAGATAATAACTACACGGCGGCGTATCTCATAGAAATTGAGGACGAAACGCATGATCTGCCTACTGTGACCATCGACAAAATCGAACGGGTTCTGTGGGAACCCCAAGAAAAGTAAACCGCCGGGTCGTATACAAAACGCCGGGCGGCCTTTTTATCTCTTCATTTGTTTGGAAAGCGTTGCCCAGGCGGCAGCGCTTTTACTATTTCATGCGGCACAGCCGCAAAGGAGGAAACAGCCTGATGCTGAACCCTAATATTCAATTGTTTGCTGAACCGGCTGATCCGGCGCCAGCAGAGCCAACCGCAACGAATCCCTCGAACGCCCCTACAATGTACACCGAGGATTATGTTGGGACGTTAAGAGGAGAATCCGCAAGGTACCGCACCAGGGCCAAAAGTGCAGAGAATGCATTGAGGGCCGTACTTGGGTTAAAGGACGGGGACGACTTCGGCGATATGAATACACGGATATCCGCATATCAGCAGAAGTTAGCGCAAGAGAAAGCGGCGGCGGTGGGCAAAGCCAATCAACGCCTCATTGCGGCGGAACTCAAGAGCTTTGAAGGATTTGACCACAAGCTCCTTGCGAAAGTGATCGACCTTTCCAACGTCTCGGTGGACGAGGATGACAACGTTGTCGGCCTAAAGGAGGCGGTGGAAGCGGCGGAAAAAGAATTCCCCGCGGTGCGGATGAAAAACGCCCGGTATGCGCCGACCAATCCCCCGGCGGGCAGCGCGCCGGCGCTTACCAAGGAACAATTCAAAAAGCTCTCTTACATGGAGCAATACGACTTCAAACAGCGACGTCCCGAGGCTTATCAAAAATTTATTGGAGGTATGTAATCAATGGCAGGAACGTTTTTAGGCTTTCCCTTTGACGAGGAATTATTTTATAACGCGTGGAGCGAAGCGCCCGACCCCACAAGAACGGCAATTCTAAACAGCGGCGCTATGGTGCAGGACGGCGTGATTGCCTCCCAAATTCAGGGCAAGGGCAACATTTACACCGTGCCGTTCTACAACATCCTGGACGGCGA
>JAAWNT010000022.1 GCA_022799115.1 Clostridiales bacterium | reverse complement strand
CGGCCGCAGCTGCGGCCGCCGTGGGTTTTACCACGCCGGTATAGGGAACCGGCAGGGAGCTCTCCAGATCTAACGCTACCGAACTCACCGTGCCGCAGGCGGCGATCACCATTTTAACGTGTTGGGACAATAAAAAGGAAGCGTCCTGCGCGGCGTATTGACGGATGGTTTCCGGGCCGCGCCCGCCGTAAGGAACCCGCCCAGTATCTCCGAAGTATACAATATCCTCCCCTGGCAAAAGGTGCCGCAGCTCTTTCACGGCGGTCAACCCGCCCAATCCGGAATCAAAAACCCCAATGGGCGCCTCAATCATGTTGTTCCGCCCTTTCAAATCCAAGAGTAATCAGCTTGTCGATCAGGTCTTCGATGGAAACCCCTTCAGCCTCCATCAGCTTGGGATACATGCTGATGGGAGTGAAGCCGGGAAGAGTGTTCAGTTCGTTGAGCAGTACTTCTTTGTCGCTGCTGCGCACAAAGAAATCCACCCGGGCCAAACCGCTACAACCCATCACGCGGTAGGCGTTCAGCGCCCGCTGGCGAAGCTTTTCGGAGGTTTCCTCGTCGATGTGGGCGGGGATATAAAGCAGAGAGGTGCCGTTTACATATTTATCGTCGTAGTCGTAAAAGTCGCTGGAGGGGGCGATTTCTCCCACCTGAGAAGCGGAAGGAACGTCGTTTCCCAGCACGGCGCATTCCACCTCCTGGCCGACGATGTTTTCTTCGATCAGAATTTTGCGATCTTCCTTCGCCGCTTTGCGCATAGCGGCGATCAATTCTTCCCGATTGGAGGCCTTGCTCACGCCCACGGAGGAACCGGCATTGGCCGGCTTGACAAAGACGGGATACTCCTTTAGTTCGGTTTCTACCTTTTCTGCGGCAGCGGCGGGATCCTTTTCCAGCTCGCTGCGGTAAAGCCAGGTGAATTTGGCCTGAGGAATTCCGGCGTATTGTAGCATCACATTGGTAATCACTTTATCCATACAGGCGGCGGAAGAGGTGGCGTCGCAGCCCACATAGGGAATCCCCGCCAGCTGAAGCAGTCCTTGCACAGTACCGTCCTCGCCGTTTTTTCCATGCAAAACCGGCACAACCCCATCCAACGGCAGGATTTCATATTCGGCGCCTCTCAGTACGATCAGTCCATGAACGCCGGTATCCGGGGACAGAAAGGCCGGCAGATTGTCCGGATGCTGTTCCCAAGTTCCGTCCAGGATAGAATCCACAGAACCATTATATAAGTACCAGCGGCCTTCCTTACTGATACCAATCCGAATAACGTCGTATTTATTTTGAGGAATATTGCGCAGGATCGAAGCGGCCGACATTCTGGACACCTCGTGTTCCGTTGACGCCCCGCCGAACAACACCGCGATGCGTTTTTTTATCATGAGATCACGCTCCCATTTCATTTAATCAATACCTAAATTAATGTATTGGGTTACGATACTATATATTACCACATCCCCTCATCCCGCGCAATTCCTTATCGGGAGAAAGAATGGGAAAAAAGAGTGACAAATTGATGAGAAAGTAATATAATAGACAACTAAGCGCAAATATGATACAATAGCTATGTTTTGTGATGGTTTGGGACAAGCGGCAATCAAGTGACTGAAAATATATAAATTCGGGAGTGATTCTTTTTGGAGAAAAAGGCGTTTGACCTGATTACGGCAAAAGTGGAGGAGGCGCTGGCAGAGCAGGAGTTTACGCGGCAAAATGTGGAAAACAAGCAAGAAGGGGACAGGATCGCCCTTTATACCGGGGAGACCGCCGCGTACAGCGTTTTGTACGATACCGTAAAAAAGCGCTTTGAGCTGCGCACATGCCCGATGACCGAGTCCGGCCCGGATAACAGCTGGAAGTCCCTGGCGGTGTGGCTGTTTGATCCCCAGGAGGACACGGAGCGGGAAGCGGAAAGTATTGCGGCTGATTTTGTGGAAACCATTCAAGGGCCCAAAAGAAAAGCGATGATTAAGGCCTCCAAAAAGAGAAAAAAAGAGGACGAGACGAATGTGGACCCTTTGTTTTTTATGAACCGGCTGGTCAATTTTTTTCCGGAGCTAAGGGAGGAGATCCGTTGGGAGAAGGAGAGCTACGAGTCCTTCCGCGGAGTTACCTTTGCAAAAGAAAAAGCGCTGCCTAAGATTCAGTATTTTCTCAGGGAGAACCGGCCAGAGCAGCAGATGAAAAAGCTGGGCGCCGTGATGAGCGATTGTTATGCGTCGGGCGATCTGGACGTTAGGGGCATCATCACTTATGTGATTCTCAATTCCATTGAGGGAGAGAGCGCTCATAAACTGGAAGAATACCTTAGCGACGAGCTGAAAAAGGCCTGGAAGCATTCCGTCCGTCTGAAGGGAAAGACGATCAAGCCGGAAAAGAAAAAGAAAGAAAAACGGTTTGTCGCGGATACTTTAAACAGCAAACGGTGAGGGGAAGCCCTTAAATAAATGATATGAAATAGGAATTTCCTATTGAATATAATGTAAGACAGCCTCAAAAAAGACATAACATTTTGGAAAAAAAGTCCTTGACCCGCATTCTATGTTGTGTTATAGTATTAATACCTCAACAGGGCTTATTTTTTGTGCCCAATCGAGGGAGGCTAAAATATTCCGTATACCGGGAGGTGCCGTCATGAGAGTAAAAATTACACTAGCCTGCACAGAGTGCAAACAGCGCAACTACAACACCATGAAAAACAAGAAGAACGATCCGGACAGGCTTGAAATGAACAAGTACTGCAGATTCTGCAAGAAGCATACTCTGCACAAAGAAACCAAGTAATTGGACGGAGGAACAGAGAATGGCTGAAAACAAGGCTGAGAAAAAGGCCGAAAAGAAAGCGAACAAGAAGCCAAATTTCCTTGTTCGGGCTGGCAGATACCTCCGCGACTGCAAGAACGAGATCAAAAAGATCGTATGGCCCACCCCAAAAGCCGTGTTCCGGAATATGGGCGTGGTACTGGTCATGATTATCGTGATTGGCTTGTTTATCTTTGGACTGGATTATGGTCTGACCGCTCTGTTTAGCACATTTATGAGCATTAGTCATGGAGGATAAGCTATGTCTGAAGAAGCAAAGTGGTACGTTGTCCATACGTATTCCGGGTATGAAAACAAAGTAGCGTCCAATCTTGAAAAGACTGTGGAAAACAGACAGCTTCAGGATCTGATCCAGGAGATTTGCGTTCCCACCGAAACTGTGACCGAGATTAAAGATAACAAGCGTCGCGAGGTGGAGCGAAAGATTTTCCCCGGTTATGTTATTGTCAAGATGGTGCTTACCGATGAATCCTGGTATGTGGTGCGGAATATCCGCGGTTGTACCGGCTTTGTAGGACCGTCTTCTAAGCCGATCCCTTTGACGGATGAGGAAGTTGCAAGACTGGGTGTGGAAACCAAGCAAGTGGAGGTTTCCTACGAGGTTGGCGATTCGGTTCGCATCGTGGACGGTCCCCTTGAGGGATTTGTGGGTACGGTGGAGGAACTGGATACCGACAAAAACTGCGTCCGTGTAACAGTTTCTATGTTTGGACGCGAAACGCCGGTAGAGCTTGAGCTAGATCAAGCAGAGCCGGTGGAATAACCTTAGGTAATTGGCGGCCCAAACGCCGCTCGTTATGAAAGGGGCAATGCCCCTGTGGGAGGTGCGGCAATTATAAGCCGTTCCGCAATTTACCACGAATTTTGGAGGTGCAAAAAAATGGCTCAAAAGGTTACTGGCTTTATTAAGCTTCAGATACCTGCTGGCAAGGCAACCCCGGCGCCGCCTGTAGGACCTGCGTTAGGTCAGCACGGCGTCAACATTATGGCGTTTACGAAGGAATTCAATGAGCGCACAAAGAACGATGTTGGACTGGTTATCCCGGTCGTTATTACCGTTTATGCGGATCGTTCTTTCACGTTTGTAACCAAGACTCCTCCCGCTGCGATCCTTATTAAGAAAGCTTGCGGAATTGAGAGTGGTTCCGGCGTGCCCAACAAGACCAAGGTTGCAAAGATTACCCGTGAACAGATCAAGAAGATTGCCGAGCAGAAAATGCCTGACCTGAACGCGGCCAACGTGGAAAGTGCGATGAGCATGATCGCAGGTACCGCGCGCAGCATGGGCGTAGAAGTAGTCGACTGATCAAATTACCCGGGTGGGAGGAAGTAATCCGATTTTACCACTCAATAGGGAGGATAACCAATGAAACACGGTAAAAAATATGTCGACAGCATGAAGCTGATCGACAGAGCAAAGCTTTATGATACCAACGAAGCGCTTGACGTCTGTGTGAAGACCGCAACCGCTAAGTTTGACGAAACCGTAGAGGTTCACGTGAAGCTGGGTGTGGATAGCCGTCATGCAGATCAGCAGGTTCGCGGCGCCATTGTATTGCCCCATGGAACTGGTAAGAACGTGCGTGTTCTGGCCATCTGCAAGGGCGACAACATTGAAAAGGCAAAAGAAGCCGGCGCAGAGTTTGTGGGTGCAGAAGAGATGACCCAGAAGATTCAGAATGAAGGCTGGATGGATTTTGACGTTGTGATCACTACCCCTGATATGATGGGTCTGGTGGGACGTCTTGGTAAGGTGCTTGGTCCCCGTGGACTGATGCCTAACCCGAAGGCCGGTACTGTTACCCCGGATATTGCTAAGGCAATTAAAGAGGCGAAGGCCGGTAAGATCGAATATCGTCTGGACAAAACCAACATCATTCATTGCCCCATTGGAAAGGCTTCCTTTGGCGCAGAGAAGTTGCAGGATAACTTTGATACCCTGTTGGGCGCTGTTGTGAAGGCGAAGCCTGCTTCTGCAAAAGGCCAGTACATCCGCTCTTGTGTGGTTGCTACCACCATGGGCCCTGGTATTCGCATCAATCCCGCCAAGCTGGGCGGTTAATAAGACTATTGACAAGCAGTAATACTTGTGCTAAAATAGTATAAGCTGATCTTTTCTTAAGACAGCAGGTGCGTAAGCGTAATTGGTGTATTCCAGCCTGCCGAGGATTGGAGACGTAGAAATTCCGTATTTTCGGATATTTGCGCCCCTTCCGCGGTAGTGTGGAAGGGGCTTTTTATGTGCACGGTATCCCATTTTGTGGAGGTGAATCAATTTTGCCAAGCGAGAAGATTTTAGAGCAGAAAAAGCAGATCGTTGCTGAGCTGACTGAAAAGCTGAAAAGCGCCTGTGCCGGTGTGATCGTGGATTACAAAGGCATCAATGTCGCAGATGATACGAAGCTGCGCAGAGAGCTGCGCGAGGCCGGTGTGGATTACTTTGTTGTGAAAAACACTTTGCTGTCCCGTGCCGCGAAAGAAGCGGGCATCGAAGGCTTGGATTCCGTTTTGGAAGGGACCACAGCTCTGGCTGTCAGCAAGGATGACCATGTGGCTGCTGCACGTATTCTCTGCAAATTTGCTGAGAAGAACAAGAGCATAAAGCCCAAGGCCGGCTTTGTAGAAGGAAAAGCCATTGATGTTGCAGAGGTGGAGAATCTCTCCAAACTGCCCAGCAAGGAAGTTCTGGTTGCCCAGGTGCTCGGCGGCTTGAATGCTCCGATTACCGGTTTCGTCACTGTGCTTAATGGTACTATGAAGGGCCTGGTTGTTGCACTGAATGCAATCGCAGAAAAACAAAGCGCATAATTCATAGGGCTTTAGGCCCAACATAACTAATTTAAAATTTTGGAGGTAACGAAACATGTCTGATAAAGTTGTAAAGCTGATTGAAGATGTAAAGTCCCTGACCGTTCTGGAGCTCAGCGAGCTCGTTAAAGCCCTGGAAGAGGAGTTTGGTGTTTCTGCCGCTGCTCCTGTTGCTGTTGCCGCTGCTCCTGTTGCCGGTGCTGCCGCTGCTGCAGAAGAGAAGACCGAGTTTGACGTGATCCTGAAGAGTGCTGGCGCCAACAAGATCGCTGTTATTAAGGTTGTCCGCGAAGTGACCGGCCTGGGCCTGAAGGAAGCTAAGGCTCTGGTTGACGAGGCTCCGAAGCCCGTTAAGGAAGGCATCTCCAAGGACGATGCAGAAGCTCTGAAGACCAAGCTGACCGAGGCTGGCGCAGAGATCGAAGTAAAATAAGTTGCATTTCATGCATAAAAAGGCGCCGGCTAATTCAGCCGGCGCCTTTTTATGTGATAAAAGAGTCAACCAATGCCTAAGGGCGGTTTTAGACGTTAATAAAGCGAAAAACATTCACCATACATTTGGTGGGAGGCACTTAACAGATTCAAACGACAGAAATCATCGACCGATGTCACATGCTGAATTTAAAAAGGCGTTTCATTAGGCTGCTCCAATGGCGTTGCCTATATCCTTTTAGGAAGCGCCGCACAGCTGATCTAAGGTTCCAAAGGTATATCCTTCTGCTTCCCATTTGCTGAGGAGGTCATCAAGAATTTCGGCGTTGGTTTTTGAGGTGCTGTGCAACAGGACTACGGCGCCAGGATGTATGCGTGAAAGCAGTTTATCAAAGGCCTGCTCTTTGGTAGGCTGTTTGTCAACATACCAATCCACATAGGCCAGGCTCCAGAAAAATGTATGATATCCCATATCCTTGGCCATCTTTAAATTTTGCTGGCTGTATTTTCCTTGGGGAGGACGATAGTATTTTTTCATCGGTTGACCGGTTGTCTCTTGATATAAGCTTTCCAGAGAGTTGATCTCTTTTTGAAACGATTCCATATCTGCTATTTTTGACATATCCGGATGGCTCATGGTATGGTTTCCTACGGTGTGCCCCTCTTTTACCATGCGCTTGATTAGATCTGGACTGGTTTGAATGTAGTTGCCCACAACGAAAAAAGTAGCCTTCACATGATGCTTTTTAAGAGCGTCTAGAATAGCGGGAGTATACCCGTTTTCATATCCGGCGTCAAAGGTTAGATAGATCATTTTTTGATCGGAGTTTCCAACATAATAGGCGTCGTATTCTTTTAAAGCCTCGGCTGTGGCGTTGCCAACCGGTTTTTTCCCCTTTTCAGGAAAACTAAGCCCCCAATTGGTATTGGAGGTTGACGCCGTAACGGTTTGAGGGTTGATCCGAGTCAGTGAGAAGATAATGGCTGCCAGCAGTATGCAGCAAAGCAGCGCAATGCCGACCTGCCTTTTTTTAATAATAACAAACATATGTGTTTCACCGCCCTAATGTATTCTGATTAAATATATGAGGTTCCGCGCCTTTCTATGTCATGGAAGCAATCGTTTTTTCTGTATAGACGTATACTATGATGGATTTGGTATCATAGAACGGAATGCGTGAAGATTCTCCTTTACATGGTGAGAATGAAGTAGAGATTCTACATCACGATCACAGCGTTATGAGGGCGGCATGCGCTACAATAATATCATACATCTGACAGAGGATGCGGACCCTATCTTCATTAATATACCTAATGCTGCCCCAAGAGACAGGTGTGGATATTGGCGATCTATCTCCAGAATCTACGAATGGGAAATGATTGGTGCGAATATGGGTGCACAGGGGCGGTACATTCGGGGAAGGGCGATTAAGGGAAAGTGGAAACGAAAGGCTTCCAGCGAGTTCAAGGCGAATAGATCTCATCCGCTTTTTGGTTTGTTCTCTGTGACTCTACCGTATCACAGAACTATTCTTTTTTCTTTACTTGTTACGCGTCATTCTAACTCCTACATCTGTAACACATCTTTGACAATCCTACAGCTTGAGATTCCTATACAATCATGATATAATTAAAATTCAAGCTTTTCATAAAAGCAATCGAGAGAAATCAAATAGATGTTGTGGTAAGGGGTTATTATCTCGTTGAGAAAGGGAGGGCCTTACCAGTAAATAGAGAAAAGAATGGTGATTAGGGGAGATTGTCGATGTATCAGCTGTTGAAACAGGAAGGTCATGCGCGCAGAGCGCAATTTATTACCCCTCATGGGACTGTCCAAACTCCCGGCTTTATGAATGTGGCCACTTGTGGGGCGATCAAAGGGGCGGTGTCTGCATTTGATCTCAAGGAATTAAAATGCCAGGTGATGCTGTGCAATACCTATCATTTGCATTTGCGTCCCGGCGACCAGGTTGTGAAAAAGATGGGGGGCTTGCACCGCTTTACCGGCTGGCAAGGTCCAATTTTAACAGACAGCGGCGGTTTTCAGGTTTTTTCGCTGTCCAAACTGCGTAATATTAAGGAGGAAGGCGTTACCTTTGCCTCCCATATCGATGGGCATAAGATTTTTATGGGTCCTGAGGAGAGTATGCGCATACAATCCAACCTGGCTTCCACCATCGCTATGGCCTTTGACGAGTGTGTGGAAAATCCCGCGGAGTACGATTACGTGAAGCAGTCCTGTGAGCGTACTACCCGTTGGCTGCATCGCTGCAAGGATGAGATGGACAGGCTTAACGGGCTGGAAGACACCATCAACCCAAAACAAATGCTCTTTGGCATTAATCAGGGCAGTACTTATGAGGATTTGCGCATCCGCCATATGCGTGAGATTCGAGATTTGAATCTTGACGGATATGCCATTGGCGGCTTGGCGGTTGGAGAAAGCGCGGAAGAGATGTACCGGATCATTGAGGCAGTGGAACCCGAGATGCCCTCTGAAAAAATTCGTTATTTAATGGGAGTGGGCACTCCGGTGAATATTCTGGAGGCGGTATTCCGCGGCGTGGACCTTTTCGATTGCGTGATGCCCAGCCGCAACGCCCGTCACGGTCATCTGTTTACCTGGCAGGGGATTCGCAACCTGATGAATGCCAAATATGAGCTGGACGACCTGCCGGTGGACGAACAGTGTGATTGCCCGGTATGTCGAAATTTCTCCCGCTCCTATCTGCGGCATCTCTTTAAAAGTGGAGAGATGCTTGCTATGCGTTTGAGCGTGATGCACAATATCTATTTCTACAACACTCTGTTGGAGCGGATCCGCCGGGCGCTTGACGAGGGAGAATTTACCTCTTTTTACCGGAAATACCGGGAAATCCTGGGGATGCGGATATAAAAAGCTTGCATGCTTGTCCAATTATTGTTATAATCATTCTATTATTTATGGAGGTGTATGTCTGTAATGAGCAGTATGTCTGTATTAAACAATGTGTTGCTAACCGCAGGGACTGATGCCACAGGCGGAGGCAGCATGTGGATTTCTCTTGCGATGATTGTGGTGTTGGTGGGCGTTATGTATTTTGTAATGATCCGTCCCCAAAACAAGAGAAGAAAAAAGGAAGAGAAGATGCGCCAGGAGTTGCAGGTAGGCGATGACGTCACCACCATTGGCGGTATCATGGGAAAAATAGTCAGCATCAAAGAAGAGACTGACTCTATTGTGATTGAGACAGGTATTGACCGCAGCAAGATTCGTATCAAGCGTTGGTCTATCGCCAGCTGCGATACCGTTCATGATAACGCGGAATAAGTATCATAATATCCAAACCCTTTGAATATGTTATAACAGATGTTTCAAGGGGGGATACAATTGGGTTATGATAAAAATGGCGGTGTCCAGGGCAACATGAGTAAATCCATCAAATCAATTGTACTGGGGACGGCTGTCGGCGGCATTATGTGCATGCTTTGTCTGTTTGTCTTTGCCATCTTCTTTGTAAGTGCAAAGGTCATTCCGCAAACCATGATTCAGCCATTGATTCTGGTTTCCTGCGCATTGGGCGCTTTTATCGGCGGATACATCACGGTGAGAATTCTCCGGGTTCAGGGGCTGCTGTTTGGCATCCTTTCCGGAATGCTGCTGTTTGTTATTGTGTGCCTGGTCAGCGTGATCGCGATTCGGGAGCCTTTCTCCACCTTTGCACTGGTAAAGGGAGTCCTGATGATGCTGGCGGGAGCCATCGGCGGAATCATAGGGGTAAATAAACGATCAAAGCGAAAATAAGGGTTTATTTTGTCAGATTTTATGGTATAATATTTTATGTAACAACAAAAGGGAAACGGAGGATGACGAAATGAAGCACATTAAGACCTTGAATAAGGCTAATCTGAAGGAAAGCGCTGTCAAGGGCGGCTGTGGCGAGTGCCAGGCTTCCTGCCAGTCCGCTTGCAAGACTTCCTGCACGGTTGCCAATCAGAAATGTGAAAAATAATCCGGTTTAATAGCTGGAGAAACCGAAGTAGGGGCATTCCCAAAGCGGATCCGAGAAGAGGAACCGGTTTGCGGACCGCCCCTACGATTTTATTTGTCTAAATTTAAATGGAGAAGGATACCTTATGATACATCAATATCGACTGAATGGATATTCCATTGTTATGGACATAAACAGCGGTGCGGTCCATGTGGTGGACGATTGCTCCTACGACATCCTGTCTGCGCTTTCTACCGAGGAGCTCCCGGAGGAAATGCCCAGAGAATTAACCCCCCAATTGGGAGATCGGTATGGGGAACAAGAGCTCAAAGAAGCCTATGAAGAGCTCTATGCGCTGTATCAGGCTGGTCAACTGTTTTCTGCCGATTCCTATGAGCCGTTTGCCAATATGATGACAGAGGCTCCGGTAAAGGCGATGTGCCTGAATATCGCCCACGACTGTAATCTCCGCTGTGAGTATTGTTTTGCCGCAAAGGGGGACTTTGGCCGGGGACGTATGTTGATGCCCTTTGAGATCGGAAAAAAAGCCATTGATTTTCTCATTGAGAGATCGGGCAGTCGGCACAACCTGGAGGTTGATTTCTTTGGCGGAGAACCGCTAATGAACTTTGAAGTGGTTAAGCAGGTGGTAGAATACGCCAGAAGCCTGGAAAAGCAACACAACAAACGATTTCGCTTTACCATTACTACGAACGGATTGCTGCTGACGGACGATAAAATCGACTTTATCAATCGAGAAATGTCCAATGTGGTGCTGTCTCTGGACGGACGCAAGGAGGTTAACGACCGCTTGCGGGTACGAGTCAACGGTGACGGCTGTTACGATCGGATCGTTCCCCAATATCAAAAGCTGGTGGCGCAGCGAGGGGATAAAGACTATTATACTCGCGGCACTTTTACGAAACACAATCTGGATTTTACCCAAGATGTGCTTCATATGGCTGAGCTTGGGTTTGACCAGATATCCGTGGAGCCGGTGGTATCGGATCCCAAGCTGGAGTACTCCATCAAAGAGGAGGACTTGCCCCGGGTATATGAGGAATATGAGACCTTAGCAAAAACCATTATTGATCGGAAAAAAGAGGGCAACGCCTTTAATTTCTTCCACTTTATGCTGGATTTGGAACAAGGACCCTGCGCAATCAAGCGGCTGCGCGGCTGCGGCTGCGGCAATGAATATGTTGCGGTGACGCCGGAAGGCGAGATCTATCCCTGTCACCAATTTGTAGGAGAAGAGCAATGGAAAATGGGAGATCTCAGGGACGACTCTTTCCGGGAGGATATGAAGAAATCCTTTGCAAGCGCCAATGTGTACACGAAAACAGAGTGTAAAAACTGTTGGGCAAAATTTTATTGCAGCGGCGGTTGCAACGCCAATAGCTGGCAGTATGAGGGGGATGTGCTTAAATCCCATAAGATATCCTGCGATCTGGAAAAAAAGCGGCTGGAATGCGCAGTAATGATAAAGGCGGCTCTTGCGGAGTAAAAATATCGTGCCCCATCCATGTCCCTTTTCCTTATGATGCGGTATAGACGCCTTTGTGATTCTGAAAAAGCCCGATTACTCGGGCTTTTTTGCATTGGGCGTACCTAATCGGATTACCGGTGAACGGGCTCATAGGCGCCATAAATCGCTGGAGAACGGTCTGACATTTTTGCAGGACAAAGCATGATTCCGCTTCTGAGCATTGATTTTCTATGGAAAATATATTATAGTATATTACTACAAGGTAGGTGTTCTCATGCAAAAAGTAAAAATTGGATTTATCGGCGCTGGAAATATGGCGAAGGCCATCATCAACGGAATGGTTGACAAAGGCGGATTTTTGGCAGATCAAATCGCCCTTTATGATGTGGACAGGCAGAAATGCGCGGGTTTTGCCGCCAAGGGGATGCGTGTTCAGTCCAATGCCAGTGAAGTAGTGACGGTCAGCGACGTTATTTTTTTAGCGGTCAAGCCCCAAAATTACAGCGAAGTGTTGTCGGAAATTCGTCAGGCAGTGACCAAAGAAAAAATATTTGTTTCCATTGCAGCAGGAATATCCATCTCCTTTATCACAGGGGAATTGGGAATAAAGTGTCCGGTGGTGCGGGCTATGCCCAATACTCCGCTGTTGATCGGCAAGGGAGCCACCGCTCTGTGCCGGGCAGATAATGTAACCGAAGAGGATTTCCGTTGCGTGCAGCGGATTTTTGAAGCGTCCGGAGAGACGGCTGTGCTCACCGAGGACAAGATGAACGCGATCATTGCGGTAAACGGCAGCAGTCCTGCATATGTGTATTTATTTGCCAAGGCGATACTGGATTATGCAGCCAGCCAGGGCATTGATGCTCAGGCGGCGTTGCAGTTAACCTGTAAGACGCTGGAGGGCAGCGCGGGAATGCTCAAGGAGTCCGGCTATACCCCGGACGAGCTGATTAAAATGGTATCCTCTCCGGGAGGAACTACCTTGAAGGCGCTGGAGGCGTTGGAGGAAAAAGGGTTTTATCCGGCCCTGATGGATGCTATGGATCGCTGCACCCGCCGCGCGGAAGAACTGGGAAGATAAAGAGACGGACACGCATTCATAAATGACAAATTCATCGCATACTTTCTTAGTGGGAAAGCAAATCGATTGCAAGGCTTGCCCATAATGGAGGATGTGTATGAAGAGGATTTATTTTTCCGCGGCTACCCCGAATTTCCCTTTAAAATCCATAAAGAAGGAATTGGCCAACAAAGGAACTCTGCTTTTGCTCACAGGGATCCTGCTGGTTGGAATGGTTTGCGGAGTTCTTTCTGCCAAGTGCGCCGACGAGTCGGTATTGTCCAAACTGGATTTTTTATTTGCCAGCAATTTTGAGCTTAGGGAAGGACAAACGATGTTGACGATCTTTGCAGCCTCCCTCACCTCGGTATTTTTGTTTTTGCTGGCGGGTGTTTTGATGGGTCTGTCGGTGTGGGGCAGTATATTCACACCTGTTTTGCCCTTTTTTCGCGGATTTGGTTTGGGGGTTTCCTCCGGGTTTTTGTATGCCAGCTATAGCTGGAAGGGAGTGCTCTTTCATCTGGCGGTGATGTTGCCGGGAATGGTGCTTTCTTCGATTGCGGTGATTTTGTCCGCTCGTGAGGGAATGCGTTTTTCCAAGGAATTGACCAGCGCCAGCTTTTCCTTTGGAAAGGGGCGTGGGGCCAGTCCTGCGTGGAAGGATTATCTCATTAAGAATGGGATCATATTGACCATTGGAGCGGTAGCCGCTCTGTTTGACATGTTGCTTACTACCCTTTTGGCTGGTATAATCGCTTTGTAGAGGATCAGTAGATGTTTGAGCGCGTGGGTATCATTCCCCAAGCGTTGAGCGTAGGTTCTCGACCATTTTGCTAAAGTATCTTATCACCACCGCCCATAGGCAAAAATGGACGGGTGATTGACCGAGATAGGAGTTGGATCGTTTTGCCATTGTTCAATTACAGCAAGCCGGGGCCCGGTGTCAGCAAGAATGCGCCGCCGAAAAAGAGGATTGTACTCTTTTTTGAGATTTTGGGGCGTAAGTTTTTTCCTTTGATTAGATGCAATCTGTTGTTTTTGATTCCTGTAATTCTTGTGGGGATAATGATTTTTTTTATTGGAATGACAGGGGTGAACTTGTATATCGCCTGCCTGCCTTTCGTTTTACTGGCTCCGTTTTTGGGGGGATTGACTTATATCACCAGAAACTACGCCAGGGAGGAGCATGCCTTTATCCTCAGTGATTTTTTGGATACCGCCAAGTCCAATTGGAAGCAGTTGCTTATTCATGGCGCTATCACATATCTTTTTGTAGTGGCTATGAATATCGCCATAAAATTTTATGCGTTTCAGGCCGCGTCTCAACCCGTGTTTTATATACTCTTTGGGCTATGCCTGATTGCGTCGGCGGTGTTCCTCTTCATGCAGTATTACATCACGCTGATGATTATTACGTTTGAACTCAATCTGAGAGCAATTTACAGAAACGCTTTGATTCTTGCCTTTGCGGGTTTCAAACAGAATATTCTGGTTACCTTGGTGCTGATCTTGTTTTTTGCCTTCCTGTTTTTATTGAACAGCTTGCACATCATTGCCATGCTGGTGGCTATTTTGCTGTGTGTGATATTACTTTTCTCTTTTCTCTCTTTCCTGATTAATTTCGCGGTATATCCGGTGGTGGAACGTTACCTAATTCAGCCTTATTATACAAACGTCCAACAAGGGGACGAATCGGGGGAGACAGAGACGAACCTGGAAGCCGAACCAGAGCGACGGGAGTCGGAATATATCTATGAAAACGGCAGACTGATAAAGAAGTCGTTGTTTGAACAGGAAAAACTGTTTGACGATACGGATCAACAAAAATAGACAAAAAGATATCTTTTGAGTTACTGAAAAAGGGTGTAAAAAAACTCCGCATTCAATGCGGAGTTTTTTCTTTAGAGATTAACCGGCCAAAGCGCGTTCCAGCCAAGCGTCCGCGATATCCAGCGCCAGATACAGGCCGCTTTTTTCGCTGGTCTTAATAATTTTCTTTCGGGTGCGAATGTTCGGGTCCGTGGACATCAGCTGCACCGTGACCTTATCCGCCACTTCCAAATCTAACTGTTGCTTTTTACTTTTAATTTCCATTTTTATCACATAGGGATCTTCCATGCTGCCATAATAGATCACGTCGCCGCATCGAACCAACGGACGGTTTTTATATGTGAAAAATTTTACTCCTTGATTAGTTTTCGCACTCATCGCATTTGTTCCTCCTATCATTCTATATGATTTAATAAGTATATCATAGTTTTATTTGCCCGTAAAGGGGAAAAATGTAGCCTCCCCTCACAAGATTGGTGTTGCCAAACGTTTTTTGTCCGGCTTTTTCGTCAAAATATATAGATAGAAAGCGATTTATAAAGGATATCTGTATGATAAATCGAAAAGTTATATGCCGTCTTCTACAAAATGAACGGAAGACTGATTCCAATATCCTTTGTAGACCCTGTTGGTATTTTCGTCAAGGTTTAATTGGTACATCCTGAATATAACGGAAATATTTTTAGGCTGCCATTGTTCTTGATATGAATATTGATAGCTCATTCCCAACTTCCTCATTACTCCGCCGCTTCGGGGATTGTTGACATCATGAGTTGCCGTAATATACGGAATACCATTTTTCCTCAGTTGTTCAATGACCGCCCTACCCGCTTCTGTTGCGATTCCCTGATGCCAAAACTCTTTGCGAAGCCCGTAACCGAAATCATAACACTCGTTTGTAGAGACATTGACATAGCCAATTGGAACATCATCTTTTTTTAAACAAATTGCATAACGAGACAAATGCTCCTGGTCAAACCAACCATTGTAAAAAGTTCGCGCATCTTCCATTGTTTTCAATGGAAACCACGGCAAAAATTCATTTGCTACTACATCGCTATAAATTCTAAATAAAGCTTCCAAATCATTTTCTGTGAATTTCCGCAATATAAGCCGTTCTGTCCGAAGTGTTGGCATATCCATACTGTTCCTCCATCATTCCAATTTATCGCTTCAATCATGGTCCTATCGGACAGAGAAAGCTATAAATTTACCATTTTTTACTGATAGAACGATTATCCTCCTTCTTTTGCCCAAGAGAAGAAAAACGGTTCTGCCATGAAAAGCAGAACCGTTTCACTCATTCATCCAAATAAGATCGGACGAGTACTTCTAAAAGCTCATCGCGGTCAATCCTGCGGATAAGGCTTCTGGCGTTGTTATGCGTTGTGATATAAGTCGGATCCTCTGATAAAATATATCCTACCATTTGATTGATAGGGTTATATCCCTTTTCACGCAATGCGTCGTATACAATGGTAAGAATTCGTTTAATGTCTCCTTCCCGATCGTTTCCCAGGGAAAAAGTCATAGTCTTATCATGCATGGAATCACCTCCGATATAGCAATAATACAATAAATAAACAGGAAATTCAAGTGTTAATTTAGGAACGAAGCACAGCGCCGAGCGCTTCCAGCGCTTTCATGATCCGATTGACAGTGGTAACTGCCTGCTCGTCGGTCAGCGTGCTGTCGGCAGAGCGCAGAGTAATGCTGAAAGCGACGCTCTTTTTACCCGATTGGATCTGCTTTCCTTTATACACATCGAACAGCTTGATGCTCTCCAACAGGGAACCGGCGGCTTTCTTCATAGCCTTTTCCAGAGTGAGAACCGGAATACTGTCGTCACAGATCAAAGCGAGGTCACGGGTAACCGCAGGGAATTTGGGAAGCGGCTTATATTGCTTTTCTCTTTGAGCGTGAGCGAACATTACGTCGGCGTCCAAGGTAAAGGAGTAAATCCTGCTGGAAATTCCATATTGTTCTGTCACCAACGGATGAATTTCACCCAGAATACCAAGCTCCTCGCCGTCGATTGTCAGACGGGCGCAGCGTCCAGGATGGTAGCTTTCATTGTCGCTGACTGCTTCAATGTCATATTCATATACGGATAATTTGTCCAATAAAGTTTCAACCATACCCTTGAGTGCAAAGAAATCAATCTTTTCCCCGTAAAGTCCGGCGATCAGCTTATTTTTCTCAATGGGAAGCTTGTCGTCTTGCGTGGGAATATATTCTTTAGCTAGTTCGAAAAGATGCGCCTCGGCGTTGCGGTTGTTATAGTTGCGGGAGAGGGTTTCTAACATAGAGGGCAGCGCAATCGTCCTCATGATGGAGGTATCCTCACCCAAAGGATTGGAGATGGTTACTGATTTACGCAGAGGATGATTTTCCGATAGGTTTATTTTATCGTAATATTTGGGGCTGATAAAGGAATAGGTCATGATTTCATCCAGGCCCAGGGCCAGCATGGTTTCACTGATGGCGCGATCAAATATTTGACGTTCCGAATATTTGCCCTGCGCTCCGCCCCGGATGGAGGTGGAGGCCACCTTGTTATATCCATAGAAGCGAGCGATTTCTTCCGCAATATCCGCCTTGTGTTCCAGATCGGGACGGTAAGAGGGGATCACAATATCCCCTTGATCCATGACACAGCCAATTTTTTGGAGAATGTCCGCCATCTGCTCTTGGGTGAGATCAATGTCCAGGAAACGGTTGATCCATGCGGCATCCATAGGAATGCGGCGCTGTTTTTTCGAGTAACAATCGTCGATGAGGATGCCGTCCATGACGTCGCCGGCATCCATCAGCTCTACTAACTCGCAGGCGCGCTGCAAAGCGGGAAGACAGTTATTGGGATCCAGTCCCTTTTCATAGCGGGCGGAGGCGTCGGTGCGCATTCCCTGATCTCTGGCGGTAACTCTTACGGAACTGCCCAGGAAGTTGGCCGATTCAAACACGATGGTGGTGGTGTCGTCCATGATGCCGCTGTATTCCCCGCCCATAACGCCGGCGATGGCCACCGGCTTTTTTGCATCTGCAATTACCAGTTGATCGGGAGTCAGCTTGCGCTCCACGCCGTCCAGAGTGGTGATGGTTTCACCGCTTTGAGCCCGACGTACACGAATTTTGCCTTCCTCAATAAAGCGAAGGTCAAACGCATGCATAGGCTGGCCGTACTCTAGCATCACATAGTTGGTAATGTCTACAATATTGTTGATAGGGCGCACGCCCATAGCGCGCAGGCGTTCGCGCATCCAGCGGGGAGAAGGCTTTACCCGAACATTTTTTACAATGCGGGCACTGTATATCCGGCACAATTCCGCTGTCTCAATCTTGACGTCCAGCATGGAGGAACAATCTCCGTTGCCGGCTTTGACGCAGGGAGTGTGAAGTTGAAGCGGCTTGCCAAATGTGGCGGCCGCCTCACGGGCCAGACCGATTACAGAGAAGCAGTCGGGCCGGTTGGAGGTGATTTCAAATTCTACCTTGGTATCATTTAATCCAATGGCCTCGCAGATATTCTTTCCGGGGGTGCGGTCGCAGTCGTCCCCCAGCACAAAGATGCCGTCCTCAATGGCGTTGGGAAAGTCATGGACAGTCAGACCCAGCTCGCCCAGGGAGCACAACATACCGTTGCTTTCTACGCCCCGCAGCTTGCCTTTTTTGATTTTTGTGCCGCCGGGAAGGGTGGAGTTGTGTAAAGCGGCGGGGACATAATCGCCTTCCTTTAAATTTTGCGCGCCGGTGACGATTTGAACCGGCTGCCCGCTGCCCACATTCATCTGGCAGATCCACAGGTGATCGGAATTCGGGTGTTTCTCCAGGGAGAGCACCTGAGCAACCACCACGTTGTCGATGCCCTCGCTCTCAATCTCCCAGCTTTCCACCTTGGAACCGCTCATGGTCATAGCCTCGGCGAAGGCTCTGGGGGTCATATCGTCAATCGGTACAAATTCTTTGAGCCATCTCATAGATAGATTCATTGCAGCGCACCTCCTAAAATTGATGTAAGAAACGCACGTCGTTCTCGTAGAACAGGCGCAGGTCGTCAATATTGTAACGGCGCATTACCATACGCTCCAGGCCCATGCCAAAGGCAAAGCCGCTGTAGACTTCAGGATCGATGTTGCAGTTCTGCAACACCTTGGGATGCACCATTCCACAGCCAAGGATCTCAATCCAGCCTTCGCCTTTGCACAAACGGCAGCCCTCGCCATGGCAACTAAAGCACTGGACGTCCACTTCCGCCGAGGGTTCGGTAAAGGGGAAGTGATGAGGGCGGAAGCGAACGACAGAACCCTCTCCGTAAAGGCGCTTGACAAAGATCTCCAGGGTGCCCTTGAGATCGGCAAAGGTGACGCCTTTATCCACCACCAGACCCTCGATTTGGTGGAACAAGGGGGAGTGGGTGGCGTCCACAGCGTCGGAACGGTACACCCGCCCGGGGGATATCACCCGAATGGGGGGCTGCTGCTTTTCCATCACACGGATCTGGACCGGGGAGGTTTGAGTGCGCAGCAAGATGTTGTCGTTGATATAAAAGGTATCCTGCGTATCCCGAGCGGGATGATCCTTGGGAATATTGAGAGCCTCGAAGTTGTAATAATCGTATTCCACCTCAGGGCCGTCCACAATATCGAAGCCCATTCCCACAAAAATCTCCTTGACCTCATCCAGCACAATGGACAGCGGATGTTTACTGCCGATGGGACGGCGGGCGCCCGGAAGGGTGACGTCCAGGGTTTCTTCCTGAAGGCGACGACGGGTCTCCTCGGATTTGAGCTCGGACACTCTTTTTTCAATATTGCTTTCAATAAAAGAACGAACGTCGTTGGCCATCTGGCCGATCACCGGGCGGTCTTCGGCGGAAAGCTTGCCCATCTGCTTGAGAATGGAGGTAAGCTCGCCTTTTTTACCCAGGAACTTGACGCGCAGGCTTTCGATGTCCTGCTGAAGCTTGGCTTCCGACAAAGCGCGGACTGCTTTGTCACGGATGCCTTCCAACTGCTTTTTCATCCAAATTCACCTCAATCATAGTTTTGCCGCCTGAGAAGAAAACCGGACGGCGCGTCGTCAGGTTTCAGTTAAGAGCGGCAGTCTAACTCACAACGTTGTGGTTCGGGAGGGGAAAGGGCATAAAAAAACGCCGTCATCCCCAAGAAATTCCAGGGACGAAGGCGCGCCTCCGCGGTACCACCCTAATTTTTGCACAGAGCAAACACTCTTTCGGCCGATAACGGCGCCAGCCGTTGCGGCCTACTGCCGCCGCCGGTGATAAAATCAAACAGTTTTCATCACTGGTTGCTGGAGGTTCAGCCGCACCGCTCCAAAGGGAACTTCCTTTTTCCACCGGATGCCGGCGCGCTTTCAGCCGGGGCGGGCCGTCTCTGGTCATCGGTACCGGAAAAAGTACTTCCTTTTTCATCGCGTTCTTGAATGTTCTTTATCATACCACCAAAACTAGAAATTTGCAAGAGTTTGAATGAAATCAGAGAAATACAGGCGTACGGTGATTTCATCGGATTTTGAGGCTGATTGCTCAGACTGCTGATTTCTGCTTCCTTTGTTTGTCTATTACAACTCTTTATGGTATAATAACAAGAAATATACCGAATGTGGAGGAATTGATGTATGGATGTATTTGTGGAACAAATCGTCAAAAAGAAGATGGAATCAAAGGAGAAGCTGACAGCGGTGGGGATTGCGGTCGCAGCGCTGGCGCTGTGCTGCGTAATCTTTTTTTTATCCGGCTATTTGATGGCCTTTACCTTGGTGCTGGTGGCGGCAGCCATCTTTGGCGCATACTGGTTAATCACCAATTTGAATATGGAATTTGAATATGCCATTACCAATGGGGATATTACTGTGGACAAAATTATCGCCCGCCGTCGGCGTAAAAGGGTGGTTTCCATCGATGCGAAAGAGGTGGAGGTCATGGGGAAATATCGGGAATCCGACCACGCGGCCAAAAGCTATGACCAAAGAATGATAGCGGCCCGGGATGCGCACGATGACGACGCTTGGTTTGCGACCTTCCATCATCGGGTTCATGGGAACGTTTTACTGGTGTTTTCTCCGGATGAGCGTACTCTGGAGGCGATCAAACCATTTTTAAAAAGGCAGGTGGCTATGGATGCCTTCGGCAGAGACGCTTTCAACCGGCATTGATCTGATCGAGATCGACCGGATCAGGCGCTGCATGGACCATCCGCGCTTTTGCTCCCGCATTTTAGGGGTTCAGGAATATGAACAGCTGAAAGCGCGGGGATTTCCGGTCCAAAGCGTAGCGGTCAGCTTTTGCGCCAAGGAAGCCTTTTCCAAGGCGGTGAGCACCGGGATTCGCGGATTCTCACTGCGGGATGTGGAGCTGTTGCGGAACCCGGAAGGCAAGCCCTATTTTGTTCTTCATAATGGCGCCCTGCGCGTGGCGCGGGAGAAGGGATATCGCTTCGATGTGAGTGCGACTCATACGAAAGAGCTTGCTTGTGTGATGGTTGTGGCCTATAGAGAGAAGAACGCCTGAGGAAACGCGTGACATGTTTGTATGGATGATCGGAGACAAGGGATAAGAAACCCGATGATTCGGAAAGGAGGACGGTGGAATGAAAGTGCTAAGCTGCGGGCAGATGAGGGCATTGGAGCAAGCAGCTGTGAACCAGGGAGAAACCTACCTTGGTCTGATGGATCAGGCAGGTACAGCCGCCGCGCAGGTCATCAAGGAAATGGCCTGCCGTTTACAGCGTGCGGTGATCCTCTGCGGAAAAGGAAACAACGGAGGAGACGGCTTTGTAATTGCCCGCAGGCTGCGGGAGCATGGGGTTCTCGTTTCGGTGATTCTGCTGGAGGGGGAACCCTGCACTCAGGATGCCGCCCATATGTTTACAAAAATGGGCGAGGTAGAGGTGCTTACTTATCAGCAGCCGGAATGTTCCGATTTGGTGCAGCAGGCGGATGTGGTGGTGGATGCGGTATATGGGATAGGATTTCGGGGAAGCATTCAATCCCAATATGCGTCGCTGATTGAGGGAGTCAACCGTTGCTCTGCACAGATATTCGCAGTGGATTTACCCAGCGGTGCGCAGGGGGATACTGGTAAGATAGAGGGGAGCTGTATCCGTGCGGATGTTACAATAACCTTTACCACCTTGAAGCCTGCCCATGTGCTTTTGCCTGCCTCCGATTATTGTGGAAAAACGGTGGTGGTTCAGGTGGGGATTTCTCCCGCTCTGCTGGACAGCAGCCCCTCTGTGATGGGAGTGATTGGGGAAGAAACAGTCCGGCGGGCGTTGCCCGTTCGGGCGAAAAACTCTCATAAGGGAACCTACGGCGCCCTGCTCAGCGTGTGCGGCAGTTTGGGTATGGCGGGAGCGGCCATGCTGAGCGCCGGCGCCGCCTTGCGGTGCGGTGTAGGACTGCTTAGACTGGCAGTCCCCAAAAGCATTTATCCGGTGGTGGCAGGCGTACTGCCCGAGCCGGTCTATCTGCCGCTTAATGAAAATAATAAGGGAACCCTATCCAAACAATGTCAGGCCAGATTACAGGGGGAGCTCGGGTTTGCGACAGCTTGTCTCATTGGATGCGGAATGGGCTGCAATAGCGATACCCAACAGCTGGTCAGCGGCCTTTTGGATCAGGCGGAGATCCCATTAATCATTGATGCAGATGGAATAAATGCGCTTTGCGCGAATATAGATAGAGTAAAAGCAGCCAAGGCTCCTGTGATTGTAACCCCCCATCCTGGAGAGATGGCGCGGCTGATAGGATGCACAGCCGCCCAGGTTCAGGCGAACCGGTTGGAGTACTCCAGAAAGTTTGCCCAGGAGTATCGGGTGATTCTGGTGCTGAAGGGGGCCGATACCTTGATCGCCCTGCCGGATGAACGGGTATTTGTCAACCGAACTGGCAATCCCGGTATGGCGAGGGGAGGCAGTGGAGACGTCCTTGCGGGGATGATCGCTTCCTTTGCGGCGCAGGGAATTGCACCGGAGGATGCCGCTCTGTGCGGCGTATATCTACACGGATTGGCGGGGGATCGATGCGCAGAGGAATGCTCTTTGACAGGGATGCTGCCCACTGATTTGATCGAGCGGCTGCCCAAGCTGTTTTTAGAATTTGGACGCTGACGCGCTGGAATCTTGCTTCCGGCGCTGTGCGTTTGCCGGGGTGTGATGAGAATGCGCAAGCTGTTGTGCGCGGCGTGTTTGTTGGTGATACCGGTTCTTTTTATTGTCTCCTGTTCGGAGAAGCCGCCCAAAGCTCCAGATCAACTGATGGTGAGCGTCGCCGCTAACGCCCAGATAACCCAGGGGGAGAGCGCCCTTACCTGTTCGGTGACTCGAAATTCCGAAGGAATCGCGGTGATTACGGTGAGCCAACCCTCTTTACTCAATGGAATGAGCTTTGAATGGAGAGGCGACGGATACGGGATCTCTTATAACGGCCTTGCCTGCAAGGCGGAGCAGCCGTTTTTGCCCAGTACCTCTTTTGCTTCTGCGATCATCAATGTGTTTTCCGCTTGTGAGAACATTGACGCCTTGGTTATACAGTCTCAGGAGGGTGAAAAAACCACCTATTCCGGTAGCAGCGAGTCGGGAAGATTTGAAGTTGTGGCGGATAACAGCGACGGTTTTATTGAAAAGCTTACTGTTCCGGATTTAAAGCTGACAGTCGATTTTACCAGGTGGGAGTCATAAAAAAACGAACCTCAATTCTCTGTAGAGGACTGAGGTTCGTTTTTTTGGTGAGTTTCTATTCCCGGAGGAAAGAAGCCGCCAAACGTAAGTGTGCGAAATGATATTGCCAAATAAAGGGATTTCCCAGCAACCCTTTTTAACACAAAAAATTCCCGCTCAAAATATTTTTTGAGCGGGAATTTGTCTCTGTGGTTAAATAGGCGATTAGATGCCTTGAGCCAGCATGGCGTCCGCAACCTTTTTGAAGCCCGCGATGTTGGCTCCGGCGACCAGGTCGTAACCCAGTCCGCACTCAGCGGCCGCATCTCTGGCATTGTTGTGGATATTAATCATGATGTTGCGTAATTTTTCGTCCACTTCTTCTTTGGACCAGGAATACCGCATGCTGTTCTGGGACATCTCCAGTGCGGATACCGCAACGCCGCCGGCGTTGACCGCCTTGCTGGGGGCGATGACCAGATTGTTTGCTTTCAAGTATTCCAGCGCCTCATTGGTGGTGGGCATGTTGGAAACCTCAATATAGTATTTCACACCGTTGGCAACGATCTGCTTGGCTTCTTCCATGCCGATTTCGTTCTGTGTAGCGCAGGGCATAATGACGTCCACCTTGCGGTTCCAGGGCTTCTCGCCGGGGAAGAAGGGAACGTTATATTTGTCAGCATAATCCTGCACTTTGTCTCTGCCGGAAGCTCTCATCTCCAGCATGTAGTCGATCTTCTCGCCGGAAACACCGTCCTCATCGTATACATAGCCGTCAGGACCGGAGATGGTGACCACCTTGCCGCCCAACTGGGTGATTTTTTCCACGGCGCCCCAGGACACGTTGCCAAATCCGGAGACAGCAAAGGTCTTACCCTTGATATCCTCGCCAAAGTGGTTGAGCACCTCTTTGCAGAAATACACTGCGCCGTAGCCAGTGGCCTCTGGACGGATCAGGCTGCCGCCGTAGGCAAGACCCTTACCAGTGAGCACGCCGTTGTCAAAGGTGCCGGTGATCTTTTTGTACTGCCCGTAGAGATAGCCGATTTCTCTGGCTCCTACGCCGATGTCGCCCGCAGGAACGTCTACATCGGGGCCGATATGACGATAAAGCTCGGTCATAAAGCTCTGGCAGAAACGCATAATCTCCCCGTCGGACTTGCCTCTGGGATCAAAATCAGAGCCGCCTTTGCCGCCGCCGATGGGCAGTCCGGTGAGAGAGTTTTTGAAGATTTGCTCAAAGCCCAGGAATTTGATGATGCTGATGTTTACGGAAGGATGGAAACGCAGACCGCCCTTGAACGGGCCGATGGAACCGTTGAACTGAACGCGATAGCCGCGGTTGACCTGTACCTTGCCGTTATCGTCCACCCACGGAACACGGAATTTGATCTGACGTTCCGGCTCGGTGATGCGCTCAATAATACCGGCCTTTTCATATTGCGGATTTTGATTGAAAACCGGCTCCAAAGAGGTGAGAACCTCCGTCACAGTTTGCTGGAATTCCGGCTCTCCCGGATTCAATTTGATTACTTGCTCAAGCTGTTCACTCACATAAGACATGCCTAGTAATCCTCCTTAAATGTAAAAAATGGAAAGCATACAAAGGCACTCATCCTATGGGAGCAGACGCCTTTGTCTGCGTGCCTTTTATTTTAGCATAGGCAGCGTCGTTTTGCAAGATTTTTCCCAACAATCTTGCAGGATTAGGTAAAATAAAATGCATGGTAAATTCCGGAAATGGAATGATACTCCCATAATATGCCAATATATTCCATGAACTATCAAAAATCACGGCGGAAATCAAATGAGATCTTGCATAATATAGAGATTTTTTCTAGAAGAAATGGAGATGCTGAAAAACGCCTCGTTTGCGTTGTTTGTGCAGGATTTTTAGGACGAGCCTTCATAGATTGGTTGGCATTGGTAAGAATTAGAAAAGAGTGAACGAAAATTTCTCGGCAAGATATCCAAAAAGAAACCGATGATTCGACATGGTTTTTATCGCTACATACGGAAAATCGGCAACCGGGCTCAAGCGTATTGCCAAGCTATCGGGATAGGTTTATAATAATTTCAGAGTAAATGGGTAACGATAAATTTTTAAAGTAGTGGGAGGCATTTTATCATGCAAAAGAAAGAGATGCTTTACGAGGGAAAGGCCAAAAAAGTTTATGCAACTGACGATGAAGGATTATGCATTGTTTCCTATAAGGACGACGCTACCGCCTTCAACGGTCAGAAGAAGGGTACAATTGTGGGCAAAGGCGTTGTCAATAACAGAATGTCCAATTATTTATTCAAGCTTCTGGAGGAAAAGGGTGTGAAAACCCATTTCGTCGAGGAGCTCAGCGACCGGGAAACCGCAGTGAAAAAGGTAAGCATTGTTCCCTTGGAGGTCATTGTGCGCAATAAGGCCGCCGGCAGCCTTTCCAAACGTTTGGGCTTGGAGGAAGGCACTCCTATGAAAATTCCGGTGCTGGAGTTTAGCTATAAGGACGATGATCTGGGAGATCCTATGGTCAACGAATATCATATCCTGGCTGCGGGTTTTGCCACCAAAGAGGAAATCGACACCATCAGCGCGATGGCGATGAAGGTCAATGAGGTTCTTTGTGAGTTCTTTAAGAGCGTCAACATTGAGCTGATCGACTTCAAATTGGAGTTCGGCAAATACAACGGTGAGATTATTCTGGCTGATGAAATTTCTCCCGATACCTGCCGCTTCTGGGACATTCATACCCACGAGAAGCTGGATAAGGACCGTTTCCGCAGAGACATGGGCGGCGTGGAAGAAGCCTATGCCGAAGTGATGAAGAGAATCGGTCTGTAAGACGATCTTTTGTATCGTTTGAGCGGATTTGTTCTTCTGGAAGTATTCTTTTAATTTTTGGATGGTGGAGCGATTGAATAACTCTTTGTTTTTGGAATCCTATGATGGAAAACCCCATGAGGAATGCGGCGTTTTCGGAATGTATGGCGAGGGGGAAGTGCAGCCTGCTTACGCAGCTTATAATGGTCTGCTGGCTTTGCAGCACAGAGGGCAGGAAAGCTGCGGCATTGCGGTGAACGACTGCGGTGTGATCTCCTATCACAAGGATATGGGGTTGGTCAGCGAGGTATTCAATCCAAAAATTATCAATAAGCTGGACGGTCAGATTTGTGTCGGACATGTCCGGTATTCAACGGCAGGCGGCAGTGTGCGCAACAACGCACAGCCGCTTGTCATGCGTTATATCAAAGGTACCATCGCCATCGCCCATAACGGAAATCTGACCAATGCTCATGAGATCAAGCGTGAATTAGAGCGCAGGGGCGCCTTGTTTCAAACCACCATTGATTCTGAGGTGATCGCCTTTTTGATCGCCAGAGAGCGTGTGAATACCCACTCGGTGGAGGACGCAGTGATGCGAACCATGAAGCAGATCAGCGGTTCCTATTCGCTTTTGGTTATGAGTCCCCGCAAGCTTATTGCAGCCCGGGATCCCAATGGCTTCCGCCCCTTATGCATGGGAAAACTAGGGAAAGATGTGGTCTTCGCCTCGGAAACGTGCGCATTGGATGCCTGCGGCGCTGAGTTTGTAAGAGACGTGGAGCCCGGCGAAATTGTGGTGGTGGATGAATCCGGGGTGCGCAGCATCAAGGGATTTTGTAAACCCACTCCGTCCCCGTGCATCTTTGAGTATATTTATTTTGCAAGGACCGACAGTGTGATTGATGGGATCAGCGTGTACGAGGCCCGCAAGGAGGCGGGACGTCTGTTAGCCCGCCAGCACCCGGTGAAGGCCGACCTAGTGGTGGGAGTGCCGGAATCGGGTGTGGACGCCGCCATCGGCTACAGCGAGGAGTCGGGCATTCCCTATGAAAAAGGGATTGTGAAAAACAATTACATTGGCCGGACCTTTATCAAGCCTACCCAGCAAGAGCGACGCAAAAGTGTGCGTTTAAAGCTTAACCCCTTGATCTCTGCGGTACAGGGCAAGCGCATCGTGCTGTTGGACGATTCCATCGTACGAGGTACCACCTGTGACCGTATTGTGCGGATGCTTAAGGAAGCAGGGGCAAAAGAGGTGCATCTTCGCATTAGCTCCCCGCCGTTTCGGTTCCCCTGCTATTATGGCACCGATATTCCCTCGAAGGACGAGCTGATCGCTTGTAAGCATACGGTCGAGGAGATCGGTAAGCTAAGCGGCGCCGATTCCATCGGCTTTCTCTCTGTTGACAGCCTGCCGGAGATGCTGAAAAAGAAGGACTGCCGCTTCTGCGACGCCTGCTTTACCGGCAATTATCCGGCCCCAGTGCCAAACTATCTGCTGGAAGACAAGACCGGACGGTCCTGCATCCCGGTGGAAAAATAAAGCGTTAAACGGAAAGCCGCAGGATCAGTCTTGCGGCTGTGATAAATAAAAGGAGGCAATCGCGTGAAAGATACTTACGAATCCCCCTTATCCTCCCGCTATGCGGATCAAAAGATGAAATACCTATTCTCCCCGGATATGAAATTTAGAACCTGGAGAAAACTTTGGATTGCTCTGGCAGAAGCGGAAAACGAGCTGGGTTTGCCCGTTACCCAGGAGCAAATTGACGAAATGAAGGCGCATCAGGACGAAATTAATTATGAGGTTGCTGAACAACGGGAAAAAGAAGTGCGCCATGATGTAATGTCCCATGTATACGCTTTTGGGGAGCAATGCCCCAAAGCGCGCGCCATTATCCATCTGGGAGCCACCTCCTGTTATGTGGGAGACAACACCGACATCATTGTAATGACCGAGGCGCTCAAGTTGGTGCAAAACAAGCTGGTGGGGGTTATCCGGGTGCTTTCTGCGTTTGCCCAGGAATACAAAAGTTTGCCCACTTTGGCTTTTACCCACTTTCAGCCGGCCCAGCCCACTACAGTGGGAAAGCGCGCAACCTTATGGATTCAAGAACTACTGATGGATTTGGAGGATGTGGAATATCTGCTCTCCAAGGCAAAGCTGTTGGGCTCCAAAGGAACCACGGGCACCCAGGCAAGCTTTTTGGAACTGTTTGACGGCGACCATGAAAAGGTAAAGGCGTTGGATCAAAAGATTGCTCAAAAGATGGGGTATGCTTGTTGCTTCCCGGTGTCCGGACAGACCTATTCCAGAAAGCTTGACAGCCAAGTGCTGTCGGTGCTCAGCGGCATTGCCCAAAGCGCATCCAAGTTCTCCAACGACATTCGTTTGCTTCAGCATCTCAAAGAGGTGGAGGAACCCTTTGAAAAAAATCAAATTGGCTCTTCTGCCATGGCCTATAAACGCAATCCGATGCGCTCGGAGCGCATCGCTTCTTTGGCTCGCTATGTGATGGTAGATTCCCTGAATCCGGCGATCACCTCGGCCACCCAGTGGTTTGAGCGCACGCTGGACGACTCCGCCAACAAGCGCCTGAGTGTTCCTGAGGCGTTCCTGGCAGTGGACGCGATTTTGAATCTTTACCTCAACGTGGCGGACGGACTGGTGGTATATCCCAAGGTAATTCACCAACGGCTAATGAAGGAGCTTCCCTTCATGGCTACCGAGAACATCATGATGGATGCCGTCAAGCGTGGCGCCGACCGTCAAGAGCTGCACGAACGAGTGAGAGTTCACTCAATGGCTGCTTCCAAGGTGGTTAAAGAGGAAGGCGGAGAGAACGATTTGCTGGAGCGTATCGCGGCCGATCCCATGTTTGGTGTGACATTGGAAGAGTTGCACCAAATCATCGACCCCCAAAAGTATACTGGCCGCGCACCTCAGCAGACCGAGGAATTCCTTTCAGAAACCGTGGCCCAGGCGCTGGAGAAATACAATTCCATGGAAGTGGAGGCCGCCGAAATCAACGTATAAGGCATATACGATTTATCATAGAAGAAACCCCTATTTTCAGAGGGCCTCTTTTATAAGAGAACCCATCAAATGGAGTGATGAGCAATGGTCAAAGCAATTGTAGGAGCAAACTGGGGCGACGAAGGTAAGGGAAAAATCACCGACGTAATGGCTGCCCAGTCCGACATCGTAATTCGTTTTCAGGGAGGAAGCAACGCAGGACACACCATCGTGAATAACTATGGAAAGTTTGCGCTGCACCAACTGCCTTCCGGTGTGTTTTACGATCACGTCACCAATATCATTGGCAACGGTGTGGCTTTTAGTGTGGAGAACTTCGTCAAAGAGATGAAATCTTTGCAGGAGCGAGGGGTACCAAAGCCCCATGTGTTGATTTCCGACCGGGCGCAGATCGTTATGCCTTATCATGTCCAGTTTGATGTGTATGAGGAGGAGAGGCTTTCGTCCCGGCAATTCGGTTCCACAAAATCGGGAATCGCGCCTTTTTATGCCGATAAGGTTTCCAAAATCGGGTTTCAAATTAACGAGTTGTTCGATGATGAGGAAAGCCTGCGAGACAAGGTAAGCCATGTACTGGAGTTAAAAAATGCCACCCTGAAGGGCCTTTATTGTAAGGATACCATGTCTGAAAAAGAGATCTTTGACAAGCTGATGGAATACAAGGAACAGATTGCGCCTTATGTGGCGGATACCTTTGACTATCTATACCATGCGGTGAAGCAGGGGAAAAACATCCTGCTGGAAGGCCAGCTGGGAGCGCTCAAGGACACGGACTTTGGAATCTATCCCATGGTAACCTCTTCTAACACCATTGCCGGTTACGGCGCGGTGGGAGCAGGGATTCCTCCTTATGAGATTAAAGAGATTATCACGGTGGTTAAGGCTTATTCCAGCGCCGTTGGCGCAGGAGAATTCGTCAGCGAGATCTTCGGCGAGGAGGCAGATGAGCTGCGTCGCCGGGGGGGAGATGGCGGAGAATACGGAGCCACTACCGGACGGCCCAGACGTATGGGGTGGCTGGATTTGGTGGCCACACGGTACGGATGCCGGGTACAGGGAACCACTACCATTGCCTTTACGGTGTTGGACGTGCTGGGATATCTGAGCGAAATTCCCGTATGCGTAGGTTATGAACTGGATGGAAAACGTGTGGACGCGTTCCCCTCCACCACGAAGCTGAAACGGGCCAAACCTATCCTTGAGGTGTTACCCGGCTGGAAGTGTGACATCCGGGGGATTAAACGTTACGAGGACCTGCCGGAAAATTGCCGCAGATACATTGAGTTTGCGGAAAAGGAGATCGGCATTCCCATTGGAATCATTTCCAATGGTCCCTCCCGAGACGATATCATTTACCGTTAATATTCTGTTTGCAAAGAGCCCGACGGCGCCATGCTCCGCGGGCTCCCTTCTGTTCAACGCCTATGCAACAATTGCCGGTTTCAGCATGAAAATCAATCACAGCAAAAAGGGGAAGAGGATTCATGAGTTTTACGAATGAAAAGGTCGTGATTTTGGATTTTGGCGGACAGTATAGCCAGCTGATTGCACGCCGTGTACGTGACTGCAACGTATTTTGCGAGATTAAATCCTATAAAACTGCCGCCGAGGAGATTCAAAAGGCCGGGTATCAAGGAATTATCTTTTCCGGGGGACCAAATAGCGTGTATGAGGACAACGCTCCCAAGTGTGATCCCCGGATATTTGATCTGGACATTCCAGTACTGGGGATCTGCTACGGCGCCCAATTGATGGCCTACACTTTGGGAGGAACGGTGAAAAGCTCTCAGGTGCGGGAATATGGGAAAACGCCGGTGAGCTTTGCTCCCAATACCCGGCTGTTTGCAGGACTTTCTCCATCCAGCGTTTGCTGGATGAGCCACACCGACTATATCTCTGCAGTACCAGAAGGCTTTTCCATCACCGGCTACAGCGAGGACTGCCCTGTAGCTGCAATGGAGAATGCCCAGCGCAACCTCTATGCATTCCAATTCCATCCTGAGGTGGAGCATACTGTAGAAGGAAATAAGATGCTGAAAAATTTCCTCTATCAAGTTTGTGGATGCAAAGGGGATTGGATAATGTCTTCTTTTGTCGCCAATACCATTGAACGATTACGAAATATGATCGGTAGCCGTAAAGTTTTGTGCGGATTATCCGGAGGCGTAGATTCCTCAGTAGCCGCGGTGCTGGTGCATAAGGCGGTGGGCAAGCAGCTAACCTGTATTTTTGTGGATCATGGCTTGCTGCGGAAAAACGAGGGTGACGAGGTGGAGCAGATTTTCCGGGAGCAATTCGATATGAACCTAGTGCGGGTGGATGCGAAAGAGCAGTTCCTTACAAAACTTGCCGGTATAACTGAGCCGGAGGATAAGCGTAAGATTATCGGAGAAGAGTTTATCCGCGTATTTGAACAAGAGGCAAAAAAAATTGGTCATGTGGATTTTCTTTGTCAAGGGACTATCTATCCTGACGTGGTGGAAAGCGGCACCGGCGATGCGGCGGTGATTAAGAGCCATCATAATGTGGGAGGCTTGCCTGAAGATATCGGATTTACTGACATCATTGAGCCGCTTCGAGATTTGTTTAAGGACGAGGTACGCCGAGTGGGACTTGAGTTGGGAATTCCATCCTTCTTGGTGTGGCGACAGCCCTTCCCAGGTCCTGGGTTGGCGGTACGAGTGATGGGGGATATCACGAATGAAAAACTGGAGATCTTGAAAGATGCTGATGCAATCTTTCGTGAGGAAATCGCCGCTGCAGGACTTGAACGATCCATTAACCAATATTTTGCTGTTCTTACCGGTATTAAAAGCGTAGGCGTGATGGGGGATGGGCGCACCTACGATAATACCATCGCGCTACGCGGAGTAACCACCACCGACTTTATGACCGCGGATTGGGCTAGAATCCCCTATGAGGTGCTGGAGAAAGTATCCAATCGAATCATTAATGAGGTCAAAAATGTCAATCGTGTGGTGTATGATATTACCAGTAAGCCTCCGGCTACGATTGAGTGGGAGTGATTTCACTTGTCAAAAGGCAAACTGATTTTGTAAAAAAATCTTGCCCCCAAACGTTCCTAAATTGAGCCTTTGCAAAATTCAGGGTGTTAATAAAACAATGATTTTATTGACAAAA
>JAAWNT010000065.1 GCA_022799115.1 Clostridiales bacterium | reverse complement strand
CACAAGGGGGAGATTCCCCCTTGTGAATCCCCCCAAGGCCCGCTGCGGCGGGGTTCTTCTACGTTGGCACGTCAAGCATAACGGATACTTGGCGGGCCGCCAAAGAGCCTTTGTGGTTTTGCGCCCTAATTGGGTTTTCGTTCCTTTTGTGCGGTTTCGGCCTTTCTGGAAAGGCCTGCCAAAAATCCGTGTATGCCCCATCTTGTTGCGCTCAATGGCTCGTGCAGGACAGAACATGTTGGGAACAATTCGAGCGACTGCGTGGGGGCTTGACGAGCGCAAAGGTTGGGGAATGATGGCGATTTGAACGGCGAAGACGTTCACTCTGAGCCATCATTCCGCCAGACTTCACCTAGAAGACCCGCCGCAGCGACCTTCAGGGGTTCTCCAAGGGGGTGAAACCCACTTGGACGCACTCTTTGCGTACTTTCTCTTACGCGAGAGAAAGTACGTGCCCCCGCGGCATGAGCGGGTACAATACAACAAAAGGGATCTATGGCAAAACAATAGGTAGGGAAACCAACAAAAATGACCGAGTAAATAAAACCCGAGCGCAAACGTCGGAGAATGATGGCGATTTGAACGGCGCAGCCGTTCACTCTGAGCCGTCATTCCGCAAGGCTGCACTTAGAAGATCCGCCGCAGCGACCTTCAGGGGTTCTCCAAGGGGGTGAATCCCCCTTGGACGCACTCTTTGCGTACTTTCTCTTGCGCAAGAGAAAGGATGTGCCCCCGCGGCATGAGCGGGTACAATAAAACAAAAGGGATCTATGTCTATACAACAAGTCGGGAAACCAACAAAAATTTCTCGCCCTAGAAAAAGAACTACCGCGTGAAACCCTCTCCTTTTGCATGAAAAAAATCGAATCCTTGGTCATTTTATTTAATAAAAAAGGTGGTTTTTTTGCAAACCTATGTTATAATGATTAGGATTACATAACAAATCAATTCGGTTTACTATATTTTTGAGGTGACTTTATGAACGTATTGAAATCATTGTTCGGCAATTACAGCAAGCGGGAGCTCAAACGGATTCAGCCCATCTGCGACGCAGTGCTGATGAAGGAAGAGCGCTACGCCGAGATGGACGACGAGGAGCTGGTAGCCCAAACCGACGTCTTAAGGGATCGCCTGGACGACGGCGAAACCCTGGACGATATCCTGCCCGACGCCTTCGCCGTATGCCGCGAGGCATCCTGGCGCGTTCTGGGTATGAAACACTTCCCCGTTCAGATCATCGGCGGAATCGTGCTGCATCAGGGCCGCATCGCCGAGATGAGAACCGGTGAAGGAAAAACCCTGGTGGCCACTCTGCCCGCCTATCTGCATGGACTCACCGGCGAGGGCGTGCATATCGTCACCGTCAACGACTATCTGGCCCGCCGCGACTCTGAGGAGATGGGAAAGGTTTACCGTTTCTTAGGACTTACCGTGGGACTGATTGTCCACGACATGGAGAACGACCAGAGAAAAGCGGCCTATGAGGCCGACATTACCTACGGCACCAACAACGAGCTGGGCTTTGACTACCTGCGCGACAATATGGTCACCTACAAGGAGCAGAAGGTGCAGCGCAGCCACGCATTCGCCATTGTGGACGAGGTGGACTCCATCCTCATCGACGAAGCCAGAACTCCTTTGATTATCTCCGGTCAGGGCGACAAATCTACCGAGATGTATACCATCGCGGATCGGTTTGCCAAGACCCTCAAGATGGTAAAGGTGGCGGAGCTCAACGACAAAGAGGACAACGACGAGAAATACGGCGACGCCGACTATATTGTCGATGAAAAAGCAAAAACCGCAACCTTAACCCCCGCCGGCGTCAAGAAGGCGGAGGAATATTTCCACCTGGAAAACCTCACCGACGCCGATAATATTCCCATCCAGCACCACATCAACCAGGCCATTAAGGCCTACGGCATCATGCAGCGGGATATTGAATATGTGGTCAAGGACGGCGAAGTCATCATCGTCGATGAGTTCACCGGCCGTCTCATGTACGGCCGCCGCTACAACGAAGGTCTGCACCAGGCCATTGAGGCCAAGGAAGGGGTCAAGGTGGAGCACGAGAGCAAGACGCTGGCCACCATCACCTTCCAGAACTTCTTCCGTCTGTACAAACGCCTGTCGGGTATGACGGGTACCGCCATGACCGAGGAAGAGGAGTTCCGGGAAATCTACAAGCTGGACGTGATCGAGATCCCCACCAATAAGCCCATGATCCGCGACGATAAGCCGGACGCCATCTTCCGTTCGGAAAAGGGCAAGTTCACCGCGGTTATCGACGACATCATTGAGTGTCATGAAAAGGGACAGCCGGTGCTGGTGGGCACCATTTCCATTGAAAAATCCGAGCTGTTGAGCCAGATGCTCAAACGCAAGGGCGTTAAGCACGAGGTATTAAACGCCAAATACCACGACAAGGAAGCCGAGATCGTGGCTCAGGCCGGTAAAAAGGGTGCGGTAACCATCGCCACCAATATGGCGGGCCGCGGTACCGACATTATGCTGGGCGGTAACGCCGAGTATATGGCAAAATCCGAGATGCGCCGGATGCAGTACAGTGAAGAACTAATCGCAGAGGCCACCGGCTTCGCCGACACCAAGGATGAAGAAATCCTGGAAGCCAGAAAGACCTACAAAGAGCTTTACAATAAATACAAAGAGGGCATCAAGGGCGCGGCCGAAGAGGTGCGCGAACTGGGCGGACTGTTCATCATGGGCACCGAACGCCACGAGTCCCGCCGCATTGACAACCAGCTGCGCGGCCGTGCCGGCCGTCAGGGCGACCCCGGTTCCAGCCGATTCTACCTGTCCACGGAGGACGATCTGATGCGTCTGTTCGGCGGCGAGCGGATGCAGGCCATCATGGACCGGCTCAATGTGGAGGAGAACGTCCCCATTGAAAACAAGATGCTTTCAAACACCATAGAAAGCGCCCAGCGCAAAGTGGAAGGCCGCAACTTCGGCATCCGTAAAAACGTGCTGCAATACGACGACGTGATGAACCGTCAGCGCGAAATCATCTATGCCCAGCGCGACCAGGTGCTCAACGGCGACGACCTGAGAGAGCAGATCGTCAAGATGATTGAGCAGACCATTGAGACTGTGGTCAAGCGCTATCTGCCCGAGGACTCCCTCAAGGATAACTGGAACTTAGAGGGGCTGCGCGACTATTTCCGCGGCTGGCTGCTGGAAGAGGGAGAACTCAACTATACCGACGAAGAGATCGAGAGCGTGGAGCCTGAATTCATCATCAAGGAGATCACCGAAAAGGCCGTCAAGCTGTATGAACAGCGCGAGGAAGAATTCGGTGAGGATATGATGCGCGAGCTAGAGCGCGTGGTGCTCTTAAAGAACGTGGATACCAAGTGGATGGACCACATCGACAACATGGAAGAGCTCAAGAAGGGCATTCGTCTGCGCGCCTATGGCCAGCACGATCCGGTGGTGGAATATCGGTTGGAAGGCTTCGATATGTTCGACGAGATGATCGCTTCCATCCGCGAAGATACCGCCCGCATGATGCTGACGGTGCGGTTTGCCAACCAGCCGCCCAAGCGCGAGCAGGTGGCCAAACCCCTCTCCACCAATATGGATGATTCCGACAGCGGCCACAAGACGGTGCGCAAGGGCCAAAAGGTGGGCCGCAACGATCCCTGTCCCTGCGGCAGCGGCAAGAAGTACAAGAAGTGCTGTGGGAAGGATGAATAAGAAAAACGTTGGTTTTTCTTAAGCTTTTATAAGGGCCGAAGGCGAGGTTTTTCTCAGCCTTCGGCCCCTTTTTGTTTTTTGATTCGATCCTTTTTATGGGTTTCCCAACCCCTGTTTTTTTATTTTATTCTTTTGGTTGGTTTCCCAACCTGATGTCTTATCATAGATCCCTATGTTCTATTGCATCCGCTGCCGCGGGGGCCTTCCTTTCTTGCTCGTACAAGAAAGGAAGCAAAGAATACGCACAAGGGGGAGATTCCCCCTTGTGAATCCCCCC
>JAAWNT010000021.1 GCA_022799115.1 Clostridiales bacterium | reverse complement strand
ACTGAGCTACAGAGGCATAATTGGCGACCCGGAACGGGCTCGAACCGTCGACCTCTAGCGTGACAGGCTAGCGTTCTAACCAGCTGAACTACCGGGCCACTTTTGTGGTGGGAACAACAGGGCTCGAACCTGTGACCCCCTGCTTGTAAGGCAGGTGCTCTCCCAGCTGAGCTATGCTCCCATCCAATCGCTGGTTTTGCTGTTTTGTGAACAGCTCTCTCAGCGACGTGTTATATAATACTATATCTGGGTAAAAAAGTCAACACCTAATTTATATTTTTTTGTTTTTCTCTTGCGATTTGAACGAGCTCTTCTTTCGAGATGCGAAATACCTGATCGCAGAAATGACAGGTAGCTTCTGCAACCCCCGTTTTCTCATCGGCCAGTGACAAAATCTCCTCTTCACTTAGCAGACGGATTGCATTGACGACCCGCTCGCGGCTACAGTTACAGGTATATGCAACGGTTGATTGATCTAGAACCTCTACATCGAATCCTTGCAGCGCCCGACGGCAAATTTCTTCCATCCGCATTCCTTTGGCCAGCATGGTAGTCACAGGCTCTAAACCGCTGATGTTTTGTTCCAGCTGGGTAATCGCAGAATCATCCGCTGCGGGAAGCAACTGAATCAGCAGCCCGCCTGAGAGCAGCAACTGACCATCCTGTTTATCGGTCAGCACTCCTAAGGCGCATACTGTAGGGAGCTGCTCGCTGAGAGCGTAATAGCTGGTGATATCCTCCGCGATTTCGCCGGATACCAAAGGGATTTGGCCAATATACGGCTCCCCTTCTCCTAAGTCGCGCATCACATAAAGAAGGCCGCTAGTCCCTACAGCGCCCGCCACATTGAGCTTTCCATTGGGATGATTGGGAACTTCCACCTTGGGATTGGTAACGTAGCCTTTGCAGTTACCATGGCTGTCGGCTACCGCCATTGCCACGCCCAAGGGGCCTCCTCCGTCCACCTTTAAGGTGAGGCTTGCCTCTTCTTTCTTCAACATGTTCCCCATCATGGAGGCGGCGGTAAGCAGACGGCCCAATGCGGCAGTGGCAACCGGCGTTAATCCATGAATTTTCTGGGCTGCATATACCAGATCGGTGGAATCAATGGCGGACGCCATGATGCTTCCATCCGAGGTGATGCATCGAATGATTGTATTCATATCTATTTCCTCACTACATATACAATTCGTTCCGACCGTTCCGTGGCGGGTTGGAAAGTATATCCATCCATCCGTTTTACCAAGGTAAGTCCGGCGTTTTGTAAAAATTCTTGTATCTGGGCATTGGTATAGGCCCTCTCGGAAAACTCCTCCTGCCTGCGATAATAGACGTCTCCCTCCCGCTCGAAAAAGTCCAGGTGGATGCGTACTCTGCCGCTGTCGGGATGCAGGGTATTCTGCCAGACGCAAAATACATCCTCCAAGTCGTATACAAAGGTATTGTTTCCTAAAATCTCCCGATGCTTATAGGGAGTATTGACGTCAAACAGAAAATATCCGCCGGGATTTAAAAACAAGGAAACCTTTTGGAACGCCTTTTGCACATCCTTCTCCTGCACCAGATGGTTGACGCTGTCCAGGGTACACAGCACAGTATCCACAGTACCATAGAGATCCAACTGCTGCATCTTTTGGCATAAAAAGAGGACGTTTTTCTCTAGCTTTCCCGCCTTTTGCTGGGCGACGGACAACATCTCCGGGGAGGCGTCCACACCATAGACATCCAAACCACGTCGTGCAAGCTCTAGGGTAAGGGTCCCCGTACCGCAGGCGAGATCCAGCACAATCCCCGGTTCATGTCCGATATCCCGCAATAAAGCGCAGAAATAATCCGCCATTTTTTCATGGGCGACGTTTTGAGTCAGACGGTCATAATAATCGGCAAAAAAGGAATAACCGCTCATTGGTTTTTATCCTTACTGGCGTCCATACGGCTAAATACCATTTCATAGCCATCGCAACCATAGTGAAGGGACCGATTAACCCGGCTGATTGTGGCGGTGCTGGCTCCGGTTTTGGACACAATATCGCTGTACACCTTTTTTTCACTGAGCATGTGGGCCACCACCAATCGCTGAGACATGGCTTTAATCTCCGGCACCGTGCATAAGTCCTCAAAAAAACGATAGCATTCATCCATATCCTTTAGCGCCAGAATCGCCTGAAACAGAAAATCCACGCTCTCATCCTTGATTTTTGAACTCAAAAGAACTCTCCCGCCTTTCCCAGATCCGAAATCCGGTATCTTCCAATAGGATGCTCCCATTTTTGCTGGGTATCCCTTAAGATTTCACAGTATTAATACAGTAAAATTTTAGCACATAAAAGTATAGAAGTAAAGAGAAAGTCCCGGAAAAGTAGCAGCCGGGACGTTCTCTTTGTCTCAATGATTGAATTTTTCAGGATTGCCCCGCGGACTCGTGCGCTCTTTTGTTCCCTGAAGTCCGTCGGTCTTGATTGCCCGTTCCTTCTGATCGTTGATTCGTTTATATATCGTTGCGGATCAAATCTTCGTAGGTTTGGCGACGTACAATCTCTCTTGCTTTTCCCTCTTTGACCAACACAATGGGCGGCTTGGGAATCCGATTGTAGTTGGACGCCATGGAATAATTGTATGCGCCGGTGGAAAGCACCGCCAGAATATCCCCAATCTCAGGAGATTGGATTTTGGTGTTTTCCTGTATCAAATCCCCGCTTTCGCAGCATTTGCCCGCGACGGTAACCTCTTTGGCGGCGGGAAGCCCCGCCTTATTGGCTACCACACAGGTATAACCCGACTTATAAAGCGCATAGCGAGGATTATCCGTCATGCCGCCGTCAATGGACACATAGGTGCGCACGTTGGGAATCTCTTTGATACCGCCCACCGTGTACAGCGTAATTCCAGCTTCTCCCACCACGGAACGTCCAGGTTCCAGATAGATAAAAGGAACAGGCAGCTCCAGCTGCTCCGCTTTGGCTTTGACTGCCTTGGAGACCTTTTCCATATAGCGATCGTAGCTTTGAGGGTTGTCGTCCTGGGTATACTGAATTCCAAATCCACCGCCCAGATTGAGGCACTCCACGGTTACCCCTGTTTGCTTACGGATATCCCCTATGAAATCCATCATCACTTCGGCGGCGTGTACAAAGGGGTCCATATCAAATATTTGGGATCCGATATGGCAATGCAGTTCCTCAAGCTCAATATTCCGGCAGGCAATCACTTGTTTGACCGCCTCCATCGCTTCCCCGGTTTCCAAAGCAAAACCAAACTTGGAATCAATTTGCCCGGTGCGGATAAAGCTGTGGGTGTGGGCGTCGATTCCCGGCTTGATACGCATGGATACAGAAGCCTTGATCCCCATGGATGCCGCCAGCTCATCGACAGCGGTCAACTCGTAGAGGTTGTCCAGCACGATGCGGCCCACCTTGGACTCCAGCGCCATTTTGATCTCGTCCCTGGTTTTATTGTTGCCGTGGAAATGGATCTTTTCCGCTGGAAATCCCGCTTTGAGAGCGGTGTATAGCTCTCCTCCGGATACCACATCCAGCCCTAAGCCCTCTTCCTTTACAATGCGGCAGATCTCCAGACAGTTGAGAGCTTTGCTGGCAAACAGAGCCAATCCATTTCCGCCGTAATACTGCTCAAAGGACCGCTTATAGGCCCGGCAATTCTCCCGTATGGTGGTTTCATCCATCACATATGCCGGGGTTCCAAATGTTTCAGCCAACTCTACCGTATCACAGCCGCCTACGGTCAGATGGCCTTTTTCATTGATTTGCAAACAATCGGATACAAACATTGTTCTCAGCTCCTATTCAAATTCTGTCTCCTCGTCCTCCACACAGGAAGCAATCATCTCCTGCAGCTCCTTCAATCCTTCTCCATTCACCGAGGAGCACTCCACTGTGACGATTCCCTCGTAATCGCCCAGCTCTTGATTAAGGCTCTGCCTGCGTTTTTCCCGCTCGCTCTTATTCAGCTTGTCGCACTTGGTGAGGGCAACAAGAAAAGGGAGTTCATTTTCACACAAAAAAGAAATCATTTGCATGTCGTCCCGGGTGGGCGGATGGCGCATATCCACGATCTGCACCACCAAACGAATATCCCTGGGCTGGTGGAAGTAACCCTCCACTAACTCAGCCCACCGTTTCTTTTCGGAAAAGGATACTTTGGCGTACCCATAACCGGGAAGATCCACCAACCGGGCCCCGCCCAACTGGTAAAAATTGATGGTACCGGTTTTACCCGGCGTGGCGCTGACCCGCGCCAGGGATTTTCGGTTTACCAACTTGTTAATCAGGGACGACTTCCCCACATTGGACCGTCCGGAAAACACAATTTCCGGCAGAGTCGATGCAGGAAGCTGTTCCGCCTTACCTGCGGCGGACTCAAAAGCGGCTTGATCGAATCTCATCGAGTATGCTCCTTTTCCATTTCGTCTGACATCCTTTATCCCGGGTGCATAACCAAATGGGAATCGTTATTGGGATAAAAAGGCAGGATTAGCTACGGCTGAATCCGGTATATCCGTCGGAACCGTTGTCCGTTCTTCATGCTTCTTGGGTTCATTGATTATAGGCGCCAAAGCGTTTTCCAGTACGGTATCGATGGTTTCCGCCGGAATAAAGCGTATGGAATCGGTAACCACCTGATCCAGTTCCGCCAGATCCGGCTGATTTTCCTGAGAAATGATGATGGTCTTAACCCCATTGCGATAGGCCGCCATGGATTTTTCCTTCAGCCCGCCGATGGGCAGCACCTTGCCGCGCAAGGTTATTTCGCCGGTCATGGCCACATCATGGTGAACCGGTATGCCGGAAAGGGCGGATACCACCGCAGTCGCCATGGCAATGCCGGCGGAGGGACCGTCCTTGGGAACCGCGCCTTCCGGCACATGGATGTGGATATCGCAGGTTTTATAAAAATCCGGACGGATGTGATAGGCCGCGGTGCGGTTTCGCACACAGGTGATGGCTGTTTTTGCCGACTCCTTCATGACGTCGCCCAGAGAACCGGTGAGCTCAATCTTCCCGTTGCCCTCCATTACCGCCACTTCGATGGGCATGGTTTCCCCGCCCACAGAGGTCCAGGCCAAGCCGTTGACCACGCCTACCTCGTCCTTTTTGCCGATCTGCTCCCGGCGGTATTTTTGGGGTCCCAACAGGGTCTCCAGGGATTTTGCCTCAATGGTCAACCGTTTTTTCTCACCGGAAACGATCTGTTTTGCACATTTGCGCAAAACGGAAGCCACTGTGCGTTCCAATGTGCGCACCCCAGCCTCCCGGGTGTATCCTTCAATCATCTCATGAACGGCCTCGTCGGTAAACCGGACCGTTTGTGCGGTGAGCCCGTGCTTTTTGAGCTGCTTGGGAATCAGATGTTTTTTAGCAATGTGATATTTTTCCTCATGAGTATAGCTGGAAAGGGTAATAACGTCCATACGATCCAGCAAGGGAGCAGGGATTGCGCTGTAATCGTTGGCTGTGGTGACAAACAGCACGTCGCTTAGATCAAAAGGAAGATCAATGTAATGATCGTGGAACGTGTTATTCTGTTCCGAATCCAGCACCTCCAGCAGCGCCGAGGTGGGATCCCCACGAAAATCGCTGCCCAATTTGTCAATCTCATCAAAAAGAATCAACGGGTTCCTGGTATTCGCCTGTTTGATAGCGGAAATAATCCGGCCGGGCATAGCGCCTATGTAGGTTTTCCGGTGACCGCGGATCTCCGATTCATCCCGGACGCCGCCCAGCGCCACCCGAACATACTTGCTGCCGATGGCTTTTGCGATGGATTTCGCAATAGAGGTTTTGCCCACGCCGGGAGGACCCACCAAACAAAGAATCTGCCCCTTGATATCGGGAGCCAGCTTGCGCACTGCCAACATCTCCAGAATACGCTCCTTGACCTTTTTCAGCCCGTAGTGATCCTTGTCCAATATCCGCTGGGCTTTCTTTACATCGATGTTGATCTTGGAAAGACGATTCCAGGGCAAATCCAGACAGATATCCAGATAATTGCGCACCACATTGGCCTCATGGGAACCCACCGGCATTTTAAAGAGCCGCTCGCACTCCTTGAGCAGCTTTTCTTCCACCTCCTGGTCAAGATGGAGCGCAAGCACCTTCTGCTTAAATTCCTGGGCTTCATCCTGAGGATTGTCGCTTTCTCCCAGCTCCTCGGAAATGGCTTTTATCTGTTCTCTCAGATAGTATTCCCGCTGATTTTCATCAATCTGATCTCTGACCTTATTGTTAATCTCGGTTTCCAGCGCCAGGATCTGTATTTCATTGGATAGCATCACCAGCAGCTTTTCCAGCCGCTTAATGGAACTCTGCTCACAAAGTATCCTCTGTTTGCCCGCGTAATCCTGTAGCACGTTGGCAGCGATGTAGTCGGCCAGGGAGCCTGGGTCTTTGCTGGATTGCACCCCGATAATTACATCCGGAGCCATGCGGGGGGAAAATTCCAGATATTGCTCGAAGGTTTCTTTGACCGACCGAATCAGGGCCTCCGTCTTTAGGGTAATCGCCGCTTTTCGCATGGGAACCGGACTGACCGCAGCAATGGGAAACGGATCGTTTTGCAGCTGCGCATCCATTTTTGCCCGGTATTTTCCTTGTACCAGAATACGGATGCCGTCCCCTGTCTGTTTAACAACCTGGCGCACCGTGGCCACCACGCCCACTGGACAAAGGTGGTCCATGGGGGGATCGTCTTCCGTCAGATCAATTTGAGGAACCAAAAAGATGGTCTGATTTTCATTCATGGCCGCATTGAGCGCCAGGATGGATTTTTTTCTACCTACGTCAAAATGCAACACCATTTCCGGAAATAGCACCAATCCCCGCAGGGCCAGCACCGGAAGTACGGCTGGGGCGTTATTTCTTTCATTTTCTGTACTCATAAGCTCCGGCCTCCTTATCTATATGTTGTGTTCTCATAGTATACCAAAAGGACTGCAGCATTTTCGGGCGCGACAAAGTTCTCAAAGAACTTCTTTGTCCTTCCGAAAAATGCTACAGCCCCAGAGCATATGTGGAAACTCTCTGTCGATTCTCACGCATGCTCAAAGCACGATACGTTAGGACGCCGTATTCTTGCGCCCTCGTTTTCTGCTATTGTTACTGATAGTGATCTTTACCGGCTTACGTTCTGAGTTGTGAACCAACTCCGGATTGCTTCCATTGTTGACCGTATCAGCCGTTACAATTACTTTTTCAATGGTGTAATCGGTGGGAACGGTATACATCAGCTGGGTGAGGGTTTCCTCCATGATGGCGCGTAAGCCGCGTGCTCCCGTTTGACGCTGGATGGCCTTTTGCGCCACTGCCTCCAGAGCGTCCTGCCGAAACACTAAGTCCACCTTATCCAAGGCAAACAGCTTTTTATACTGCTTGACAATGGAGTTCTTCGGCTCAGTAAGAATGCGGATCAGCGCCTTCTCGTCCAGGCCGTTCAATGAGGTAATCACCGGAAGACGACCCACCAGCTCGGGGATCAGCCCGTATTTCACCAGATCCTGAGGAACCACTTCCTTCATCCAATCGGTGGAGTTGAGCTCCTTTTTATCTTTGATTTCAGCGCCAAAGCCCATGGCCGAGGAACCGGTTCGTTTTTCGATCACCTTTTCCAAACCATCGAAGGCCCCGCCGCAGATAAACAGGATATTGCTGGTGTCGATCTGGATGAATTCCTGCTGGGGATGCTTACGTCCTCCCTGGGGCGGAACGTTGGAGACAGTGCCTTCCAAAATTTTCAGCAACGCTTGCTGAACGCCTTCGCCGCTGACATCTCGGGTGATAGACGGATTCTCCGATTTCCGGGCGATTTTGTCGATCTCATCCACGTAGATAATCCCGCGTTCCGCACGTTCCACGTCGAAGTCAGCCGCTTGAATCAACCGCAGCAGAATGTTTTCCACATCCTCGCCCACGTATCCAGCTTCTGTCAAGGTGGTGGCGTCCGCAATGGCAAAGGGCACATCCAGGATTCTGGCCAGGGTTTGCGCCAGCATGGTCTTGCCCACACCGGTGGGCCCCAATAGCATCACGTTGCTTTTGGCGATCTCCACATCGTCGTTTCCGAAGTAGATGCGCTTGTAGTGGTTGTAAACCGCCACTGACAGCGCAATCTTGGCTTCTTCCTGTCCGATGACGTAGTCATCCAGCAACTTTTTAATCTCCTGCGGCTTGGGCAGTTCGGAGGAGGACTCCACATAATTGGGTTTCCGGTTGCCAAGGTTGGTCTCATCCTCCAGGATAGACATACACAGCTCAATGCATTCGTCGCAAATATACACCCCTGGTCCAGCGATCAGACGTCTGGCCTGACTTTGGGGTTTGTTACAGAAAGAACAGCAAATCTGCCTATCTTTGGTTTCGTCGCCTATTGCCATGTAATCACCAATCCTATCGTGTATAGATAACCTTGTCAACCAATCCGTAAGCAGCCGCTTCCTCGGCGGTCATAAAGTTATCCCGTTCGGTATCCTTTTCGATGACTTCCAAAGGCTGGCCGGTCTTCTCCGCCAGAATTTGGTTAAGCCTTTTCTTTGTCCGCTGGATATGATCTGCGTGGATCAAGATATCCGTGGCCTGGCCCTGCGCCCCACCGCTGGGCTGATGAATCATAATGTCGCTGTTAGGCAGGGCAAAACGTTTTCCCTTGGCGCCTGCTGCCAGCAAAAACGCGCCCATGCTGGCGGCCATTCCCATACAGATGGTGGATACGTCGCACTTGATATACTGCATCGTGTCATAAATAGAGAAACCCGCAGTGACCGACCCGCCCGGGCTGTTGATGTAAAGACTGATGTCCTTGGAAGGATCCTGCCCCTCCAGGTACAGCAACTGGGCGACTACCACGCTGGCGGAGGTATCGTTGACCTCTTCGGTCAGCATAATAATTCTGTCATTCAGCAAGCGGGAGTAGATGTCGTAAGAACGCTCTCCCCGATTGGTCTGCTCTACTACATAAGGTACTAAACTCATACCACAAACACCTCCAACGAATAATAAGACATGTAAAGGAATGATGCGCACATAAAGTTTGGAATATTCAATCGAACAAAAATAATTTATTGAATCTTCGCGTTATCGCGAACGATGTCGAGCGCCTTTTCCACCACGATATCCTTCACGAGTTCGCTTTCGGGAATAATGGCCTTGACCTTATCCACTTCCAGCCGATATTCCTCAGCCATATCCTTATATTCTTCCTCAATCTCTTCCGCAGTCGGAACGATGTTCTCCAGCTTCGCGATCTTTTCCAAAGCCAAGCGGATCTTCACCTGACGCTCCGCCTGGGGACGGAAACCGCCGCGGAAGGATTCCATATCCATACCGGTGTATTGCAGATAGGACTGGATATTGAGGCCCTGGGATTGCAGACGGTAAGAGAATTCACGGATATCCTCCGTGATCTTGTTTTCATACATGGCGTTGGGAATTTCCGCCTTCATGAGCTCAATCAGCTGGTCGATGAGCTGGTTTTCCAGGTCATCCTCCACTTCTTCCTTACGCTTTTTCTCCAGCTTCTCTCTGAGGTCGGCTTTATAAGCGTCCAGGGTATCAAACTCGCTGACATCCTTGACAAACTCGTCATCCACCTCGGGAAGTTCCTTCTTCTTAATGTCGTGCAGCTTTACTTTAAAGGTGGACTCTTTGCCCTTGAGCTCCTCCGCGTGGTAATCCTCGGGGAAGGTAACAACCACGTCAAACTCATCTTCCACATTGTGTCCCACAATTTGGTCCTCAAAGCCGGGAATGAACTGTCCATTTCCCAAAGTCAGGCTGTAGCCAACGCCCTTGCCGCCTTCAAACGCGGCGCCGTCGATAAAGCCTTCAAAATCAATCACGGCTACGTCGCCGTTTTCTGCCGCTCTGTCCTCCACGGAAACCAGACGGGAGTTGCGCTCCTGTACCTTCGCAATTTCCCCATCGATGTCTTCGTCGGTGACTTCCTCAGATTTTTTGGTGATGGAAAGGCCCTTGTAATTCTCAATTTCCACTTCGGGCTTTGTGGTAACGGCAGCGGTAAAGGTAAAGCCCTGCTTGCCGATCTCCTTAAGATCAAAATCAATTTTATCTTCAATTACGTCCAGCCCGGCTTCCTTGATAGCGGCATCCAGCGCGTCAGGATACAGAGCATTGACGGCGCCCTCATAAAAGGTGCTCTCGCCATAGAACTTTTCCACCATGGCGCGGGGAGCTTTGCCTTTGCGGAAACCGGGAAGGCTGATCTTTTTCCGTTCCTTCAGGTAGGTGTCGTTGACCGCTTTTTCAAACGCCTCGGCGTCCACCTCTACCTCTAATTCGTAACGATTGGTATCGATCTTGTTTGATGCTTTCAGGCTCATTTTTTGTCATCCTCCTGCAAAAATGCAAAATATCTAAATAATTATACCATAACGGAATACTATTTACCACAATTATTCTAAAATAGGCAATATGCGGTATTATCGGACCAAAACCGGCATAAAACCAGTATAATCACACGAAATTAATTGAAATGTAACGCCTTTATAGGATCCCATCACCGCTTTTTTTGCGGCGTTACCGCCGTGTATGTGTCCATAATAACACCGTTTTATATCCAGATCAAGAAGGACCTGTAAAATTTCTTCGCATTCTTCTCCTCCATAAACTGGCGGATAATGAAGAAATACCACCGGCTCTAATCCTGTGGCCTTGGCCAGGGCGATGGAGGTATTCAGGCGTCCCACTTCCCGGTTAAGGATCTTTTTGTCAGCGTCGCTTTCGGCGTCGTAAAACCATCCTCGGGTGCCGCATACGCTCATCCCATCCACGATCTCCGCGGAATTAAAAAGAATACTCAGAGAGGTAAAGCCCTTCTCCTGAAGAAAACTCTCCATTTTTTTGCGGGTGGTCCACCAATAGTCATGGTTTCCCTTGAGCAGCAACTTACGTCCAGGCAGACTTTGTAGAAATGTAAAATCCTTTTCGGTCTCCTCCAGTTTCATCGCCCAGGAAATATCCCCTGCGATGACCACTGTGTCCTGTTCATTGACCACCGCCCGCCAGTTTTTCTCCAGACGTTCCGTGTAATCTTTCCAGCCCGGAAAAACGTCCATCGGCTTATCGGCTCCAAAGGAAAGGTGAAGATCTGCAATTGTAAATAATGCCATGAAGTCTCCCTTCGGCCGACGTTTACTGAATAGCCAGCATCCGGAGCACCACGTCTTTCATCCCGGAGGCGCTGCATACCTGGTCAAATCGAAGTTTTTTCTCTTTGAGTTGAGCAATCGGCTCCGGGATCATCGTGCCGCTCACCGCAGAGAGTTCCTCCACCATAGCAAATTCGTCCGCCGCTGCCTGCTCGTCGGTAAGGGCGTCCAGTACGCTGGCGGCAAATTTGTAGGGACTGGCGGTGGAAGCGACGATGGCGGGGATTTCCCGATTGCCGGTTTCCTCCACATACTGGTGATACACGTTCACTGCAACCGCAGTATGGGTATCGCACAGATAATTCTCTGTGTCATACATCATCTTAATGGTCTGTTTGGTGCCCTGATCGTCGCAGCAACCGCTGTAGAATAAATTCTGAACGCTTTCCTTTACCGCTTCATCCACGGTATAGGCGCCGGTTTCAGAAAGCTGCTTCATCCACAGACTCACCTTTTGATCGTCGCCGCCGGTAAGATGGTAAAGCAAACGCTCCAGGTTGCTGGACACCAAAATATCCATAGAAGGCGAAATCGTTGTGTAGAAGCTGCGGTTTTTATCGTAGGTACCGGTACGGATAAAGTCAGTGAGTACATTGTTAGAGTTGGAAGCGCAGATCAGCTTATTAACCGGCAAGCCCATCTCCTTGGCGTAGTAAGCGGCCAGGATATTGCCAAAATTACCGGTGGGAACCACAATGTTGACCTTTTCTCCCTCGTAGTCTATTTCGCCGGTATTCATCAAATCGCAATAGGCGGAGAAATAATAGACGATCTGGGGCAGCAGGCGTCCCCAATTGATGGAATTGGCGCTGGAGAACAACATATTGTTTTGTTCCAGCAGCGACGCGGTTTGAGGATCGGTAAAGATCTTTTTCACCCCGGTCTGAGCATCGTCAAAGTTGCCTTCAATGGCGCACACGCTGACATTACCGCCCTCTTGGGTGTTCATCTGGCGCTTTTGCATGGGGCTGACCCCATCCTCCGGATAAAACACCAGAATTTTGGTGCCATCCACGTCTTTAAATCCCTCCAGCGCCGCCTTTCCGGTATCCCCGGAGGTCGCCACTAGGATGACCGCCGTCTTGTCTGCGTAAGTCTTTTTCAAAGACTTGGTCAGAAGGTGGGGGAGTAACTGAAGCGCCATATCCTTAAACGCACAGGTGGGGCCATGCCACAGCTCCATCAAATACATATTCTTATCGTTGTTTTGCAGGAGGGTGAGAGGAGCCGGATTGTCGCCGCCGAATTTTTCCGGGGCATACGCGGACTGCACGCTCTCCCTGATCTCCTCCTGGGTGAAATCGGTGAGAAAATCAGAAAGGATTTTTTGGGCCCTGCCCATGTAATCCATCTCTTTCAGTGCAGTTAAATCCTCATAACGGTACTGGGGCAGCTGTTCAGGCACGAATAAGCCGCCATCCTTGGAGATTCCCTGGGCAATGGCCTGCGCTGCGGAAACCTTAACGGAGCTATTGCGCGTACTTTTATAATTCATCGCTTCTTCCCTCTTTCATTCGATCTTCCATCGGTTCATAAGCCAATTCCACCACACAATCCGCCGAATTGTATGGCAAAAGCAACCGTTATCAAGCCGCGGATGGGACGCATCCCGCAGAATCTCTGGAATTCCAGCCTATTTCCCGATCATCCATTCATTTTATACCACAACAGGCGTTCTGTCAAAGCGTTGTAAAGAATTTATACGCATTTTCAAAAAATATGCCTTTGACAACGCTTTCCTTGTAACCATGATGCAAAAACGACTCGTAAAGCCGTTCCATACTTTGGATTCCTTCAATCCCCTGCGCCATATCGGCCCCATCGAAATCACTGCCAATACTGAGGACTCGCTCGCCGCCAAGGGATAAAAAGTGATCTGCATGACGCAGGACGGACGCAACTCCCGCCTCTCCGCTCTCCTCTAAAAAGGATGGGTAGAAATTCAGACCCACCAAACCTCCGCTTTTTTGAATCACAGCGAATTGATCGTCGGTTAGATTGCGGGGATGAGGGCAGAGCTTACGGGAATTGGAATGGGAGGCCACCAGCGGTTTTTTGGCGATCTCCGCTACATCGTAAAACAAGGGATCGCTGGCATGGGAGACATCCGCCACAATGCCCAGTTCCTCCATTTTATGGATTGCCTGTTTTCCAAATTCGGTCAGGCCGTGGGGATGCTCCACCATAGCGCCGTCCCCGATCTCGCAGGATCCATTCCATGTAAGAGTCAGCATCTTTACGCCGCATTGGGCAAGATGATCCAGCGTGGAGAGATCTCCCCCCAGCACACCGCCTCCCTCTACCGTTAGAAGGGCCGCCGCTTTCCCCTGCGCTATGGTCTCTTTGATTTCTTCTCCAGAGATGCATTGCCGTACCTGCGCGCAGGCTGCAAGCTCAGCTCTCAGTTTGTGAACGGCACGGTTGAAAAGGGCCAAAGCCTTGCGTTCCCGGCACTGGTCGGGGATCCATATTGCAAAGCATTGTACCCAAGGCTCATACCGCAGTCCCCGGCGAATGGATAACTGCAAGTTGTTGTCATACAGACTACAGTCTTGCAGGATCGTCTCGTAAAGGGTATCGCAGTGCAAATCAAAATATTCCATTGCCGACCTCCAATGAAAAAGCGTTTTCTATCGTTCTGACCCGGTAAGTTCCTTCTGCTGGGAAGGGCTCCCATATCTCTATGATATCAAAACGAGGCTGTAACTGCGTGGGGCATTCCGCAAAGTAGCACAAAGCGGTTTGCAGAATCCGGTTCCGCTTTGCCCGGGTTACGGCCTCCACCGGCGAAACCCGGGAATCCTCTCTGCGAAGTTTTACCTCAACAAATACAATGTACTGGCTGTTTGCGGCAATTATGTCTATTTCTCCAAACCGGGAACGGTAGTTGCGCTGCAAAATCCGGTATCCCTTGCTCGTCAGACAGCGAACAGCGATTTCCTCGCCCCGATTCCCCTTATATCTGGAGGAGTTCAAGCGCTTGTCCCCAGTATCTTTTTCAGAAACGTTTTGCGATGAATGTCCGACGGGCCGTACTGCTGTATCAATTGCATATGTAATTTGGTGCCGTAGCCCTTATGTTTTTCCAGTTGATATTGTGGATATTGTTCACTAAGCTGGCGCATCAGACGATCCCGGCTAACCTTAGCCAGAATGGACGCCGCCGCTATGGACATGGAAAGGGAATCCCCCTTAACGACGGCCTGTGCCTCCATGGAAAGCGCGGGAAGCCGGTTTCCATCCACCAGCGCCAGCTCCGGAGTTGGCGACAGGCCCTGAACCGCTCTCTGCATGGCCAGATAGGTGGCGTTTAAGATATTAAATTGATCGATCTCCTCCACACTGGCGCTGGCGACGCAATAGGAAAGCGCGCACTCCCGGATCACGTCAAAGAGCGCCTCTCGTTTCTTTTCGCTGAGTTTTTTGGAGTCATTGACTCCCTCAATAATTGTATTAGGGGGCAAAATAACCGCGGCGGCGTATACCGGCCCGGCCAGCGGTCCCCGACCGGCCTCGTCCACCCCGCACACCACCGAATAGCCCCGCATGCGCGCTTGGTTTTCATATTGCAACCAATCCATCCCGTTTCCCCCCTTTTATTTCACCGGTTCCAAAGTGATCCTGCCCAACTTGCCTCCCCGAAACTCGTCCAAAACCATGATGGCCGCACGTTCGGTATCAATCTCTCCGCCTGAAATCAGCATTCCTCGCTTACGGCCGACCAAAGAAAGCAGCTCGTAACCCGGTTTTTCTGAGAGATCCGCTTCCTGAAGCTTATAGCGCTGAAGGCTTATTGGGTATTGGCGGGACAGCAGTTCCAGCAGACGACCGGCCAACTGCTCGGTATCCATGATCTGATCCTTAACCGCACCGGTAAAGGCCAGTTTTTCTCCCACCGCCGGATCATCGAATTTAGGCCACAACACACCAGGGGTGTCCAGCAAATCGAAGCCCTTGCCGATGGTTACCCACTGATTTCCCCGGGTGACGCCAGGGCGGTCCTCCACCTTTACCTTGCTGGTTTTGGACATCTTATTAATAAAAGAAGATTTTCCCACATTGGGAATCCCCACAATCATTACCCGGATGGTTCTTCCCACCATGCCCTTGGCTTCCCAGGCTTTAATCTGATTAGCCAGCACCGACCGTACCAACGGGATAAATCCATTTAATCCCTTGCCTGATTTGCAGTCGATGGCCAACGCATAAGCCCCTTGCTTTTTAAAATAATCGATCCATTGGGCGGTCTGCGCCGGGTCGGCCATGTCGCTCTTGTTGAGCAATACGATTCGGGGTTTATCCCGGATTAACTGATCCAGATCCGGATTCCGGCTGCTAACCGGTACCCGGGCGTCAATGATCTCCGCCACTGCTTCAACCAGTTTGAGACTTTCCTGGATTTTCCGTTTGGTTTTGGTCATATGTCCCGGAAACCACTGGATGGACTGTATCTCACTCATTGTATCTTCCTCCTGTTAATCGATACCCATAGTGTGCGCAAACGGCACGGGAACTCCCAAATGCCGCCTGAAAAAGAAGTAAGCCGAAAGCGTTTTGCCATTTCCTGCAAACCATTCCATCCAAACCAATCCGTTTGAATGCATGGAATACAATGAAAACAAGACACTTCCGGCTGTTTTTCACAAGAATGTATAAAGCAACGCTCCCTGAATCCCAAGCTCCGGGTTCAGGACTTTGTCTATTTTAGCGTACCGGCCAAAGATGGTTTCGTCCCCTTAGGTCTCGCAGACGTTTTGGTTATTCAATTAGGAAAACAGCTGAATCCGGTCAAACGGGAATACAACTCCCTGTACCTTACCAATCACCAGACGTTCATCCACCACATCCACATCCAGGGACCGGCTGTCCAGAGAATTCATTCGGTTATCCCCCATCACAAAGAGATAGCCCTCCGGGACAACGAGCGGGTATTCCTGCTCCCCACGGGCGGTTTTTGCTCCATTGATATAGGATTCCTCCTGCAAGACGCCGTCTACAAAGACATCTCCCGTTCGGTTGATCTCCACCGTCTGTCCCGCCACCGCGATGACGCGTTTCACCAAAGGCTCGTCATACACTGCCCCATGCGCCACCACGACAATGTCCTTGGGTTGAGGCCGATAAAAGAGATTCGTGAGCACAATCCGATCCTGGTCATACAGGGTGGGCAGCATGGAGTCCCCGCTCACACGTTTGATGCCAAAGAAAAAGGTAAAAATGGTGACCACAATCAAAATAGATCCCACAATCGCCTCCATCCATTCAAAACAACTGCCAATCCCGCCGGAGCGCTGCGGCGATTCCGGTTTTCTTTTCTTTCTGGTCTGCATATGCCGCGCTTTCATGTTGATGCCCCCTGACACGGATTAGTTAGGATAATCCTCCGATCCGATTAAACGGATAAATAATGCATTGCGCCTTGCCGATGATATTCCGTTTGTCGATTAACCCAACCTCATGAGATCGGCTGTCGAGAGATACCGGCCGGTTATCTCCCATCACAAACACATATCCTTCCGGCACTTCCAACGGATAGCTCTGCGCCCCCGGGAAGGTTAACGCTCCCTGTATATAGGGCTCTTCCAGTTTTTGGTTGTCCACAAAAACTTCGCCTGAGATGTTGATATCGACAACCTGTCCTTCCACCGCGATGACGCGTTTCACCAACGGCTCCTGGAACTGCGCGCCGTGAGACATCACCACGATATCCCCAGGCTGAGGGGTATAAAACAGGTTGGTAAGTACGATACGGTCATCGCTCATCAGCGTTGTCTCCATTGACGGACCGCTGACAGCCACTACGCGGAATAAAAAGGTAAAGATAGCAATTACAATCACAATCGAACTGACCAGCGCTTCCGCCCATTCAAAGCAGTTTTGCGCAGCTCCGTTTTTTTGTTCCGATTCTTCCATGTTGATTGGTTCCATTGGTTCATTCATGATTTTAGCCACCTTATTGTTTGAAAATAGCAAAAAAAGGGACCAACGTCCCTTTTTTAACCTTAGCGAATCTGCTCTTTCACCTTTGCAGCCTTACCAACGCGGTCACGCAGATAATAAAGCTTGCTTCTGCGAACACGACCCTTGCGGATAATGTCCACACCCTTTACATTGGGAGAATTGACCGGAAACACTCTTTCCACGCCTACGCCGTAGGAAACGCGTCTCACCGTAAAGGTCTCAGCCACACCGCTGCCTTTGCGGGCAATCACAGTGCCTTCGAACATCTGGACTCTCTCTCTATCTCCCTCGCGGATGTTTACGTGTACCCGAACGGTATCACCAATTTCAAAGCTGGGGAGATCATTCTTCAAAGAGTCTGCTGCAATCAATTTCAGGGCGTCCATTTTTTATCCTCCTTAAAATCAGACATTCATGCCGGATACCGGCAGAGGACTGTCAGCTTCAATGTCGCGGAACCAGTCCGGGCATCAAACCCCATCGGTTTCCCGACGGTATCCAAATGCCTTTATATGATAACACATATTTCCTGCCGATGCAACAGGATGACGCATTATTTTTTCTCATAATCTTTTACGCCGAATCAGCAAAAGGGCTCTACCTCTTCATTATAGAGCTCTAAGCGGGTGGCGTCGCACAACAACTCCAACTCCCCATACTTTTTTACCGCGTCCAGAAGAAGCTGGGGATTGACGTTATTTACGCTTCCAGCGGGCAGCGTAACACGCAGTCCAGCGCAATCCCCCAGCGCAAGAAATTCATAACGGCATAGGTTTTCTTTTATGTCTACCTCTTTGACGCCCGCCTTGGTCTTTTTCGGTACGACGATATCGGGCAGAGCCAGCACCCGTTTTACCGTGTCTTCCACCTGACCGGCCGCAACGCCCTGCGCCGTCAGCCTGAGCTCATAAAGAGCGTAACAGATGCGTCCCGGCTTCATCACCGGCTCTGTCACTGAAAGCACCCGGATTCCCTCCGGCAAACAGGGATTCATCCGCTCTATGATCTCCTGTTCGGGCATATCCTCCAGAAGTTTTACGTCCATGGCCTCATGCCTTCCGCGCACTCCCAGGGAAAGCGGAAGCGGAAACGTCAAAAAGGGATGAGGATTAAAGCCCTCTGTATACCAGATGGGCAGACGGGAACGGTGGACGCCCCGGGTCATGCACCGGACCAGATCCAAATGGGAAATAAACCGGGCGGGGCCGTCTTTCTCAAACCAAATCCGAACGTTTTTCAACACAAATTCCCCCTTTCCAGCAGGCAGCGCCACAGTGGGAACAAATCTCCCGGCAGTTGCCCGTAGTGGCGCTGTCATAGGCCTTTTTGCACTCCTGAATGAAAAACTCCTTTGTTACCCCGTAATCAATGTGATCCCAGGGAAGCAGTTCGTCAAAGCTTCTGCGCCGGTTGGCGTAAAAGGCGGGGTCAATGCCGCATTCTTCAAAAATTTCCAACCAATCGCTCAAATGGAAAAAGTCGCTCCAACCGTCAAAGTGGCAGCCCCTTTTTTGAGCCAGTTCCAATACCTGACACAGCCTGCGGTCGCCTCGGGCGAACACTCCCTCCAGAAAACTGGTGTCGGCATCATGCCAATTGCAGTTGATTTTCTTGCTGGTGATAGAATCACGCAAATGCTTCTGTTTTTGATGCAGGGTATCGATGGTATCCTGGGGTTCCCACTGGAAAGGGGTGAAGGGCTTGGGTACAAAGGAGGAAGCGCTTACCGTAACCCTGACCGCCTTACCTTTGGGTTTATTGGGATTGCTGTAGTAGGCATTGACCACCTTTTGAGCCAGCTGGGCAATCCCCGCCACATCATCCATGGTTTCGGTGGGAAGGCCGATCATAAAGTAAAGCTTCACCGTGGTCCAACCGCCGCCAAAGGCAGTGTTACAGGTCTGCATCAGCTCTTCCTCGGTTACATTTTTATTGATGACGTTGCGCAGGCGCTGGGTGCCTGCCTCCGGTGCGAAGGTCAGCCCGCTGCGACGCACGGTTTTGAGCTTGGACATCAGCTCGTCGGAGAAGCCGTCCACCCGCAAAGAGGGAAGGGATATGCTCACCTTCTCCTTCTGCGACCAGTCCAGAAGTTTTTCCAGCAGCTCCTGAATATTCGAGTAATCACTGGAGCTGAGAGAGGAGAGGGAGACTTCGTCGTAACCGGTGTTGCAGCACAGGTCATGGCACTGGCGATCAATGGTTTCCGGCGATTTCTCACGAACTGGGCGGTATAAAAAGCCCGCCTGGCAAAACCGGCAGCCTCGGATACAACCTCGGAAAATCTCCGCCACCGCCCGGTCATGGACAATTTCAATGGAGGGAACCACAAAATTGTCCGGGAAATAAAGGTTGTCCAGATCCATAATCAAGCGCTTTTTAATCTTTGAGGGAGCTCCCTGTGTTGGAGTAAAGGAGGCGATTGTGCCGTCCTCCTGATATTCCACGCGATAAAGAGAGGGCACATAGACCCCCTCAATTTGGGCGGCCGCCCGCAAGAACTCCTGCTTGGTGGCATTTCTCTTTTTGTATTCCCGATAAAGCTCGATTACTTCCGCATCGACCTCTTCCCCCTCTCCGATGAAAAAGAGATCGATAAAGTCCGCGATGGGCTCCGGATTGCACGCGCAAGGACCTCCGGCCACCACCAGGGGCCACAGACCGGTGCGTTCCTCCGACCGCAGCGGTATTCCCGCTAAGTCCAACATATTGAGCACATTGGTATAGCTGAGTTCATATTGCAGGGTAAACCCGATAAAGTCAAACTCCGTGATGGGATCTCCGCTTTCCAGAGCATAGAGCTTGATGTCTTTTTCCCGCATCAGCTCCTCCATATCCACCCAGGGAGCGAACACCCGCTCACACCACACATAGGGCTTGGTATTGAGCTGACTGTATAAAATCTTCATACCCAGGTGGGACATTCCCACTTCATACACATCCGGGAAGCAAAAGGCGAAGCGCACCTCCACCTCGCTTTTCTCCTTTATGATGCTATTCAGTTCTCCGCCGGTATACCTTCCGGGCTTTTGAACCTTCATTAATATTGTTTCAATCTCTGGATTCATTCCATTTTCTCCGTTCTAACGCATTTGCGCCTTATTACAGGCCTTAGTGTTTCATTATACTGTAATTCGACACCCAATGCAACGCCAAACCCACAACCTGTTTGGAATTTCCTCTTAGCAATTGTTACTGAACGTCCCGCTGACACCAAAAAGAACAAAGAACCATGCTGGCAGCCGGACAAACCTTTGCGTAAGGATTCTACCCTTGTCGGAGTGTTGCAGATTCCCTCTGAGACTGGCGGCGCGGCCTGTTTATAGGTCCGATCATAAGTCAAAGAAAGCGTTCCGGCTCTTCCCACATAAATAAATTGCCGGTCTTAACTTATTCCATGGTCCTTTGTCTGTATGGTTTTAATCTGTGGAGAATTTGTTATTCCTGCTTTCATATGATGATTAGCGGCCAGCTTAAAATTGATGATAGACCACCACTTCCTCAAGCGAACGGAATTCCGAATGGCCAGGGTAGGGTTTTGCCTCTTTGGACGGATATCCCATCACCAGCAGAGCCACAGGCTCAATGGTTTCCGGGATTTGAAATTCTTCGCGGACCGCTTGGGGATCAAAATACATGACCCATGTAGTACCCACTCCCAGGGCCGCCGCCTCCAACATCATGTGGGTGGCCACGATGCTTGCGTCAATGACACCGCTGGAGGCTCCGTCGTATCTCCGTTTCCAGCATTTTTCTTTCTCATAGCAGACCAAAAGAGCCGCAGGAGCATCAAAGTGACATTTGGTGCATTTGCGCAGCTTTGCAACCGATTCCGGACTATCGACGACAAGAATCCGCTGAGGCTGAAGATTACAGGCAGTGGGCGCCAGATGCCCCGCCTGTAATATGCGATTTAGCGCCTCTTTCTCAATAGGCTGCGGGAGGAAGCTGCGCACAGAATAACGCTGCGAGGCCAAAGCTAAAAAGTCGATTTGGTTTTCCATCAAATAACCTCCGTTCTTTGTAATTGTCTATGTTTTTATTGTATCAAATTACCGTTGATGAAGAAAGCTTCTTTTTCCTCTTTTCTATATGAGTCAAAGGACAAGCCACTGAAACAAGGCCTGTCCTTCCAGCGCAAAAAAAAGCCCTGCCGCCTGTTACTCGCAAACAGCAGGATTTTCTATATTTGTTAGCAAAAAATTCCTCCCAATAATTGGACCCGGTGTTCTTCTACTCATACCGGCCCCGCCGAAGCAGAAGCTGACCAATGAGATAACAGCTCGCCAGAAGAAGAGAAAAGTTATACTTCGATTGCAGCAACACGATAAATCCCATCGCAGCAACCGGCAACAGAGAAAAAAACGAAACAGCCAGCACCCACCTGGACGCCCTTTCGGGAGTAATCCTTTCACACAGCAGCGCATAGAGGATTTGTCCTCCATCCAGAGACTCCACAGGCAGCAAATTGAACAGGCCGATCAGCAGATGGGTGGAAGCCGCAAAGACTACGTTTACGCCTGGAATCAAACAGGACATCGCATAAAGCAGAACAAAAAGGATTAGGTTGACCGCCGGCCCCGCCAAAAGGATGATGAAATCCTGACGATAACCGCGCCTCGTCCGATTTTGGTCCACAATATCGATGTTAAATACGCCAAAGGTGATTTTCTCCGGCGCCCCGCCAAAACAGAACATGGCGGTCAGGTGGCCGCATTCGTGTAAAACGCTCGCAAACAGCGTGCTGAGGATGCATCCGGTTCGATCCAGCAGCACCGTACAGGCGGTGGCCGCCACAAATAAAAAGCTAAGCTCGACGATACAACCGAAGATTCGAAAACGGATCAAACGTAGACTCCCCCAAGAAGCGGCTGCGGATCATAGGATTCTCCGTTGATACGCAGTTCCAGGTGCAGATGATTGCCAGTGGCATTTCCAGTCTGTCCCACTTTCGCGAGGACGGTCCCCCTGGACACCGAATCCCCGGCTTTAACCAACAGTTCATTGCAGTGCGCATACAATGTTTGGATTTCATTTCCGTGATCGACAATCACATATTTCCCATAGGAAGGGCTTTCCTGCGCCTCGATAACCTGACCAGGCAGGACGCATCCGATTTCACTTCCTTCAGGGGACGCAATATCCAGTCCGTGATGCCATTTCTCCTCCTTGGTAAATGGATCCTGCCGCAAGGCAAACTCGGAAGTCAGAGCGCCGGATTTCAGAGGCGCGGACAAGGCGACGGATAGCAAAACCGGTTTGTTACTGCGTTCTGAGGTTGTCGCGCGGGGATAGGACACCTGCAGCGCGGTTCCAAGTTCGGAGGAGGAATCCTGTTCGGCGGTTTCCCCTGTACGATCCTTAGGAGAAAAGATCGCGTTCCACGCGTCCTGATATTGCGCGATATCGTCGCTGGCGATGATGGATTTATTCACTTCGGTTAGATACCAACTGCGAAACCCTTCGTACCAATCGCCCCCAATCAGCTTGAGTCCCAGGGTCATCAAAAGCACCAGTGCGCACAGCACAATCTGAATAATCAACAAAAGCTGGGTTCCCAAATACCTGGTCTTTTTCTCCTGGGGAGTCTGCTGTTCATCTGATTCCTCATCCCAAAACGCGGGATCGTATTGTTCTTCGGAATAATTTCTGTATTCTGTCATCGGTCAATCCCTCCTGTCCAATCTATATGAGGGGCAAGCGGGATTCATACCAAAAGCGCCCGGATTTCAGGCCCTATGGACAAACGCGGATCCTTCGCCAGTTTGGAGAATTCTCACGCAATCTGTTTTGTTTTAACAAGAGAAAACGGGCAGTTACCCTTATTTGGATAACCGCCCGTCTTTTCGGTATAAATCAACAGTTAGAACCGGCTTGCCTGCTCCAACTGTTCTCTGGAGCGGCCAAGGTTTTTAATGACCTTCTTGTACAGCAAGAAAAACAAAAGGACGCTGGCCACGAAAGAGAACACCTCTGCAATCGGGAACGCATACCACACATTGCTCAGCACACCGGTCTGGGCCATCATATAAGCGACCGGCATAATAACCACCAATTGACGCAGCACAGAGATAATCAAACTGTACGCACCCTTGCCAACCGCCTGAAAGATCGTGGAAAACATAATTCCCAACGCGGCTGGGATAAAGCACAGGCTGATAGTTTCCAGCGCGGGGACGCCGATCCCCAGCATATCAGTGGAAGCGTTAAAGATGAGCAGCAGCTCGCCGGGGATCACCCAAAACAGAATGGTACCCACCAGCATAATCCCCAGCGCGATGATGCAGCCTATTTTTAAGCAGGACATCAACCGCTTTTTCTTCTGAGCGCCAAAGTTATACCCCATAATGGGCATGACCCCGGCCGTAAGACCAAATACCGGCATAAACACAAAGGATTGCAGCTTATAATAGATTCCCAGCACCGCCACCGCAGTTTCAGAGAATGTAGTTAAGATGGCATTCAGCCCCATAACCATCACCGATCCAATGGCCTGCATAATAATGGAGGGAAATCCTACCACATAGATCTCTTTGATTACCTTTCCGCTGAGCCGGAAGCCCCGAAAAGTGATATCCACTTCGTGCTCCTTACAGAAGATGACAACGGCGGCAAACAGCATCGCCAAAATCTGACCAATTACCGTTGCCACCGCCGCGCCGGTGATCCCCATCGCCGGAACTCCCAAATATCCAAAGATAAAAATAGGATCTAAGATAATATTGGTGATGGCGCCGGTAAGCTGAAACAGCATGGGATAGATCATATTGCCTGTGGCCTGAAGGATCTTTTCCATATTCATTTCAATGAAGATACCGAAAGAGAAGATACAAACGACACTCATATACTGGGTGCCCATCACAATTACTTCTTCCGTACTGGTAAAGCTCTCAAAGAACATCCGAGAGAAAAACAGGCCAAAGATGAGAAAAATCACCCAATTTGCCACGCCCAACAGCAAGCCATGGGTCGCTGCGCTGCCGGCCTCCTTTTTTCTCCCCTCCCCCAGTCGTCGGGAAACCAGTGAGTTGATGCCGATTCCCGTTCCGCCGGAAAGAGCGATCAGCAATGTCTGGATGGGAAACGCATAGGATACCGCTGTCAATGCGTTTTCATTGATCTGGGCTACAAAATAACTATCCACAACATTGTAGAGCGCCTGAACCAGCATGGAAAACATCGCTGGCAGAGACATTGAAATAATTAATCGAAGCATGGGCTGCGTACCCATCTTGTTTTCCGCAATTTTTTCCATTTTCTCACTCCTTTACATTAGTTTTTCTATTTTAACTCAAATAAATATAAAATTCAACAAAAACAAGAACAAACGATCGGTATTTCTCAGTTTATTCCAGCAGTTGCCTCTGCTTGCATTTTGTTTTTGTGCACATCGCATGAAATCAAGTGGTATTTCCATGCAGAAGAAACATTATATCCACTGCGGAAACGGCGACGCGACGTCCAGGTTGCCTGTTGAAACAAGAGAGCTGTTTTTTCCATGCCATACAAACATTACGCATCAAAACAAAAAACGCATTTCCGGTTTCACTGCGGAAATCCGAGAATGCGTTTTAAAGGGCAAGACAGCCTTACTTTTGTTTTGACTGAATAAACTCATCAATCGAGCGAGCCGCATGTTTCCCTGCGCCCATGGCCAGAATCACGGTGGCGGCTCCTGTCACCGCGTCGCCGCCGGCATAAACGCCCTGGCGAGTGGTTTGCAGGGTGTCGTCGTCCACGATAAGGCAGCCGCGCTGATTGGCTTCGATCCCATGCGTCGTGGAACGGATGAGCGGATTCGGGGAATTCCCAATGGCAACGACCACACAATCCACATCCAGCCGAAAATTGGAACCTTCTTTTTCTTTCGGGCTGCGGCGCCCGGAGGCGTCCGGTTCGCCCAGTTCCATTTCCACGCATTCGATCTGGTTGACATTTCCCTGTTCATCGCCCAGGATCTGCACCGGGTTGTTGAGCAACCGGAAGGTAATGCCTTCCTCTTTGGCATGATGGATCTCCTCGTTGCGGGCAGGCATCTCGGCTTCCGAGCGGCGATAGAGAATGGAAACTTCCTCCGCGCCCAAACGTTTGGCGCAGCGGGCTGCATCCATGGCCACATTGCCGCCGCCGATCACCGCCACACGGCGGGGTTTTATGATCGGGGTATCGTAATCGTCCAGATATGCCTTCATCAGATTAATACGGGTGAGAAACTCATTGGCCGAATACACGCCCAGCAACCCTTCGCCCGGAATATTCATAAATCTGGGCAGTCCTGCGCCGGTACCCACATATAGCGCTTCGTAGCCCAACTCAAACAATTCATCGACGGAGAGTACCTTTCCAATTACCATATCGGTATCGATGGTTACCCCCATCTGTCTGAGCTGGTCAATCTCTTTTTGCACGATCTTTTTCGGAAGCCGGAATTCCGGAATCCCATACATCAGCACGCCGCCCGGACTGTGCAGAGCCTCAAACACCGTGACTTCATAGCCCAGCTTTGCCAGATCTCCGGCACAGGTCAGGCCGGAAGGCCCGGATCCCAACACCGCGACCTTGTGCCCATTGGGCTTTGGTTTCGCCTCTTCCGCCTTGCCATGCTCCATAAACCAATCGGCTACATATCGTTCCAGCCTGCCGATACCCACCGAATCGCCTTTGATGGAGCGCACGCATTTGGACTCGCATTGCCTCTCCTGGGGACAGACGCGGCCGCAAACAGCGGGAAGGGAGTTGGTGGATTTGATGGTGCGATAGGCCCCTTCCAGATCCCCTTCGGCAACACGGTGAATAAACTCTGGAATGGGCACATTCACCGGACAGCCGGATACGCAGGGTTTATGCTTACAGTTTAAACAGCGCTGCGCCTCCTGCAAAGCCATTTCATCGGTATATCCCAAGGTCACTTCCTCAAAGTTTTTGTTGCGCACCTTTGGGGCCTGCTCGGGCATGGGCGTTTTTTTCGGCGTCATATTAGGCATGCTCCGCACCTCTCATCAATCGACAATTTTCTTCTCTTGCTTCTCGTTGTTCTTCGTCTTTATAGATTCTCAGCCGCTTCATCGCTTCGTCAAAATCCACCTCATGACCGTCGAAGTCCGGCCCATCCACACAGGCAAATTTTGTTTTTCCTCCCACCGTCAGGCGGCAACCGCCGCACATTCCGGTACCGTCGATCATGATGGGATTCATACTGACAATGGTTTTGATCTGATAGTCCCTTGTTAAATCGCAAACCGCCCGCATCATGGGAATGGGGCCGATGGCCACCACCAAATCGTAATCCGCTCCCGCCTGAATGTTATCCCGCAGGGCGTCGGTGACAAAGCCCTTATTGCCATTGGATCCATCGTCGGTCATCACGGTCAGCCGATGGCTAACCGCCTTCATCTCTTCTTCCAGAATAATCAAATCCTTGCTGCGAAATCCGGCGATTACATCCACCGGAATCCCCATCCCGTGCAGCGCTTTGGCCTGGGGATAGGCGATGGCGCACCCTGCGCCTCCGCCGATTACAGCCGCTTTGCGATAGCCCTCCAGTTCGGAAGCTTTTCCCAAAGGTCCGATGAAATCCAAAAGCGCATCGTTTTCTTTCAGCTGGTCCAGCAGCATAGTGGTTTTTCCCACTTTCTGATAGATTATAGTTACCGTTCCCTGTTCCCGGTCATAATCCGCTATGGTCAAAGGAATCCGTTCGCCGTGTTCGTTCACCCGTAAAATAATGAACTGGCCGGCTTTTGCCTTTTTTGCAATGAAAGGAGCTTCAATCACCATCTTGGATACCGACGGATTGAGCGCTTCTTTTTCTACGATACGGAACATAACGACACTCCTTTATTATCACAACTGCACGAAAAAGCCGCACCTATTTTACTATTTTAACAGCCTTTCATCAGTTCCTTTATTATATGCGGATTTTCGCTATTTTTCAAGCACATCCGCATCGTTTACAGGAATCCCCTACCCTTTTACACAAAGAACACGATTCCATTTTAGGCACAGCAACCAACATGGAATTCTGCACGATGAAAACAACCAATATTTCATAGTGCGCCAGAACGGCAACACTCTTATCAATTGTACAAAGCCATACAATCCACATCTGAATTTATACAATTTTAACAGACAATAATCTGTGAATTCACAAAAAAGAACAAAGGTAGCCTACGCCCCTACGGGGCCGTAAGAACGCCTTTGTTCTTAATCTTACTGTATTCAAGATTCATTGTTCATTAGGGAATAGTTGGAATTTTTAGTCCTTTGCAATTTACCAGAAACATTATAGCATAGTTGCGTGACTCTGACAACCGACAAAATATGAAAAGATTTCAAATTTTTCAAAGAATTTCCGTGAAAAGCATGGAATCGCGGTATCTTTGGAACAATTTTTCTATACTGTCGCAGGTCATAAGCGGAGACATGATACAAAATCCCTGGGCCCCGGACGATTGGATCTCATTCAAACAATCCGGCGTGATCCCTCCTATCGGGAATACCGGAACATCTACAGCGCTTACAATCTCCTTTAAAAAGGAAATTCCTCTCGGCGGCAACCCTTTTTTACAATCGGTGGCATAGATATGCCCTGCAATTAAATAATGAGCGCCTAGAGTCTGCGCAGCAACCGCTTCTTCCACGGTATGGACTGAAACCCCCACCTCTTTCATCCCTTTTATCTGTTCCTTTTGGGAAAGAAATGCCGAAAAGGGCAGGTGAACCCTCTCAATTCCAAGTTCTTTTGCTACGGCTAGCTGAGAATGTATCACCAGGGCCGCTCCTTCCCGCCGGCAAATTTCCGCGCTGCGCTGCGCAAGCGTTCGGTAAGCAGATGCATCAAGGTCTTTTTCACGCAAAAGAATCCGATGAGGATGCTGCTTTGCAATGGTATGGATCCTGGCTATAAAATCGTAGGGACATAACTTCCGGTTGGTTACGCACAAAAATTTCATGGCGCCCTCACACACGGATATAGTCGGTGTAAACCGGTTGAAGTCCCTGCGACCGGATGGCCTGATGGACCTCCTCTACGCTCCGGGGGTCAGAGATTTCAAACTGCTGATCCCCTTTCTCTTCCTGTTCGTGTCCGCCCACACCAACCTTCACGCCGGCGGAAATCTTTGTGGCGCACATGCCAATGACATGGTCGCGGAACCCTGCTCGCTCCCGAGTGGAAATGGTAATCCCCGCAAAGGGCAGAAATAAGCGGTAAGAGAGCATCACCTGTAGCAACTGCGGCTCGTGAACATCGTTTGGGTTTTCTTTTTCATTATTGATATATGGTCTTAACCGAGGCGGAGAAAAGGAAATCTCCGCATGCGGGTAAGCCTTTTGCACCAAATAGGCGTGTACCCCCGTGGCAAAGGCATCCTTTCGGAAATCTCCCAATCCCAACAGGGCGCCAAAGGCCACCCCCCGCATTCCGCCTCTGAGCGCCCTTTCCTGGGCATGAAACCGGTATGGATAAACCCGTTTGTGACCGCTTAGGTGCAGCTGTTCATACCGCTTGGGCTGATAGGTTTCCTGGTATACGCACACAAAATCTGCCCCGCACTGGTGCAGATAGGCGTATTCATCGGTGTTCAGAGGATAAATTTCAATGCCCACCGTGGTGAAGTATTGGGCGGCCATCTTTACCGCTTCCCCGATATATTCCACGCTGGACATTGTTCGAGATTCCCCGGTGAGCAGTAAAATTTCCTGCAACCCGGTTTTTGCAATCGCCTTTAACTCACGCTCGATCTCCTCCCTGGTCAACCTAGCCCGGTGAATTTTATTGTGACAGTGAAACCCGCAATAAACACAGTGATTCTCACAGTAGTTGGCGATGTACAAAGGGGTAAACAGATTCACCGAAGTGCCGAACTGTCTTCTGGTCTCCTGCCGGGCGACATGGGCCATTTCCTCCAGGTATGGGAACGCCGCCGGTGACAGCAGGGCGGCGAAATCCTCGATCTCCCGAACCTCCTTTTTTAGCGCCGTCTGTACATCATTTGCGGTATAGCGCTGATAATCATATTGATCCATTTGCTGAAGCACCTGATCCAGTATGGGGGACTCCAGCGCTTCCATGCCCTCCATATATTTCATGTGGTCTGTTTTTGCCTGTACCATTCTGATTCTCCTGTTCCCTTGTTTGATCTGCATCATGAACCCTCTGCCGATTTTGGGGCCATTGCAACGGCGGCAAGGAGCGGTTGTTATGGGTTCGCCGTCCCTTCTATATTCCCTCCTGCAAAAATCCGGTCAGCGGACTGCTGGCCTCTGCCCGATTCTCCAGGACCCGGCCCAATCCCGCCAGGTATGCGGCTCGTCCCGCTTCAATGGCAAGCTTAAAGGCCTTTGCCATCCGGGCCACATCCCGAGCGGTCGCAATGGCGGTATTGGCCATGACGGCGTCAACCCCCATTTCCATGGCTTCGCACGCCTGGGATGGACGGCCAATCCCGGCGTCCACAATGATTGGCAGGTCAATTTCTTGCACCAGCATTTTAATGAAATCTTTTGTCAGCAGTCCTTTATTGCTGCCTATGGGCGAACCCAAAGGCATGATGGCCGCCGCACCTGCGTCCGCCATGCTGCGCGCGGCGTTTAAATCGGGATACATATAGGGCATTACAATAAATCCCTCTTTGGCCAGAATCTCGACGGCCTTTGCCGTTTCATAATTATCCGGCAGTAGATACTTGGACTCGTGAATCACTTCCAGCTTTACAAAATCTCCGCATCCCAGTTCTCTTGCCAGCCGGGCAATGCGAACCGCCTCCTGGGCGTTTCTGGCTCCGGAGGTATTGGGGAGCAGAGTGACGCCCTCCGGCATATAGTCAAGAATATTTTCCTCTCCTCCCACATTCGCGCGGCGAACCGCCAACGTGGCCATTTCCACGCCGGCGTTTTCCACCACCTGTTTGGTCATTTCCAAAGAAAATTTGCCTGAACCCAGGATAAATCTCGACTGAAATTCCCGTCCGCCTATCATCAATGCATCGTTCATACTAATAATACTCCTTTCAGTTTATACATCTGAAATCCCCATCAGCAGCCGCAGCGCCATGTTGGCCTGATGTCCCGCGCAAATCTCTACACGGGGCGCCATCAGCCCCATTCCCATCCTAGCTTCGCTTTCAGAGTCTCCACACACATACAAACGGTTCATTTTTCGTATGGTTTGGATGGAATTGGAACTGCCGTATCCCGCCATACCAGACGCGGCCACAACTTTTACGTCAGGCAGACCGGTCAACACTCGATTGACCAGCATTGCTTTTGCATTTGGGTTATCCAAAGCTTCGCATATTACATCCCATCCGGCGAGCAATTCCAAGGCGTTCTCCTCCGTTATCCGCGTATTGCGCACAGAAACTTCGATATAAGGGTTGATGTCATGGATTTGTCTTTGCATCGCCTCCGTTTTTGGGAGACCCAAGTGACTGACGCTGTAGCTCTGACGATTGAGATTACTGGGCTCCACCACATCGAAATCCAGCAACAGAAGATGTCCCACACCCGTACGGGCCAGCATTACAGCGATGTGGGAACCCAGCCCTCCCAGACCAACCACCGCCACCCGGCCCTTTTTCACACGCTCGTGTACCTTGGGGGTGTGTCTGGCCGCCATCATGCTTTCCAATTGATCTCTTTCCGGCATAACGCCTTTTTGAATCAGATGGAGGCAATCGCCTTCCTGCAAAATACAGTCATGGTCAATCTGATATCCATTGACGATGATTACGTCGCAGCGTTCGCCCAACTCTTTCTGTACCGCAAAAGCGGTGTTCCAAGGCCCTTTTCTTTCTTTTCCATTGACGGTAATCCGCAAATCCTTGTCAACCTCCACCCACAAACCTCACAATTTCCAGAACGTCTTGCTGTTGCAGAACCACATTGGCATAGCCCGCCCTGGGCACAATCTCCCCATTGCGTTCCACCGCGATTTTTAAACAATCGTACTGGGATTGCTGCAAATATTCCAGCAGAGTGATCTCCCCCTGCAAGGTTACCACTGTTCCGTTTATCTTCATTTTTCTCACTCGCTTTCTTGTAGAACTCCCTGTTGGGCATAAAAAAGAGGACACAAATAAAGCTACACCCGTGGTGGTGTACCCCATTTGTATCCTGCTGAATATTAAATTAGCACAAATCCCGCTTTTTGTCAACTGCTGCAATGGATGTAAACCAATCTTCTCACGGTTTACCCGTTTTGTACGATCAGATTTCTCCGAAACTGCGGCTCTTTACACCCGTTTGCGAATTTGATAAGCGCCGCTTAAGAAAGCCCAATTCTGGGCAAAGGGACGCATGATATTCCAATATCCCGCCCCCATAAGGCTGTAGCGGTCCATCAAATCGTATTTCGCCTGTATGCTGCGTACATCTTCAAACCAAACAACATGGGTTCTCCCCGCCGGCCCCTGATAGGTAAAATGGGGGGATTGGGCGGTTTCGTCGAATTGTATTTCCGCATGATTACGAGCGGCAATTTCTACCGCATAGGCATTTCCAATGGTAGTCGCTCTGGTAATTCCCCGCTCGTAGGGCAGAATCCAATCATACCCATAGTTTGGAATACCCATATAAATCTTTTGCGGCGGGATTTGAGTCACCGCGTAGCGAACCACATCCTCCACCTGGTTGAGAGGCGCAACCGCCATGGGCGGGCCATAGGTATATCCCCACTCGTATGTCATCAGCAAAACGGTGTCGCTCACCGCCCCGATCGCCGCATAGTTATGAGATTCATACAGCAAGCCTTTTTGTCCGGTCGAAGTCTTGGGCGCCAAATCCGTATTGACGGAAAATCCAAACTCATGCATCTTGGCAACTACGTTTTTCAAAAAGTCCACATAGGCTTGACTGTCCTGGGGTTCAATATACTCAAAGTCCACATCGATACCCATGTAGCCTTTCTCTACCATCACATCAATCACATTGTCGATCACCTTATTTTGCAGTTCTTGATCCTGAAACAACCGGCTGGCCCTTTCCCCGCTGAAATTTCCATCCTCTGTAATGGAGGAAAGCAACAAAATGGGAGCGGCCTGATACTGGTAAGCCAGATTAATCAGAGGTTGATCGTCGATAGGAATTAAATCGCCGTTTAAAGTAAAACCATATCCGAATATCGTAAGGTCGGTGAGAAATGGAAGCGCCCACTGTAACACGTTTCGGTTGATATAGGGATAGGCATATCCATTAACGGATATCTCCCTGCGTTTTTCCCCTTGATAAGCGATTACAATGGTCTGTCCCGGATATAAGGAAGAGGAAATCGTAATTCCAGGATTATTTTGCAGCAACTCTACCACAGAAACCCCGTATCTCTGGGCGATGGAACGCAGGGTATCGCCCCACCGCACGGTATAAACGGTTTCCGGATGAAGAATGATTAAAGCCTGCCCAGGGACAAGGCCGCGCGGATTTGTTACATCATTATGTTGAATGATCCTCTGCGCCGATTCCCCATATTGCTGCGCGATGCTCCAAATTGTCTCACCGCTTTGTACCACATGTATTTCCACCGTATAGTCCCCTTTCCTAGTCTCTTTTAACACTTTATGATTTTTGCGCCATTCCTGTGCAATCATCTGCCGGAAACTTGGTTTCTTCTACCAAAGAAAGCCGTCTGTACTATCAATCAGCTAGGAAAGAAATATGTGGACATGTGGGTTTCAGATACAAAAAACCGGCAGAATTTGTTTTCCGCCGGTTTACTGTTTTTCTTCTATATAAGGTAATCTGGGTGATGAGAAGCGCTATCCTAAGAAAATCATTCTCTTGGCCTGCCGGCACATGCTACCTCTTTTTTATATTATAAGCGAACGCTCATTCTTTTACGCCGATCCCTGCAAATTGCAGAGCAATTATCCCTGGATATCATACAAGGCGGTAGAGAGATACCGCTCACCGGTATCAGGCAGCAACACTACAATACGCTTTCCCTGATTTTCCGGTCGTTTTGAAAGCTGGAGCGCTGCATGCAACGCCGCACCCGACGAGATACCCACCAACAGTCCTTCCTGCTTTGCCGCCAGACGGGAGGCTGCAAATGCGTCTTCACTGTCCACCTGGATGATTTCATCCACCACAGCGCTGTCGTAAATCTCTGGCACGAATCCCGCGCCGATTCCCTGAATTTTGTGAGGCCCCGGTTGACCGCCGGACAGAACTGGAGAGTCTTTTGGCTCCACAGCCACCACCTTGACATTGGGCAGATTCTCCTTCAAAGCGCTACCCACACCTGTGACGGTGCCTCCGGTACCCACTCCGGCGACAAATAGATCCACCTTGCCATCCGTGTCCCTCAAGATCTCCCGGGCTGTCGTTTCCCTATGGATCTTGGGATTCGATTGATTGCAAAACTGCTGTGGAATAAAAGAATGGGGCGTTTCAGCGGCGATCTGCTCCGCCCGCTCGATGGCTCCCTTCATCCCCTTGGCTCCGGGAGTGAGCACCAGTTGGGCGCCCAGCGCCCGAAGCAGACTTTTGCGCTCATTACTCATGGTTTCCGGCATAGTGAGGATCACCTTATACCCTCTAGCCGCTCCTACAAAAGCCAGACCTACCCCCGTATTCCCACTGGTGGGCTCCACAATCACTGAGTCGGGCCTTAACAATCCCTTTTGCTCCGCATCCGCAATCATAGCGTATGCGACGCGGTCTTTTACGCTTCCGGCTGGATTAAAATATTCCAGCTTAGCCACAATTTCCGCTTGCGCACCGGTTGTCTTCTCAAAGTTGACAAGCTCAAGCAACGGCGTGTTTCCAATCAGCTCGGTGAGGCTTTTCTTAATGGTTGCCATGGTAATCCCTCCTATGGATTGATTTCTATCAAATTATATCGGTTTACTAGGAATTATAATACATTCTCGCTCCCCTTGTCAAGAGAAGCTTTTTTTCAATTACTACTTGCAAAGTTTTCCTATTTCGTGTATAATAAGCAACACAGCGAGTTGGTTGTACTTATTTTAGCAGTGTTACTGTGAAAAATGCAAAAATAATGGTTGACAACCTCCCCAAATGTATGCTAGAATAACTCTTGCAGTTTCTTGTTTGGAGGGGTGTCCGAGTGGTTTAAGGAGCTAGTCTTGAAAACTAGTGATTCCGCAAGGAACCAAGAGTTCGAATCTCTTCCCCTCCGCCACTTTTATTTTTGGTACATGCAACAAACAAAATATTCACCAAATGGAGAAGTACTCAAGTGGTGAAGAGGCTCCCCTGCTAAGGGAGTAGGTCGGGCAACTGGCGCAAGGGTTCAAATCCCTTCTTCTCCGCCAAAACCTGCATGAATGCTGAAATTTCAGTGATTCATGCAGGTTTTCTTTTTATATCCAAATCCACGAAAAAGCAAGTAAAAGTTGACCGAATACATCCTATTACTAACGTCAATGTCTAAATTAAATCAACTACATCAATCTTATCTTGGATTGGCAAGCGTATGTAATTTTTTAGCGTGGCATCATAGTCCTTATGCCCACCTGCCTCTGTAGATAATCCATGGTTGATCTTGCATGCCGTCAAGCGGATAAGGTACGTGTGTCTACACATCTGAGGATTTCACCTCCTCACCCCTATGCGCTCTTTGGTTTCCTAAGATTTAATAGAAAATTATCTTTGTTCATTTCAAGGATTTTTGCAATTGCTATTTCCCTGTTGGTTCCGGCCCTGTTTTTTATTCTTCCGATCATGTAATATTTTTTTAATTTTGTCCCAGTTTTAATCTTTACGCTCATGATTCATAATATTCTAAATAGATTTCAAGTCAATGCAACCGCTCCTTTCATTGCTGGAGATAAGGTAGAATAAGTTTCGCAAATAAAAGAGGACAAGGAAAGCGCGCTCTGATAGAATGAAGTAGGCGAGACCACATTCAGAAAGGAGCGAACAAA
>JAAWNT010000020.1 GCA_022799115.1 Clostridiales bacterium | reverse complement strand
TTCCGACCGGAGGCACCAAGGATGCGGATGTAGCTCATCTGGTAGAGCGCCACCTTGCCAAGGTGGAGGTAGCGAGTTCGAGCCTCGTCATCCGCTCCAAGAGAAGGACGTAAAAAACAATTGGTTTTCTCGTTCTTCCTATGGCGTCATAGCCAAGTGGTAAGGCATGGGTCTGCAAAACCCTGATTCCCCAGTTCAAATCTGGGTGACGCCTCCAAAGAAAAAACCTCTCTATCTCTTATAGGGATAGAGAGGTTTTTTGCATCTTATGAAAAATATAAGAAAACAATTTAAATTCTTTAACAAAAAGGCTGTGATTAACCATCACAGCCTTTTTGTGTACAACCATTCTTATTATTTCGGCGACCGGGGACAATTCATCTCAAAGATATCGTCGATCATGCGATGAACAAGCCTGGCTTCTTCCGTATCCGCCAACGTATAGTGAACTTCCTTTCCCACCCGGCGAAAACGAATCAAGCCAGTTTGCTTCAAGGTGCGCAAATGATGGGACACCGCAGAACCGCTCATATTGACGGCGGCAGCGATATTATAGACACATTCTTCGCTGTGGCACAGCAGCCATAAAATCCGAAGCCGGGTGCTGTCACACATCTGCTGAAAGGTGTCGGCGGCTTTTGTGAAAGCTTCCTCTGGCGGCATTTTCTTCAGTACAGAATCGATTTCTTGTCCGTGGTCATGGGGCATAAGGTTCGGATGATCGGGCAGCTCATACATGAGGCATACATACTCCTTTTATCACAAATCATCAATTGTTCACATATTAGTATGATACCCTTCAAAATGTATATTGTCAAATAAAAGCGGAAAAGTCTAGCCGTACAGGCTGAATTTTTTCGCTTTTCTCCTTTGCACCTCATCTGCGCTCTTTTCTCCATAAAAACCAAACCCAAAAATGCTGTCAATCAAAGTTAGACGGTAATACTATAGATAGGAAGTGCCGTCGTTTGCTGGACAAGAATTTTTCGGTTCAAAGAAAAATCATGTTTAAAAAGACGGCATTCCGGCAACTATATTCATGAGGGTATCCTCTATCAAAAGATTCGGAGCGTGAAAAAGGTGAATATAAAACGAGGCGATATTTTTTACGCGGATTTAAGCCCGGTGGTGGGGTCCGAACAAGGCGGAGTCCGTCCGGTCTTAATTGTGCAGAATGATATAGGCAACCGGTTTAGTCCCACGGTAATCGCCGCTGCAATTACCAGTCAAAAGGCAAAAGCGAACCTGCCCACGCACATCAACTTACAGGCGGACGCCAGCGGTCTTGCGCGGGATTCCGTGGTACTTCTGGAGCAGATTCGAACCATTGATAAAAGAAGGCTGAAAGAGAAAATGGGTTGCTTGGATCACAATTCCATGAATCAGGTGGATCAAGCCCTTTCAATCAGCTTTGGACTTGGTTCTGCCGATGAGATGAGGGAGGCTACATAGGCCGGCCTGACAAAGCAAAGAGAATATATGACCTTTTAGGTCTTATAATATATAACAGAATGAAAAAAGGAGAGGATTACTTTGGCACAATTATCATCCAAAGAATTATCAGCAATTGAGGATCAGCTCAGCGCGGAAAAGCTGTTGGTTTCCAAATTCAAAGCATACGCACAGACCTGTCAGGACCCGCAGCTCAAAGCAAAATGCGAACAGTTGGCCGCAAAACACCAGAGCCACTACGACCGTCTTTATAGTTGTTTGAATTAGGAGGAATCGTTAAATGAATCAAAATGGGGATATGTCGGAAAAGGAGATCATGAATGATGTTCTAAGCTCACAAAAACAGATCACGGCTACCTATAACACCTACGCCAATGAATGTTGCGCTCCCTCGGTGCGTGATGAGTTTCTTACCCTATTGAACGAAGAGCATCAGATGCAGGCGGATGTGTTTTCTGAGCTTCAAAAGCGCGGTTGGTATCAAATCGAGTCCGCAGAGCAACAGAAAATTGACCAGGCCAAACAAAAATATCAAAACTAAACGAATGAGAATCGCGAAAATCCCTCCAACCGGGCCCCGACCGGCGGAGGGATTTTCTTATTTATGGCGTACAATTTCTGACAGAAATATTGCCCAAGGGGTGGGATAATAATTTTATCAAGCGATCGGACGGGAGGAAAGCATGAAACAAGTCATCTATGTGGATGTTCTGGTGGCAGTCAACCTGTTTGTCAACTACTTTCTCCTGCTGGGCACGGCAAGATTCTTTTCCATGTCGGTGAAACGATCCCGCCTGATCTTGGCGGCATCCTTAGGCGCGCTTTATTCCCTATATATGCTTTTGCCAGAGCTGCACTTCCTGTTTAATATCATCATCAAGCTTCTCATGTCCTTTACCATTATTCTGGCCGCCTTTGGGTTTCGATCTCCGCGTGTTTTTTTGAAAACATCCGCGTGCTTTTACGCCATGAATTTTGCATTTGCAGGTATTATGGCGGCCCTGTGGTATTTTGCCGCGCCCAAAGGCCTTGCGCTCAACAATGGGATTGTATATTTCAATGTCTCTCCGATGCTGCTGGTGATGGCCACCTTGATCTGCTATTTTATTGTTCGGATCATTCACAGGCTTACCGGCCAGGGAGCGTCTAAGGACCTTCTTTATCAGGTGGTGGTGCACCTGGGAGAGCGAGCCGTAAGCTTTCAGGCCAAGGTGGACACCGGCAACACATTGGTGGAGCCGTTTTCTCATGTGCCCGCCCTGGTGGCCGAATATCAGGCTGTCCAGGAGGCGCTTCCCGATGAGGCTAAGCTCCTGTTTACCCCCAATCTGGTGGCGGCAGGCGGCATGATTTCCACGCCGAACCCTTGGCAGGCGAAATGCCGGATGGTACCTTTTCAGGCCGTGTCTGGAGAAGGGGTACTGCCCGCATTTCGTCCCGATTATATCGAGATCATCAGCGGAAAGATACGGCAAAAAAAAGACGCATATGTCGCGGTTTGTGAAAGCGGGATGTTTCATGGCGAATACGCCGCGTTGCTCAACCCGCAGTTAATACCATAAAGGGAGTGGAAATCATGCTGTACATAAAAAGGTGGTTTGCCAAGCTTAGAAGCCGTATCTGCCGGCTGCTTCTGGGATGGAGACAGTCGGAAGGAATCTTTTATATTAATGGTCCGGAAACTCTTCCGGCGCCCTTAACGCCGTCCCAGGAGGCGGAGGTGATGAAGAACATCGCTGAGGGCAAGAAAAATGCCCGGGAACCTCTGATTACCCATAATCTCCGGTTAGTGGTATACATCGCCAAAAAGTTTGATTCCAATGGGGCCAGTGTGGAGGATTTGATCTCCATTGGAACCATTGGGTTGATTAAGGCGGTCAACACCTTTTGCCCGGAGCGCAATATAAAGCTGGCTACCTATGCGTCCCGTTGCATTGAAAATGAAATTCTGATGTTTCTTCGCAAAAGCTCTCAACTGAAAAATGAGGTGTCTATTGACGAACCTCTTAATGTGGATTGGGACGGGAACGAATTATTGCTTTCTGATGTGTTGGGAAGCGACAAAGACATTGTCAACCGGGGCATTGAGCAGGAAGTGGAATGCAATCTCCTCCTGCAAGCGGTTTCCAAGCTGTCTCCCAGAGAACGCAGCATCATGGAGCTGCGGTTTGGGTTGGCAGGGAACAAGGAGCACACACAAAAAGAGGTGGCCGATTCCCTGGGAATTTCCCAATCCTATATTTCCCGGCTGGAAAAGCGTATCATTGAACGGTTAAAAAAAGATCTGGAACGGGTGGGATAAAAGGGCGTGGAGAGGCAGGCGTGTCCGCACAGAAGAAAATAATGAAATTTGGTTTCTCTGTTGAGCTGAAAGGGAATAGAATCAAAAAACCGCAGGTTTGCTCCATGTGAGCTCCTGCGGTTTTTGCATGCATGGTCACGAACTTTCAACCCAGCAATTGCCATCCCCCAATAGCAATCAGCCGGGCGCCCCCTGGGAACTTGAAGAATCAGTGGCTCTCTAAAAAAGCGCCAAACGCGAATTGTTTCCTTTACTGTTTCCCCAGACAAAGAATAAATCCTTTGCTCAGCTGATCAAATCCAAAATGACGTCGCGGAAATGTTCCAGGCAAAGTTGATTGCGATTAAAGAGAACAACCATGTTTTTTACCATCTCCTTGTCGATGGATATATCGGATACATAATCGGCCACCGTTTGTTCTTGGATTGCTGCAATCCCGTATGCTTTATAGCCTTCCATCTCTTTTTCCATTAAACAATACTCAATGTTCACAATGAAACCCTTCTTTTAATAAATTTACAAGATTTACCAGTGGCATAATGATACAGTATTTACCAGAAAATGTCAATCGGTATCTGTTGAAAAGTTGAAAAAAATTTAAGAAAGAAAGAGGTCAAAGAACAAAGAGATTCTAATTATGGGATGATTTTTGTAATCTTTTCTGAAATAATATCAAGAATCCGATGGTCGGTTCCAAAGACATCGGTAATCTCCACAGTAATGTTGGGGAATACCTGTTGAAAATGTTCCACAAGTTCCGGGATGTTTTTTTGCGTGTGGATTCCGTCGAACAGAAAACAGGGAACAATCACAATTTTGTCGGCGTCAGTGTTTGCCAGTCGTGTTAGACAAGATAAAAGTGATTCCTTTCCAAATTGCAACGAGCAGGTTTCCAGGACGTTGTGGGGGAATCTTTCCCGCATGCCCTTCACCACCGTGTCCATTTGGCGGCGTTGAGCAAGATTCCGGCTGCCATGGGAAAGCAGAAGAATAGCCAACATACTATTGATCCCCCCGCAGGAAAAATTCCGCCGCGTGTGACAGGGTGTCCCGAATCATTTGCTCGGTATGGGAAAAGGAGAGGAACATAGCCTCAAATTGAGAGGGTGCGAGATAATACCCGCCCGACAGCATGTGGTGAAAATACCGGCCGAACTCGCCGGTATCACAGCGCTGGGCGCATGAATAGTCGGTAACAGGACCCGGGGTAAAAAAGAGACAGCACAGGGAACCCACTCCGGTTACACAGCAAGGCGCCTTGGCCCGGGTTATAATGTCCCTAAGCCCCTGGCGCAGCAGCTTGCCCAAACGGTTGATGGCATCATAAATCTCCGGATGGTCGTGCAGCAGGGTGAGCTGGCACAGTCCGGCGGCCATAGCCACCGGATTTCCGCTGAGGGTTCCCGCTTGATAAACGGGGCCGCAGGGGGAGACCATCTGCATGATCTCCCGTTTTCCTCCATAGGCTCCCACAGGCATGCCTGCGCCGATCACCTTACCGAATGTGGTCAAATCCGGCTGAACGCCGTAATATCCCTGGGCTCCATCGATCCCAAGCCGAAACCCCGTGATGACTTCATCAAAGATCAAAACGGTTCCATACCGGTCGCACAGGTTACGAAGTCCGGAAAGAAACCCTTCTGCCGGTTCCACTACCCCCATATTGGCCGCAACCGGCTCCACAATCACGGCGGCCACCTGATTCGGATAACGTTCCAGCAATTGCCGGACGCTGTGTAAATCATTGTAAGAGGCGGTCAACGTATCCAGCGTACATCCTTGGGGAACTCCCGCGCTGGAAGGTACGCCCTGGGTCATCAACCCGGAACCCGCCTTCACCAGCAGCCCGTCGCTGTGTCCGTGATAACATCCTTCAAACTTGATGATCTTATCCCGTCCGGTATACCCGCGTGCGGCCCGGATGGCGCTCATCACCGCCTCGGTGCCGGAATTAACCATGCGGACCATTTCCAGGGAGGGAACCAAGGAACACATCAGCTCGGCCATCTCGGCTTCGGCCCGTGTGGCGGCCCCAAAACTTAATCCCTTTTGAACAGCCTGTGTCACCGCTCCGATGATTTCCGGATGGTTATGACCCAACAGAATGGGTCCCCAGGAGTTGACGTAGTCCAAGTAATGATTGCCGTCCTCGTCGATGAGAGTTGCTCCCTCCGCTTTAGCGATAAAAGGGGGAGTTCCCCCTACCGATTGATAGGCTCGCACCGGGGAGTTGACTCCTCCGGGAATGAATTGCTTTGCCCGTTTAAACAGGTGTTCCGATTGCGTCATTAGCCGATCCTTCCTTCCTGCATCCATTGTGCAAGTTCCTTGGCAAAATAGGTGATTAGTACATCCGCCCCGGCGCGAAACACGCCCACTGCGGTTTCACAGATCAGGCCAATCTCATCCGCAAGCCCGGCCTTGGCGGCCGCTTTAATCATAGCGTACTCCCCGCTGACGCTGTAGGCGGCCGTAGGCAGGGAAAACGTCGAGGAAATCTCCCTCACCACGTCCAAATAACTGAGAGCCGGCTTGACCATAAGCATGTCCGCGCCCTGTTTCACATCCAAAGCCGCTTCTTTGACCGCCTCTTTCCGGTTGTGGTAATCCATCTGATATCCCTTTCGGTTTCCAAATGCCGGCGCGGAACCGGCCGCCTCCCGGAAAGGGCCGTAAAAGGCGGAGGCATATTTCACCGCATAGGAGAGGATGGGGATGTCTTCATGTCCGTTTTGATCCAAAAGAGCGCGAATGGCCCCCACACGTCCGTCCATCATATCGGAAGGTGCCACCATATCGGCCCCCGCCTGCACATGGGACAGCGCGGTTTTGGCCAGCAGAGGAAGAGTGCGGTCGTTGTCCACCCGATCTCCACACAGAATGCCGCAGTGCCCATGAGAGGTATACTCGCACAGGCACACGTCGGTAATCATGTACAAATGAGGAAATTCGCGTTTAGCAATTTGCAGAGCCTGCTGTACCACACCATGTTCCGACCAGGCGCCGCTGCCTTGCTCGTCCTTTTGAGTTGGGATGCCGAACAACATAACGCTGTTTACGCCCGCTTTGCATACCTGCTCCAATTCAAAGGGCAGCGTGTCCGGGCTGTATCGCTTTTGTCCCTCCAAAGAGGGAATATCCTCTATGACTCCCTGTCCCTCCCGGACAAAAAGGGGATAGATCAGCGAGGAAGGGGAAACCCGGGTTTCTCGCACCATACTACGAAGGGCGGGATTTCCCCGAAGCCTCCTGGGGCGAATAAGTAGTTCCATAGCGGTTTACCTGCCTTTCATAAGAATCATGGAAGTCTTACCCATCAAGGGTTCTTCCAGGTAGATGCAATCAGAATGGGATAAACAAAAAAGCAGCGGCTTCTTTTTCATGAGACCATGCAAATTAAAAGAGGAGAAATAAGGAATTCTACTTTAAGTTATCCCGTGAAAGAAGATTCCTGGTTTGGTCCAGCTTACGAAAAAACAACAGAAATCCGTCGCCTCCCGATATAACGTACCAAGCTGCAAAATAGGGGAAGAAAAAAGCAGAAAAGATACGGTTCCAATTCCCCTTCAACCAGCCGGACCAGAAGCGGCCTGTGGATCAATAAGGAATCGTTCTGAAACATTTGCTGCAAAAGAAGCTTTATCAAGGGGGAATGGATCCTATTGTAATCCGAACTCTTTTGCGTAAACAACTGAGCCACAGAGCGGTTTCGCATCTTTTTGTAACTTGATAGCCATGAAATTGAGGGATGGAATCCCTTTTGGAATTTCGATACCTAGTTGGTCTGCGGGTAAATATCCCATCCGTGGATAATAGGTTTCACTTCCCAACACCAATGAATATTGATACCCGAACTCCTTTGCAATCCTATGACCTTCTTTGATTAAAGCGGTTCCAACCCCTTGCCCTTGAAACTTAGGGCTGACTGACAGCGGAGCCAGAACTAAAACCTCTCTTGTTCCAACCTGTGCCTTGGTGAACAAGATGTGTCCTGCGATTTCCCCATCAATTTCCGCAACTAAGGATAGACTGGGGAGAAACGCAGCGCTTTTCCGCAGTGCGACAACCAAATCTTGCTCATTACCATCCTTGTGTTCGGCTGTTTCAAACGCTTCAACAATCAGATCGTAAACTAGTTTATAATCATCGGTTTGTTCCTGTCGAATTACCAATGGAATCCCTCCCGGTTATAAGTCTTTAGGGTTTAGAACGAAAGTAGTATATCAATGAAGGAAATCGCGTGAAACGATAGAGCAGAGACAATCCACCACACTGTCTAATGTGGCCTCTTCTGCAACATAACAGGCAAGTCCAGCCGCCTGGGCTTCCAAAGCGGTTTGCTCACCGATACATACCGCACGAATCGGAAGTTTGGAACAATGAGGGTGCGACGCAGCGAATCCCCGTACGGTGGAAGCGCTGGTAAAAATCGCATAGCACGGTTCTTTTTCACATAGCGCATCGAAAGAAACGGTGTGGTTATTGATTAACTCCGTATCGTATAAAGGGAGCTCGGTATAGCTTGCGTGGTTTTGGCGCATCACATCTGTCAGCATGTGGTTGCCCTCGCTGGCCCTTGGAATGAGCACATGGTCATCTGGAGAAAGCGACGCGCAAAGCCCCTCGGCCAGGGCGCTGCAACAATAAACAGAGGGAATATAATCGGCGGATATCCCCTTCTTTTTGAGGGCCTGAGCAGTGGTGGGACCAATTGCCGCGAAACGGCAAGAGGAAAGAACCCTGGAATCCAAACCGCACTCCATCAGCGCGTGATAAAAAGCGGAGACTCCCGCCGCGCTGGTGAATACCACCCAGGAATATTGAGAAATATGAGACAACGCTTCCCTGGTTTCCGGGGTCAGGGGGCGCTCTATGGTTTGAATACAGGGATATTCGATCACCTCGGCGCCCAGATCCATGAGCATTTGCGTCAGACGGGAGGACCGATTCCGAGGTCGGGTGACGAGCACTCGAATCCCATTGAGTACCCGACGATCAGCCCAATGGAATCGTTGCGCCAATCCACAGACCTCTCCCACCACAATGACGGCTGGCGAACAGATCCCGGCATTTCGCGCCTGCTCCGGTAGCTGTTCCAACGTGGATATGATGGTTCTTTGCATGGAAGAGGTTCCTTGCTCCACCACGGAGGCGGGGGTCTGGGGCTTTAGCCCTCCCTGTAATAAGCCGCGGCAGATCGTTGTTAGGGAGGAGACGCCCATCAAAAAGACCAGTGTACCCGGTAAGGCGGCCAAAGCGGAAAAATCCAGAAAATCCCCAGGGTTCTTTCCATGGGCGGTGATAATGTGTAAAGAGGAGGCATATTCCCGATGGGTGACTGGAATGCCAGCATAAGCCGGGGCTGCGATCGCTGAGGTAATCCCAGGAACAATCTCAAAAGGGATTCCGTTTTTTTCCAGAAGATCGAGCTCCTCGCCGCCGCGGCCAAATACAAAGGGGTCACCGCCCTTTAAACGAACCACCAGACGGCCTTTCAGGGCGTGGTCCAGTAAGATCTGATTAATCTGCCGCTGCGGAACCGGATGATTTCCCGACTGCTTTCCCACGTCGATTCGTTCTGCACTGGGAGGAATCAAGCTGAGAATACCGGGACCCACCAAGCGGTCGTAGATTACGGTATCCGCAATAGAGAGGATGCGCCGTCCCTTCACAGTCAGCAATCCGGGGTCGCCGGGACCCGCGCCGATGAGAACGACTTTTCCTTGTTTCATGGCCGTAACTCCGCCTCCTTACTCATTGCTTCCGCCAAACGGGAGCCCAACTGTCTTGCCTGATCCATCGAACCGGCGAGACGGGAGGTGAAAAAGTCTCCCTTATTTTCCCGGTAATAAAGTCCGGTCAGCCGCAGTTCGTTTCCATGAATTTGCGCATAGGCGGCCACTGGAGAGGTGCAGCCGCCGTTGAGGGTTCGTACAAACTCACGTTCCGCCAGAGCGGCGGCGGTGCTGATAGGACAATTGATATCGTTTAAAAAAGGAAATGTTTCGCGTTTGCGGCACTGAACGGCCAGAATTCCCTGGCCCGCAGCGGGAATGATCTCCTCGGTAGAGAAATAGCGGCTGATCCGTTGGGTAAGCCCTGCGCGCTGCAATCCGGCGGCGGCTAACACAAGTGCATCGTATTCTCCGGCGTCCAGCTTTTGAATGCGGGTGATAATATTGCCGCGCACGTTTGCCACCTCGGCTGTTTGAAACAGCTGTTTTAGCTGAAGTCTGCGGCGTGCGCTGGAGCTTCCAATTTTGTTTGGAAGCAACGGTTTCTCCGCGGCGGCATAAGAGCAGGGGAGAACCAATGCATCCCTGGGGTCTCCTCGCTCAAAGAAAGCGGCAAAAGGCAATTCTTCCGGCAGTTCCATGGGCATGTCCTTCAAACTATGAACGGCAAGGTCAATTTTTCCATGCAGCAAGGCCAGGTCAAGTTCTTTGACAAACAATCCCTTTCCCCCGATCTGCTCGAGGCTTTGATTCAGGATACGGTCCCCCGTGGTTTTCATGGTGACCAGTTCTAACGTCAACTCCGGATGGCTCTTTTGAATACGCTCCATCACCAGTTTGGTCTGGGCCACAGCCAAAAGACTGTCCCGGCTGCCGATTTTAATCACCCGATTCATCTGCGTTTCCTCCCTCTGAAAAAAAGATGGACTCCCTGCGCTCGCGGATACGCTGGGCTGTCCTGCGGACCAGCCGATGGTCCGAACCTCCGGAGCTAATCCCTATAACGGTCCCGTTCTCTGCAATCACGGCTGGAAATAGAAAAGTACACTCCTCTTTACAATCGGCCACGCTCACCGGAATCGATAACCGCCGGCATTCCTCCGCGACGAGGTGATTGATTTGGCGATTGTCTGTGCAGGCACACACCAGATCGGCCTCCTTGCAGTCACCCGGCTGATACTGCCTTTGCGTCCAATTGATTTGCCGCTGCTTTGCCAGATGGACTAACGCGGGGCAAGCTTGTGGAGAAACCAGTTCCACTCGGCATCCAAACGGCAATAAGGTGCGGATCCGGCGCAGAGCGATGGCGCCGCCTCCCACAATTCGGACAGTTTTCCCTCGTAAGGAAACGAATAAAGGGAAAAAATCGCTACCACTGCCGCCTTCCGCAGCGCTCCATAATTCTTGTCGGTTAGGCTGAGCGTCTTTGCCGCACATAGCGGAAAAACAGGCGTTCCATTGGGAAAGGTTCAACGTATTCCGTAGGGAAAATAGAAGCTTGCGAACGGATTTTTTTGCGGCATCTTCCGTTTGCCGTTCCAGTTCGGATTGCTGCCGTTGATCCAAAGGCAGACGGCTCATCGAACGATTGATTCGAAACGCAACGTCTTGGGCTACGCTGTCAGCGATGGATTCTACGTTGGGCAAGTAGTCCCGGAAATAATACCAGCGAATTAGTTGTTCCTGGTATTCCCGCAGGATCAACTGCGCTTTTGCAAGCTCCTGATTCTGATATGCTTGGGCGGGAGAGTGATCGAAGCTGTCCATATCGAAACATTCCGCAAACTCTAGTTCGCCAATTGCTGGATCGATGTCCCGAGGGACCGCCAAATCCACAAAAATACAGCGATGCTTTGGGAGAAAAGGGGCCGCCTCCTCTTTTTTGAGGGTGTAGTGAGGGCTTAATGTGGCGCTGATAACCGCTTGCACCCGGGAAAGCGCAGAAAGCCTCTGATCGTAAGGGATCACCTGGCATCCCTTTGGCATTTTTGCAGGCTCAGAGTGCAGGCGGCGCTGGGTAATGGTGACCGAACAGCCCTCTTCCAGCAGCAGCCGGGCCGTTAGTTTCCCCATCTCTCCGCTGCCGATCACAAGACATGGCACGCGGTCTAAATCCCCCAGCTGTTTTTTGAGCAGCTCAATCGTTTTGGTGGCGACGCAGGGATGGGATGAAGTGAGAAAAACCTCCGATTTTATCCGTTTGGAGGCGGTCACCGCAGTTTGAAACAGCTTTTCCAGCACTGTATCCATGCAGCCGGCCTCGCGGGAAAGGGCGGCTGCGTTCTTGACCTGAGAGATAATTTGATCCTCTCCGAACACCTGGGATTTCATCCCGCAGGCAAGGGCGAACAGGTGGCGCACCGCCTGCTCACCGCTTCGATTCTTAAACAAGGGTTCAACGCGGCTGGGATCCGCACCCTTTAGTCGGCAAAGTGTGTGGTATGGAGAGAGGAGTACTTGTCCGCTCAACCACAATTCCGTTCGGTTGCAGGTGGAGAGCAGAACGCAGCCGTCCGCGCCGCTTATCTGCAAGGCTTCTTCAACGGCACGTTTGGCGCCGATTTTGGTGAAGGAAAACACCTCTCGGTCACAGATTGCGGCCCGGTCAAAATCGATTCCCGTCATATAGATATTCAAAGGAATTCCTCTTTTCTCTGAGATAGGCGTTCCGTGTAATTCTGCGAAAAAATTGCGGAAGTTTGTCAGTTTTTATTTTACATATAGTCGCATTTGCAGTATAATATAAATATTTGTGAATGGCAATATTATTTTACTGGAGGAATAACTATGGACAGACTGGTTGGAACCGTATCCCGCGGAGTAAGAGCTCCTATTATCCGGCAGGGCGATGACTTGGCCAAAATCGTAGTGGATTCTGTTTTGGCTGCCGCAGAGAGCGAAAATTTTACCTTGAGGGACCGTGACGTTATCGCGGTGACCGAAGCGGTTGTGGCCAGAGCTCAAGGCAATTATGCCACCGTGGACCAGATAGCCAAGGATGTGCATGAGAAGTTCGGTGAAGATACCGTGGGTGTGATTTTTCCCATTCTCAGCCGAAACCGTTTTGCCATCTGCCTGAAGGGCATTGCCAAGGGATGTAAGAAGGTGGTGCTGATGCTCAGCTACCCTTCCGACGAGGTGGGCAATCATTTGATAAGCGAGGATCTGCTGGACGAAAAGAACGTCAATCCGTGGAGCGATGTGCTGACCGAAGAACAATATCGCGAGCTGTTCGGCTACCAGAAACATACCTTTACCGGCGTGGACTATGTGGATTATTATAAACAGCTGATTACCGAAGCAGGCGCACAGGTGGAAATCATTTTTGCTAACCAGCCAAAGGCAATTTTAGATTATACCACCAGCGTGCTCAACTGCGATATCCATACCAGAGCCAGAACAAAACGCATTCTGCGCAACAATGGGGCGAAAAAGGTATATAGCCTGGACGAAATTTTAACCCGGAGCGTAGACGGCAGCGGCTATAACGATCAATACGGACTGCTGGGATCCAACAAGGCCACTGAAGAGACTGTGAAACTGTTTCCCATTCATTGTGATGAGGTTGTCCGGAACATACACAATGCGATTCTGGAGAAAACCGGAAAACAGGTGGAAGTGATGGTATACGGGGACGGCGCGTTCAAGGATCCGGTGGGCAAGATCTGGGAGCTGGCCGACCCGGTGGTTTCTCCCGCTTATACCAAAGGGCTGGAGGGCACCCCCAGCGAGGTGAAACTGAAGTATCTGGCGGACAATGATTTTGCCGCTCTTTCCGGGGAGGAACTCAAATCCGCCATCACGGAATATATCAAGGAAAAAGACCGGAAGTCGGCGGATCTGACCGGCAACATGGTTTCTCAGGGAACAACCCCCAGAAGGCTGACCGATCTGATCGGCTCTTTGGCGGATTTGACCTCCGGCAGCGGAGACAAAGGCACCCCCATTATTTTGATCCAAGGTTATTTCGATAATTACACAAAATAAAAAATCGACAAAAAGATATAAAAACAGAATCTTTTCAGCAGCCCACGGTGTGGGGCAGTCTGTGGGATTCTGTTTTTCTTCCATCGGCGTTAGAGGGGAAAACCTGTTTTATTAAAAATGAAAGGCCGGGAAAGCGGTTGCGCTCACAAAATATAGAAAATCTCCCCGAAAATGGTGACGATCGTTTGCGAAAGAGGAATACGGCGTTTGCTTATGAATCAGAGAAAAAATCATGCAACTAAGGAAAAAGTGACGATTGCTTGCCTCCATCTGGATCACGGAGGAATTGAAATGGCGGTTTGCTCGCTTTCAAACGCGCTGAGCGAACAAGGGCGACCGGTGGAGATTCTTTCTACTTACCGGCTGTGTGAGCCGGTATACCGGTTGGACCAGCGGGTGAAGGTAACTTATCTTACGGATCGAAAGCCAAACCGAAAGGAGTTTTCCAAAGCAGTTTCCAGCAAGAACCCTGTGGCAATCATTCGGGAGTCGCTGCGGGCGGTGAGGACGTTGTGGGTAAAATACGCAACCATGAAGCGGGCGATCCGGAATATAACCGAAGGAACGGTGATTTCCACCCGGCACGAATATAGCCTTCTGTTATCCAGGTTTGGCAATCCTGGAGTAAAAAGGATTGCTCAGTTGCATCAGGACCATGGCTGTTCTCCCAAATGGATTCGGAAAATTGCCCGAGGATACCGGAACATTGATTGTTTAGTGGTGCCCACTAAGCAGTCCGCAGATGAACTGCGTCAATTGCTGCAACGGCAAAAGTCGCAGTTAGCCTGTCTGGCGATCCCTCATTTCTTAACCTCCCAGGGGCTGCCCTCCAGAGAAAAAAAGAAACAGGTGATCGCTGTGGGCAGGCTCCATGCGGAAAAGGGATTTGAACGAATGCTTCGGGTTTGGGGAAAGATATCTCCCTTATATCCCCAGTTTATCCTGAAGATTGTGGGGGAGGGGCAGGAACGATCCCACTTGGAGGAACGCTGTCGTCAATTAAACCTGGATTCTACCGTGATTTTTGCCGGCGCTTTGCCTCATGAACAAGTGCTGGAGGAAATGGCAAGCTCTTGGTGCTACCTTATGACCTCTTTGGAGGAAAGCTTTGGGTTTGTTCTGATAGAAGCGATGTCCTGCGGGATTCCGGCAATTGCCTTTGACGTGCGCACTGGCCCCCGGGAAATTATACAGGACGGGTTCAACGGATATTTATTGCCAGATGGAGAAGAAGAGGCGATGGCCCGGCGGCTGGCAACTTTATTAGAGAATCAGAAGCGATGCGAGGCGTTGGGAAGCAACGCCAAAGAATCGGCAAAGCGGTATGAAAAAGACGCCATCCTTCCAAAATGGATGCAATTAATCGAAAGTTAAGGTGTTGTGGTTTGTCGCATTATCGATATCGCAGCAAAGAAATTGAAAAGGAACCGTTGACGGCCGGCTTTGTATTTGTATTTTTATTTGTAATCCTCCAGCCCTTGCTGGATATAGGCTCTTATTTCTCCATCGTTGGGGGAGTGCCAAATATCAGCTTCGCGGTTCGGACGATACTTCTGGCGGTAATCGGAGTCAGCTCCGTCATTGTCTCCCTTAAAAAATGGCATGCGGTTGCCTTTTACGGGATGATTGCCGTCTATTGGGCGGCGCATATGTTGGTCTGTCTGGACGCTGGATACCGGGATCCTGTTTCCGATGCGTCTTACTTTATCAAGGTGATACAACTGCCGGTTTACGCCTTTGCATTTCTACAATTTTTCCGCCGCAACCCCAGGTGCGGAGATGCGTTTCAATTGGGAGCTACCATAAATATCTATATCATCAGCCTTTCCCTTTTGCTGGCAGCGGCTACCAACACCATGTCCCACACCTATTGGTATACCCAAAAAGGTTTTTTGGGCTGGTTCTACAGCGGAAATGCTCAAAGTGCGATTTTAGCCGCCCTATTGCCTGTGGCTTTGGTTTATACCATGAAACGGGGAAAGCTTTTCTTTGGTGTTACCGCTTTGCTGGGATTTATGAATCTTTTTCTTATTGGTACTAGAGTGGCCTATTTTTCTATTTTTATCATCGCCATTGGCATGTCGGCCGTCTTTTTATTCGGCTGGGCCAGAAGAAAAAAGGGGCGTTGGATCAAGGGGATTCTTTTCCTCTTGGCTGTTTTGGCGGTATGCGCAGGAGGATATACCCTGTCTCCCATGTATCAAAGCCGCGCTCAGCACGAGCGATACACGGAGGAAAAAACACAGAGGGAAGAGGAAGAGCAGCAGATTACCGACCAATATACCCCGTACCGGGAGCTTTATCAAAAGTATTGTGCAGAGCTTGTGGATACGTTTGGATTGGAAAGCACATTGCAGCAATATGATTATACCACCGAGGTGAGTATTCTTTCTGACGTCAGGTTGAAAAAGAGAACCTTTGCCGCCATGCAATGGGAGCGTAAGCCCCGTATCACGCATTTGTTTGGCTATGAATACCAAACGTTAATGGCAGGAGAAACCAGCATGGAGCCGGAAAACGATTTTCATGTCCTGTTTTATCTATATGGCTATGTTGGAATGGGACTGAGCCTGTTAAGCGTATTGAGCCTGTTGGCCTGGGCGGTTAAACGGCTTGTTTACAACCGGGTTTCCTGGAGCGTCGCCCTCTGGGGAAATCTGCTCAGCGGCTCGTTGCTATTGGGCTCCTCTTTCTTTGCGGGGCACACCTTGGTGCGGCCCAATGTATCGGTGTATTTCTCTTTCATTCTGGCGCTTTCTCTTGCTCTGCTTGGACAAAAGGGAAAGGCAGGCACTCCGGATGAGGGAAAACATTTTGCAAGATAGGAATGAAAACAGCATCCCGGCGGTCAGCGTGATTATGCCGGTGTATAATGGGGAATGCACGCTGGAGGAGTCTTTGCGCAGTGTAATCAACCAGACGCTGCAAGACTGGGAGCTGATTGTTGTGGACGATGGCTCCATTGATGGGACTGCTGCCATTCTCCACGCATTTGAACAGAAGGAGTTTCGGATCACGGTGGTGAAAACCTCTCGAACCGGGCCTGCGCCGGCTAGAAACGCCGGCTTGAAGCAGGCGAGGGGGCGGTATGTGTTTTTTATGGACGCCGACGATTGGATTCCTCCGGAATCTCTGGCCATGATGCTGAAAAAACTTTTGCAGTGTCAAGCGCAGGTCGCCGTTTTTGGCTTCTGCCAGGTGGAGGAAAACGGAAAAACTGAGTATCGGTATCCAGATGCCTTTATCAAAGACAAATGCCAGCTAGCTGGGCGCCTGCCGGAACTCTATCGCAGCGGGGTGTTGAATCCGGCATGGAATAAACTGTACGACAAAAATCTGCTTATTCAGAAAGGAATTTTCTTTCCGGATCTTCTTTATGGGGAGGACCGCATGTTTGTATTTGACGTGCTGGAGGCCGCAGAGCGCATCGTGGTGGATCATCGATGCTGTTATGAGTATCGCGCGCAGGGGGAGAGTCTTGTGACTCGGTATCTGCCGGAAAAATTTGAGATTTGTGGCAAACTGGATCAAAGGGTGAGAGAGCTGGCCGGGTACTGTGGGGAAATTGGGGAACAGGGGCGCTCTCATTTTTCCTATATGTATATAAAAAGTGTGCTTTCCTGTATCAGCGTTTTGTTTTCTTCCAGCTGTCCTCTCACGGTTCCAGAAAAATATCAGAGAGTAAGGGAGATGAAAACGCATCCCTATGTTCGAGCTCAACTCTGCCATACCAAAGGGAACGGAGCGCTTTTTTCATTCCTTTGTCTGATCTTGCGCACACGGCCGGTTTGGCCCTCCATGCTGCTGGGATGGGGGATCTCTTTCGCACAGCGACGGTTATCCCGTCTGTTTTTAAGGGCGAAACATTGAAAAAATTCATCGGAAGGAGAGGTCATATCTGGCTGCAATCAGCATTGTTATTCCGGTTTTTAATGTGGAAAAGTTTTTGGGACGCTGTTTACAATCGGTCTTGGAGCAATCGTTTTCCGATTTCGAAGTGATTGTGGTGGATGACGGCTCCACCGACCATACTTGGGGGATAGCTGCGGATTATGCGGCCAGAGACGCCAGAATCCGGGTGCTGCGACAGGAAAACCAAGGCCAGGGTGCGGCTAGAAACGCCGGGATGGATTTAGCCCAGGGAGAATATTTGTTGTTTATCGACGGCGACGACGCAATCCTTCCGGGAATGCTTGCGTCCCTTTACACTGCGGCTAAGCGGTTTGACAACGTACAATTGGTCTTTTGCAATACAAAAGTGGTGAATGAAAAAGGGGAGCGGATCGGTTGCTTTTCCGAGAGGTTTCCTGAAAATACTTTGCTTTCTGTGCAGGAGAGGAAAGATTTGATCCTGATGGCCCCAGGGCCGGTGAGTAAGCTGTATCAGAGGCGGTGGTTCATAGATTTGGCCATTCGATTTCCCGGCGGAGTATGGTATGAGGATTTGCGCACCACAGTGAAGCTGGCTGCTCGATTGGAACGCGCGGTTTATGTGCCGGAGGAATGGTATTGCTATTATCAGAGAACCGGATCTACCATGCATAACCAAAGACTTTGGAAAAACCGGGAGATTATGGAGGCCTTTGACGATCTCATGGGATATTTTAACCAGCGCAAAGAGTTTGCATTTGAGCTGGAGTATCTGGCGCTGTATCATCTCTATCTGGCGGCGTCGGTGCGGGTTGTTCGGATTGACCCTGCCTCTCCGCTGTTGACAGAATTAAAAAGCTATATGCATAACTATTTCCCTTCTTACGCGGATAACCCGTATCTGAACCGGCTGGATTCAAAGGAGAGGATGGTCTTTACACTGTTGGAACACAAGGCATATCGGACGCTTCATTTCCTTTATTGGTTTTCTGACCGAAGAAAGGAGCGGTTGTAATGGAGCTGATTACCGTGGTGATTCCGGTGTATAATGTCCTCCCTTATTTGGAACAGTGCGTGGAGTCGGTGTTACGTCAGACTTACCCCGAGTTGGAGGTTTTGCTGGTGGACGATGGTTCCACCGACGGCAGCGGACAGTTGTGCGACCAATGCGCCGGAAAAGACGCACGGGTTCGGGTGATTCATCAACGCAATCAAGGATTGGGGGCGGCGCGAAACACAGGAATCCGACAGGCAAACGGGGAGCTTCTCCTGTTTGTGGACAGCGACGATTGGATTTATCCAACCATGGCCGAGGAGTTGTATCAGATACTGACTGTCTACCAGGCGCAAATGGCCATTTGCGATGCTGAGGTGGTGACGGAGGACAATCGTGTGATTCAACGAATGGAGAGCGACCTGCCGCCCGGGGAGCCCATCTGTTTGCATTCTCTGCCTCAGCTGATGCTGGCTCCCCATGTGGCGTGGAATAAACTATACCGGAAAGAATTATTTTTTCAGAACGGGTGTTTCTATCCAGCTCGGGAGTGGTATGAGGATTTTCGGGTAACTACGAAGCTATATACAAACGCCCGGCGTGTGGTTTATCTCAACCGTCCTCTCTATTGTTATCGGAAGAGATGTGGCTCTATTCAGAATAATCGGGATATTACCCGGCGAAAAGAAAAGATTGATGCTATGAAGGACATCATCTGTTTTTATAAAGAGCGGGGACTTTATCAAACCTATAAAGATGAATTGGAGTTTTTGGCCCTTTGGAATGTGTATTATGTTCCATGTGTTGATTTAATTCGTATGGATTGGAAACATCCCTTGATTCAGCAATTTTCTCAGTTCCTGCGGGACGCGTTTCCCTGTTATCGCCACAATCCCTATTTGAAAACGCTTAACCGCAGAGAGTCGCTCATTTTTCACCTTCTAAACCAGAATTGCAGGAGGGGAATCGCCGTTATTTTTTATCTGCACGATTGGCTGAAACGGTGGATCGGAAGCAAAGACGGAAAGTTCACTTAAATAAACGGTCATCGGCTCGCGGACGCCTTTTTGTCAGGACCTGTAGTAGAAATGAGAAAAAATATCTCTGCTATTGGGATCACATATAAAATAGCCTCGTACTCTAAGCGATTGGAGTACGGGGCTTGCTTATTTTTATCATTCATACGTTTTTAGAAAATATCTTTGGAAGCGCGGTTGTATCCATTAAAAAGTATGAAAAGTCCGATTTAAAATCTTTTTTGCCGTAGGATGGACGTCAAAGATACTTTTTTGAGTCCTTCTCAGTGCTGCCATAAGGAAATGTGAAGGGATAAGCGGACCGATCCCATTGTTAACGGCTGGATATCAAGAACCCAAGTAGGATTGCGCCGATCAACTGTAAGAAAAAGACAACTGGTATCCCAACCATAAACTTTTTCTTTTTTGTTTTATGCCTAATCAATTTCATAGTGAGATACATCCCCACCGAACCGCCTAGAGCGCACACCGCAAACAGAGTGGCTTCCGGCGTGCGCCAGCGGCCTTTTCGAGCCATTTTTTTGTCATGTATGGTAATGACAGCTCCAATGATGTTGAGTATGAGCAAATAAACAAGAATGAAAACATACCAATTCATTTCTTCACATCCTTTCATAAGCAATCCGTTCTACCGTTCCAATCTCTCAGGGTGGTTGACATCGGGAAGAACCACTGTTTTGTTGTGAGATTCGATCACAGATAAACCAAAGACAGCAATAGCACATTGGTCCTATCTTTTTAGAAGCGGTCTTTTTTTACTCTGATTGAACTATATATGTAGAACAGTGATTTTATCCTACTATGGATACTCACCATTGTCAACGATCGGAAAGTTAAAGGATGTTGCGGGAGGTATGGTTGTGGTTCATTTAATGAAACGAGTATTTCCGTCTATTTTGGCGTTTCTGCTGCTTGTCGGCTCTGTTTCCTTGTCGGCTTTTTTAAATGGAAAACAGGTGTATGCTAAGGGAGATGGGACTGTTCATACGACAAGTTCGATGGGAGATAGACAAAACCAACCAGATGATCCAAAGGGAGAATTGGTTTCCATTGAAGGAGAAATGCGCGCCGTATGGGTACCTTTTATGAGCCTTGATATGAAAGATACCGATCATAGCCAGCAGGCGTTTCAAATGAAATTTGACAACATCATCGCTCAGGCTAAGGAGTGTGGGCTCAATACGCTGGTTGTGCATGTCCGTTCACATGGGGATGCAATGTACCCCTCCGATTACTATCCCTGGTCTCATTTGCTGACCGGAACTCAAGGGCAGGATCCCGGGTTTGATCCTCTTCAATACATGGTGGAAGCGACCCACAAAGCCGGCATGCAATTTCATGCCTGGGTGAACCCCCTGCGTATTCAGGTAAACGGTTCTCCCGCAGTATTGTCCCAGGATAATCCGTATATCGTATGGAGAAACGACGAAAATCCCTCGAACGATCAGTGGGTGCTGGATTATAACGAGGACAAATATTATAATCCGGCAATTCCAAAAGTGAGACAACAGATTATTGATGGGGTAAAAGAGATTGTCGCGAAGTATGCGGTGGACGCCATTCATTTTGACGATTATTTTTATCCCACCACAGACGCTGCCTATGACCAGGCCTCTTACAACGAGTATGTAGCGCAGTTTGGGGAAGGCGGTAAGCCCCTTTCCCTGGCGGACTGGAGAACCACAAACATCAATACATTAATTTCTGGTGTATACAGCGCCATCAAAGCGGTGAATCCCCAGGTGCAGTTCGGAATTTCCCCGCAGGGAAACATCAGCAACGATATTGGAATGGGTGCAGACGTTTACAGCTGGGGAAGCGCCAAGGGGTATGTGGACTATCTATGTCCTCAACTGTATGTGAATTTTGAGCATCCATTGCTTCCTTTTAATAAAATGGCGGATGACTGGCGGGCGTTGGTGACAAACTCGAACATTAAACTTTATTTTGGTTTGGGTGTTTATAAAGTTGGGTCGGATGCGGATAACGGCACCTGGAATTCCGATGGGGATATTTTAAAGAAACAGGTAGAATACGGCAGGGACAAAGGATGCGACGGATTTATGCTCTATTCTTGGGATTATCTGAAGGCGCCCCAAACGCAAACAGAGATTTCCAATGTAATAGAAATCCTTAATCAATAAATTACGGTGGGATGCCGCTGGGATTTCCGGCGTGCAATCCGGTTTCGTCGAGGTCCCAGGGTAATTGCATGATTGATTCATCAACGGAAACGACGCTTTGTTTGATATCTGTACTAGTTTTGACAAATCAATCGGCCAAAAACGTGGGCTTTTCACAATCCATCCATCCCAGATTGGCCACAAGAGAAACATCTAGGATTGTGCGGAGGGTTAAGAATCGGTAGAAACCACCTTTGTGCCAATATGAAATCGCTGATTATGGAAAGCTGCTTCCAATGTTTTTGTTGGGAGCGGCTTTTTTGACGGGCTGATTTTTAAAATTACAAGTTTGATGATGGGTTGCAACATGAAAATTTAATCAGGGGCAAACGATCCATCAGGGCTTCGCTTGGATGCCGAGGGATTGATGTTTGATGGCGGAATCAACCATCATCGGTTGGTTAAAAGTGAAATTTCTTTCATTTAGTTAAAATATTGTAACAAATCTAAGGGGACTTTTGGAGAATTTTGTGATATACTAAAAAACAGAATTTGGTTTTTTTACAACCGTATGTGAGGTGTATGGCTTGCTGCAACAGTTGCCTGGAAATTATTACCTGAATATGAGCATATTATCTTGGTTAGCGGCTCAACTGATTAAGGTGCTGATCGCCCTATTTATTACCAGGAAATTTGAATTGGAACGTTTGGTTGGTTCGGGCGGCATGCCGAGTTCTCATTCTGCGTTGGTGTGCGGGTTAGCCACATCCGTATTTATCCGGCATGGAGTTACTTCTTACGAATTTGCGATTGCGGCGGTGCTGGCGCTTATTGTTATGTATGATGCGATGGGGGTACGCCGAGCTGCGGGCGAACAAGCCAAAACCATCAACAAGCTGGTAAATTGGTATGTGTTTGATCAAAAAAATGAGGAAGAGTCTCCGCCGGAGGTGGAACCGGACAAAATGCTTAAGGAATTAATTGGACATACGCCGATAGAAGTAATCAGCGGCGCATTGTTAGGAATTGGTTTGGTGACGCTAGTATCATTATAAACGGGAACTTATGGGGAAAGGGACCGTGGCGCCCATTCCTTTTGAATGACGCCTAGCGGGATCTGGAGGTTCCAGAATAGAGTGCGTCAAATTTTATGTTGAAAATCGTGCGGTAAAAATGAGGGTTACTTTATCGTGTATTAAACTTTAAGATACATTGCTTTTTTAGAAAAAGGCGGCGCCACCATTTATAAGTGGCGCCGCCTTTTTGGCAGGATCCGTTGGTTTCATATTGCAAAAGCCCGACTGTGAGAAAAGTGAGCGCTTATCTTCCATAATAAGCGTCTAGATAGATCTGCTTGATTTCGCTGATGAGTGGATAACGGGGATTTGCGGTGGTGCATTGGTCCTCATGAGCCTTTTCCGCCAATCGCTGCAAGTTGTTTAAGAAGGTTTTTTCGTCTACGCCGCATTCCTGAATACTCTTGGGACTGCCTAGATCAGTCTTTAACTCCCATATGGCTTCAATCAAACGGTCTACAAGTTCGGAAACACTATTGCCGTCTTTTCCAATCATGCGGGCCACTTTTGCGTATTTTTGATCTGCAATAAATTTTTCATATTTGGGGAATGTTGCAAACTTGGTGGGGCGGGTGGCGTTGTAACGGATGACATAAGGCAGGAGCAAAGCGTTGGCCCGCCCATGGGGAATATGATATTCGCCGCCCAGCTTATGAGCCATGGAATGGTTCAGCCCTAGGAAGGCATTTGTAAAGGCCATTCCCGCGATACATGAGGCATTGTGCATTTTTTCCCGGGCTTCCTTGTCGTTTGCACCGTTGTGATAGGCGCGCGGCAGGTATTCAAACACCATGCTGATAGCCTGGAGAGCGAGACCGTCGGTGTAATCGCTTGCCATAACCGAGACATACGCTTCCAGCGCGTGGGTCAATACATCCAAGCCGGTATCAGCGGTGGGGCCTTTGGGAAGACTCATCACAAACTGAGGGTCGATAATGGATACGTTAGGGGTCAATGAATAATCGGCCAGCGGATACTTGACACTTCCGTTTTTGCGATCGGTTACTACCGAGAAGGAGGTCACCTCAGAGCCTGTTCCGGAGGTGGTGGGGATACAAACCATCTGCGCTTTTGTGCCAAGCCGAGGGAATTTGTAGGCCCGCTTTCGGATATCCATAAATTTCAGCTTCATACCGTCGAAGGTGGCGTCTGGGTGCTCATAGAACAGCCACATTCCCTTTGCGGCATCCATAGCGGAGCCGCCGCCCAAAGCGATAATTACATCCGGCTGGAAATCCCGCATGGCCTCCACGCCGCGCATTACAGTGTCTACGTCAGGATCCGGCTCCACATCAGAATAGATTTCGGCATGGCAGTAGAGCTTGCGTTTGCGCAGATAGTAAAGAATCTTATCCACATATCCCATCTTAACCATTGTGGGATCGGTTACGATAAACGCCCGTTCAATGCCGTCCATCTTCTCCAGATATTGAATGGAATCATACTCAAAATAGATTTTGGGCGGCACCTTGAACCACTGCATATTGACTCTCCTTTTTGCGATGCGCTTTTTGTTGATTAGATTCACGGTAGAGACATTGGAGGTAGTGGAGTTATGGCCATAAGAACCGCAGCCCAGGGTAAGGGAGGGAGTGTTGGTGTTATAAATATCTCCGATGGCTCCCTGAGAGCAGGGGGAATTGGAGATAACACGACCCACCTTCATTTTTTCTCCATAGGCATGGATTAGCTGTTTGTTTTCACTGTGGATAACCGCAGAATGGCCCAGGCCGCCCAGATCAAGCGTCTTTTGGGCCATAGAAAAGCCTTCTTCCGGTCCGTCCACAACGAAATAAGCCAACACAGGAGAAAGCTTTTCTCTAGACAGAGGATAATTTGGACCAACGTCGGACAGACGCGCCAACAGAATTTTTGTTTCTTCCGGGACTGTTACTCCGGCTTGCGCGGCGATCCAATGGGCGCTCTTTCCTACGACTTCTGGGTTGACCGATTGTTTGGCTGGATTAATAACATAATTTGAAACCTTATCGGTTTCTTCGTCGTTAAGAAAATAGCAGTTGTTTTCCCGCATGATCCGTTCAAAGTCGTCAGAAATTTCCCGATCAACAATAACCGATTGCTCAGAAGCACAGATCATGCCGTTGTCAAAGGTTTTCGATAGCATTAAATCGGTGCAGGCACGCTCAAGATTGGCCGTCTTTTCAATATAACAGGGGACGTTGCCTGGTCCCACTCCCAATGCAGGTTTTCCGGTGCTGTAGGCTGCGCGCACCATACCGGATCCGCCGGTGGCTAGCACCATGGATACCCCTGGGTGATTCATTAGAGCATTGGTGGCTTCAATGGATGGGGTTTCGATCCACTGGACGCAGTACTCAGGCGCGCCTGCTTTTACAGCGGCATCGCGCATAATTTTTGCCGCGGCCACCGAGCATTTCTGTGCGCTTGGGTGAAATCCAAAGATGATGGGATTTCGGGCCTTGGCGCAAATCATTGATTTAAACATAGCGGTGGACGTAGGATTGGTAACAGGGGTGACGCCAGCTACGATTCCAACAGGCTCTGCTACCTCTACATATCCTTCCATATCGTTTTCATCCACGATCCCTACGGTTTTGGTGTATTTAATGGAATGCCAGATGTATTCGGTTGCAAACATATTTTTGATGATTTTGTCTTCCAGCACGCCGCGTCCAGTTTCCTCATAAGCCAGCTTTGCCAGTTCCATATGATGGTCCAATCCAGCGAGCGACATAGCGTGAACGATTTGGTCCACCTGCTGTTGATCTAAACGCATGTATTCTTCCAAGGCGGATTGGGCGTTTTTTACCAGTTGATTGATGGTTTCTTGTACGGAAGTTTCGGATTCCTTTGGGTTAGTTTTTGACATAGAATAATGCCCTCCAATCTCATTTCAGCAGCTTATTTTAATGCAGACTGCTACATCTGCTATTCTTTCCAATTCTGTAGGGATAAATCGTAGTTCGGTTTAAAATTTGCTCCGTTCATTATTTTAAAGAGAAGCGATGACTAGGGAATGATACTTGACGAATTTCATGAGGAACCGTACAATATAAAAATAAGATGAATTATAGTTATATAGGATGTTTTATTATGTAAAGTAATAGCACTTTACATAATAAAATGCTGATTTTGCATATTATTTGGCTGATGCAGCCATGTGTAAAGGTTGTAGGTTTTACAGATAAAAGAGGGAAACGATGAAGTTTACAGCGAACGAAAAGATCTATCATGGGCAGGAATTTCAAGATTGGGACTTTTCAGAATTGGAACTTAAGCGAATATCATTTACAGACTGCACGTTCCGCGGCTGCCGCATGAGCGGTCTTTTGACCAGATCATGCGTTTTTACCAACTGTAGCTTCCACTTTGCCGAGCTGTATGAGTCTGTGCATACCTATTCCGCTTTTATTAACTGCGAATTCGGCGGAGCCAATCTGTTTAGTTCCTCATGGGTACAGTGTAAATGCGCGGGTTCTTCCTTTTATAACGCCAAACTTACTGGAATATCAATCGAAAAGGGTAATTATTCATATGTGATCTTTACCGGATGCGATTTGCACAAAATGGATTTGAGCGGTGTGGATTTCAGCTACGCAAATCTACAGGAATGTAATTTGGAAAGGTCTGTATTTCGGGAAGCAAAGCTTTTTCATACGATTCTCAAGGACGCGAATCTTACCGGCGCGGATCTAAGAGACGCGGAAATACTGGGGACCGATCTGAAAAGCGGCCGGATGAACAAAACGAAAATAGATTTAAAACAGGCGGTATGGGTGGCCGAGTCGCTGGGGTGCTTGGTAGAATAACCGTTCGGCTTTTAAGTTGAATGATTCGGAGGAATGGAATTGAATTTGTTATCAGCAGAAGCTTTGACCAAAAGTTATAGCGAAACGATCTTATTGCAGGAGATTTGCCTCACTTTAAAGGAAGGGGATAAAGTGGGGGTGATCGGCGTCAACGGTACAGGAAAGACCACACTGCTTAAGATGATGGCTGGAAAAGAGAACCCTGACCAAGGACAAATTGTTAAATCAACGGGAGTACGTATTGGATATTTGCCCCAGTCTCCGGATTTTGATGGGACAAACACCGTGTTAAAGCAGGTATTTGAGGGGGCAAGCAGGGAATATCGGGAGGAAAAGACCTACGAGGCGAAAAGTATTCTTACAAAATTGGGAATTTTGGATTTTGACCAACCAGTGGGGCGCTTATCCGGCGGCCAGAAGAAAAGAGTGGCCATCGCGGCCGCTTTGGTGAATCCCTGCGAAGTTTTAATCATGGACGAGCCAACCAACCACATCGATTGTGAGATGGTTTTATGGTTGGAAAAATATTTGGCGCGATTTACAGGAGCGCTGTTGATGGTTACTCATGACCGTTACTTTTTAGATCGGGTTGCCAATCGAATTGTAGAAATCGATCACGGACGGCTGTATTCCTATCCAGGGAATTATTCCGAGTTTTTGGAACTCAAACGCCAGCGGGAGGAAATGGCAGCAGGCTCAGAGCGGAAGCGTCAAAGCATACTGCGTAAGGAACTGGAGTGGATTCAGCGGGGAGTAAAAGCCAGAGGTACCAAGAGCAAATCCCGCATCCAGCGCTATGAACAGCTAAAGGAAAAAGAGGCTCCTCCAACAACGGAAGAAATCGAGATGGAATCCATACAATCCCGTCTAGGAAAAAAAACGGTGGAAGTAACCGGAATATCCAAGGCTTATGGGAATCGTACGCTCATCAAAGATTTTACTTACCTATTACAGCGCAATGCGCGCATCGGTATTGTGGGTTCTAATGGATGTGGAAAATCCACCTTGTTAAAGATAATGATTGGACAGATTCCTCCGGATAGCGGCAGCGTTGCGGTAGGGGACACCGTAAAATTTGGTTATTTTTCTCAGGAATGTGAGCACATGGACCCAGACAGCAAGGTTATCGACTATATCCGTGAGATTGCTCACATAATCCAGACCCCGAATGGGGCGGTGACAGCCTCACAAATGCTGGAAAAATTCTTGTTTGACGGCGCCTTGCAGCATACAAAGATTGGACGGTTGTCAGGGGGAGAGCGGCGTAGGCTTTACCTTCTTCGAGTGCTTATGGAAGCGCCCAACGTGCTTGTGTTGGACGAGCCGACCAATGATTTGGATATACAGACATTGATGATATTAGAGGACTATCTTCAGGACTTTAAGGGCGCGATTTTGGCGGTATCTCATGACCGCTACTTTTTGGATAAAGTCACAGACCATATTCTGGAGTTTCGTCCCGGCGGAGAGATCAGGCAATATCTGGGCGGGTATAGCGACTATTTTGAAGAGAGTCAGGTGGAGGCCCGACTGCGAAAGTCAACGTCTTCCTCCAATGAGAAAGCAAAGCGGGAGCGTCCGGCTTCCCCCAAAAAATTGAAGTTTTCTTTCAATGAGCAGAGAGAATTTAACCAAATCGACGCGGTAATCGATGATTTGGAATGCAAGCTTAAGCAAATTGAAGAAGAAATTGGTCAGTCTTCCGCTGACTATGAAAAGCTCCAGCAGCTGTTGGAGCAGAAAGAACAGGTAGAGCAGCAGCTGGAACAACAGACTGAGCGATGGGTTTACCTCAATGAACTGGCGGAGAAAATAGCAGAACAAGGGTAACCTTGTATGTTTTTGGAATCAGCGGTTAATAGCATCTTTGATATAAGAATGAAGAAAGATTTTTATAGGAATAAAGTCAGATTTTAGCCGAATCATTTAAGATGAAAACAAAAAATCTAGGGATCCGATGACAGACAAGCAAGTTCGCCCTCTTTCTGAATATACATAAAGAGGAGGTGATCCTTGTGAACTGTTGTAGAATTGCGGACTTGCGTCATAAAGAAGTGGTTAATATAAAGGATGGCACCTGCTTGGGCTGCGTCAATGATGTGGAGGTGGATACATCGTGCGCCAAGCTGGTTGCAATTGTGATTTATGGCAGACTAAAATGCTTTGGGTTGTTTGGCAGGCATGACGACATCATCATTCGTTGGGAGGACATTGAGGTAGTGGGGGAGGATACCATTCTGGTATGCTTTCATTCGCGTTGTGTTAAGAAAAAACGCAACCGGTTTTTAAACAATTTTTTTAGCAATTGATTTTTGTCAGGAAATTCCTGAGAAACTCTTGTTTTTCTTGGAAAACCATGATATAATAATCGGCGCAAAACACACGCTTAACTATCGGTGAAATGGGTGCTCCTCATAGAGGGGTATTTTACCGTCAGGATGAGCGGAGGAAAAACCAAGGAGGATTTTAAAATGGCAGTAGTATCTATGAAACAACTCTTAGAAGCAGGTGTTCACTTTGGACACCAGACCAGAAGATGGAACCCCAAAATGGCGGAGTACATCTTTACTGAGCGCAACGGCATTTACATCATTGATTTGCAGAAGACGGTAAGAAAGCTGGAAGAGGCGTATAATTTTGTGCGCGATCTGGCGATTGATGGAAAATCCGTGCTGTTTGTCGGTACCAAAAAGCAAGCGCAGGATTCTGTGAAAGAGGAAGCGGAGCGCGCGGGCGCTTATTATGTCAATGCCCGTTGGCTGGGCGGTATGATGACCAACTTTACCACCATCCGTCACAGAATTGACCGTTTGAGACAGCTCAGAGCCATGGAGGCCGATGGAACCTTTGATCTGCTTCCTAAGAAAGAAGTTATCAAACTGAATTTGGAGATTGAAAAACTGGAGAAATTCCTGGGCGGTATCAAAGATATGAAGCAGCTCCCGGGCGCTCTGTTTATCGTGGATCCCCGTAAGGAGAGAATTGCGGTTGCAGAGGCTAAGAAGCTGGGCATTCCGATCGTCGCCATTGTGGATACCAACTGTGATCCCGATGAAATTGACTATATCATTCCTGGTAATGACGACGCGATCCGCGCTGTCAAACTGATTTCTGCCACCATGGCCAATGCCATTATCGAAGGCAAAGAGGGTCAGATGGGCGCGGCTGCGGAAGAAGCCGCCGCAGAAAAGGAAAACGAGACCGACGAGGCGGCTGCTCAATAAGAGCAGAATTTCTACGGATATTAGGGTGAAAATACCCGTGCTTACCAGTACGGGTATTTTTTTGAGAACCGATTCTATAAAAATGGAGGAATAATGAAGATGGCTTTTACAGCAAAAGACGTGGCAACCCTGAGAGAGAAAACAGGCTGCGGTATGATGGATTGCAAAAAGGCTCTGACTGAGGCTGACGGCAATATGGATGCCGCTATGGATATATTGAGAGAAAAGGGTTTGGCTGCCGCTACTAAGAAGGCCGGACGTATTGCGGCGGAAGGCGTTGCCTATGCCGTTACCAATGAAGCCGGCAATGTAGGCGTGGTTATTGAAGTGAACGCCGAGACCGACTTTGTCGCGAAGAATGCGGAATTCCAGAGCTTTGTTAATACCTGCGCGGAGACTATTATTGCAAATAATCCCGCCGATATGGACGCGCTGATGAAGACCAAGGTGGCTGGCTCCGATATGACCGTGGAAGCATTGGTTCAGGAGAAAGTTCTCACCATTGGAGAAAACATTAAAATCCGCCGGTTTGAGCGTTATGAAGGTGTGGTTGCCACCTATATCCATGCCGCCGGCAGAATCGGCGTTATGGTGAAGTTTGACACCTCTGCCGAGATTGCTGCTAAGGATGAATTCAAAGCTTATGCAAAGGATATTGCGATGCAGGTTGCTGCGGCCAACCCGTCCTATCTGGATGAGGCTGCCGTTCCGGCTGATGTTGTAGAGCATGAGAAGAAGATCCTGACCGAGCAGGTAATTAACGAGGGCAAGCCTGAAAAGATTGCGGAGAAGATCGTGATGGGCAAGCTGGGCAAATACTTTAAGGAAGTTTGCTTGTTGGATCAGCCCTTTGTGAAAGATGGGGACGTTTCGGTTCAGAAATATACAGAAAATACTGCCAAGACTCTGGGCGGGGATATTAAAATTGTGTCCTTTGTTCGTTTTGAAAAGGGCGAGGGCCTGGAGAAGCGCAACGATAATTTTGCCGACGAAGTTGCCGGTATGATTAAGTAAGATTTCCTATAATAAAATAAAATGGGTTTGCTCCTGTAAGGGGCAAACCCATTTTTAATAGGATTATTTATTAAATTTTGGTTCAGCAGCTGGGTGAGTGAATATCAATCACTGGCTGGACATGGGTAAACGACAATTATTGGTATATTATTTGCATTAAATTAGGCGCTGTCGAAACAGAATCTATCTTAGATTTCTGTGTGATCTGGGCTTAAGTAAAATCCCAGCCAGGCTTACGATTGGCTGAAATGTTCAAATAACCATACGCAATCTTTTGATACAGCGTCGGGAATATAAGTGTGATAGGCTTCCATCAAATTTTCAGAAAAATCGTCTACCAAAAGACGCGCCGTGTTTACTTATTGCTCGCCGGCTTTAAAGTTATAGACCGGTCGGATGATCTTTTCTACGGAGACCGTATCTCCAATGTTATCTATGATATCTTCCATTCGTTTATAAGCCATTGGGCATTCATCCAAGGTTTCTTTATTGACAGAGGTTGTATAGACGCCTTTCATCTGCTTTTTGTATTCGGAGACCGTGAAACTCTGTTTCGCCTGGGAACGGCTCATTAATCGGCCAGCGCCATGAGGTGCGGAATAGTTCCAATCTTCATTGCCCTTACCAACACAGACCAGGCTGCCGTCCCTCATATTGATAGGAATCAAAAGCCGTTCGCCTTCTTTGGCTGACACCGCGCCCTTACGAAGAATCATTGCGTCAAGATCGATATAATTATGGATGGTGGAAAAACGATCTTCAGCATGTAGCCCCATACCTTTCAGAATTTCGTCTGCCATCGCTTTTCGGTTGAGTTGGGCAAACGCCTGAATAATACCAATGTCGTGGATATATTGGTCAAACAATTCCCCGGACACATAGGCAAGCGTTTTAGGAATACTGGTTCGCTTTGTACTCTTTAACGTTTTAAGCGCCTTTTGGATATCCCGTTCCCGTCCTTCCTCTTTTAGAGCTGCGATCAATTTTTGTTGATCCTCTGCGGAGCTTCCGTTAAGCTGCTTATATCCCTCTTCCTGGTAGTACTTTGCCACTTGAAGCCCCAAGTGCCGGCTGCCGGAATGGATCACCAGATAACAGCCGCCCTCTTGATCCCGATCCAGCTCGATAAAATGATTGCCGCCCCCCAAAGTTCCAAGGCTTTTTTCCGCACGCAAGACGTTGATATATTTGTAGCAATACAGCTTTGTGAGATCAATTTGCTCCATATAACGATGGGCTTTCTCCCGAATGGAAAAGCCGGACGGAATCTTTGCATAGATGAGCTTATCCAGCTTTTGCAGTTCGATGCGGGTTTCTTTAAGAAGGATCGTTTCCATACCGCAGCCAATATCCACCCCAACCAGATTCGGCACTACCCGATCGGTAATGGTCATAGTAGTGCCTACCGTGCAGCCGGCGCCGGCGTGAACGTCAGGCATCAGACGGATCCGGCTGCCCTGCGTAAACTCCTGATTGCACAACAGAATAATCTGCGCGATGGAATCTTCGTCTACGACGTGGGAAAAGACCTTCGCTGTGTTATATTTTCCCTGCAACTGCAGCATGATTTCCCTCCTGTTTTTAAACGGAATTTCAAAAGGTATCACGGAACATTCCAGTTGGAATGTTTATCCAACGATATCGTTTCATCTATAGGTAACTATATACGATTTGTTGCGCTTTGTCCAGAATCATCCCAAGCCCAGCGACAAAAGAATGAATGGAATACCCGCTATAGGAACAGGCTGTGTGAATTCTACCAATTCGTCTATTTAATCATAATGGTTATTCCACTTCTTCCGGATCCCTTTTAATATGAATATCCACCCCGTTGACCTCTACGCCATCCTCTGCCCGAATCAAAATATATTTGATGCCGTTGATAATGCGGGTTTCCACCAGATCGCTGCGCTCTGGGTTTACCTGAATGGTAACATCCGGGGTCTTGAGCTGAAATTTATTTTCCACCAGGTTTCGTGGGCTGATTTCGGTATCGGCTCCGAAGGCTTGGGTGTATTTTTCCTCAAAAGCTTCTACTCGATCGTTGGGAATCTCACAATTTATTAGAACATTTTTCACGGTGTTTTTGGAGATGACCAGAGGTTCTGTTTCTTTGTTTGCTTTGTGCTCCTCGATCATTTCATACAGATGCTCGTGTACGGTCTGTACCACCTCATAGCAGCATGCGTCCTCAAGGGTTTCCTGCAAAATGGCGTCAAAGGCCTCCTTTTGTTCGGCGGCAGGCATAGGGGTTTCACTATGGAAAATAGCGTCCACAAATTCTTTATGATTTTCCGAGATATCGCGGGAGTAATAAAGCGCATTATAGATGTTGGCGCTTCGGTCATCAAAAGCGGGAAAGAGAAAGCCGAGTTCCGGCGCAGCCACAATCCAGTCCGCCGCACGGTTGTGCAGCATATTGTCGCTGGCAAAATAGCTCAAAGCCGGTTTGGTCATTTTAACCGGGCAGATACTGCAAAGAATATAGGAAAAAACCTCGGAGGAAGCATCCTCCAATGTTTCTCCATCCTTTGAACGGTAGGGAACATCATAGGTGTCATGGGCTAAAAGTATCATATAGTGGCCATCCAGATTCAGAGCTTCTATCACCCGTTGGTAGAATGCTTGTACAGCCTGTTCATCGTTTAGAGAAGAATTTTTCAACGCCATCAGCAATCGATGCTCTTCACTGTCCACCACTTGCTGTGTAGAAAACGTGATGTCCGTGAGATTCTTTCCTAAGGCGCCTGAAAGTGTGCGTTTCAGGCTTGACAGGATTTGTTCCGATTCTTCCTGTGAGGTTAAAGTAAGCGACTGGCTGAACTGGGAGATAATCTCCCGATTTCCGTTGACATAGCACCCGCGGATACAGGTGATGTTGCTTTTATCGGGGCGAAAACGTCGGCGAATTTCTGCAATTTCTTTTTCGTTCATAAAATCCTCTTCCATCTTATGTAGTGTTCCTTCGCTGTCTCAGCGTGGGGATAGGGATTGGCCGGGTTTTAATTATATCACAGGTTTTCAAGGCTACAAAGTCGTTTTTGGCTGAATTCTTTGTGGAAAAACGGGCGAAGATCAAGAAAAACGTTTGGGCTGTCTGGATTTTAAATTTTAACAAAGGATTAATATTACCATTATTAAATTAGAAAAGCTTTACATCGATACCCAATTATTGTAAGATAGAGAGTAACAAAATGTTTTTTTGGGGAGTGTTGAATTTGCAGCCAAAGTATAAGAGAGTATTGCTGAAGCTGAGCGGTGAGTCTCTTGCGGGATCCGGGAAGCATGGCATAGACGAAGCGACGGTTGTTTCCATTAGTAATGCCATCAAGCAATGCGCGGATATGGGCGTCCAAATCGGTATTGTAGTGGGCGGCGGCAACTTCTGGAGAGGGCGCAGCAGCGGAAATATGGACCGCACCCGGGCGGATCATATGGGAATGCTGGCCACGGTAATCAACGCTTTGGGTGTTGCCGATGCGTTGGAACAGCTGGAAGTGCCGGTTCGGGTTCAGACAGCCATATCTATGCAGCAGGTCGCGGAGCCTTATATCCGCAATCGGGCGGTTCGCCATCTGGAAAAAGGACGTGTAGTGGTTTTTGGTTGCGGTACCGGAAACCCGTTTTTCTCAACGGATACGGCGGCTGCTTTGCGCGCGGCGGAGATTGATGCGGATATCATCCTGAAAGCTACCATGGTGGACGGGGTATATGACAGCGATCCCAAAAAGAATCCAGACGCGGTTAAGTTTGACAGTCTGTCCTTTTTGGATGTGCTTAACCAAGGGCTTCAAGTCATGGACAGCACGGCGGCTTCCCTGTGTAAGGATAACAATATTCCGATTTTGGTGTTCAGTATTGACAACCCTCAAAACATTGTGGATGCGGTATGTGGATGCCCCATCGGCACATTAGTAAAGGAGGAATTATCATGAAAGAGGTATTTCAAGCGGCAGAACATAAAATGAACAAGACGGTAGAGGTGCTCAGCAAGGAGTATGCTGCCATTCGGGCGGGTCGTGCTAATCCAGCAGTATTGGATAAAATTACGGTAGATTATTATGGGACTCCGACCCCCATTAACCAACTGGCTGCAGTGTCGGTTGCCGAAGCGAGAACCTTAACGGTGCAGCCGTGGGATATTTCGGTGGTGCGCGCGGTGGAAAAAGCGATTCAAACTTCTGACTTGGGAATCAATCCACAGAGTGATGGAAAGATTATTCGGATTATTTTCCCGCCTCTGACCGAGGATCGCCGGAAAGAAATCGTAAAGGATGTCAGCAAAATGGCCGAAGAAGCAAAGATAGCAATTCGTTCGGTTCGTCGCGATGCCATTGAGAAGCTAAAGGCCATGAAAAAATCGTCTGAAATCACCGAAGACGATTTGAAAGACGCGGAGAAGAAAATGCAGGATTTAACGGATAAATTCGGAAAAGAGATCGAAGCCGTTTCCGACAAAAAGCAAAAGGAAATTATGGAAATATAAAAAATATGCGTTCTGATTGCAGCAAAGAATTCTTTGCT
>JAAWNT010000064.1 GCA_022799115.1 Clostridiales bacterium | reverse complement strand
ACGGTCTGCTGAAAAGCGTGACGCCCAAGTACCTTAACCAAGGCAACCGCAGGATCGAATTTGACAAAACAACATCCCCAGCGGGTGTTCCGGTCATCAGCGGGATTTATTTCTACTTCCCCACCGATACCAACAGACCCTCTTCCTTTGCCTTTCTGGACTACTCGGAGGACGGACTAAAGCAACTTTATATGGGTTCCGAGCATCGTCCCACCGTGGAATTTGCGTATGACAGCGGCGTGCTCAGCACGATCTCTGAGATGAACATGAACAACCTCGTCGCCATCGACAGCACCAACGGGCCTTTGGGCGTGGCGGTCGATCTCATCGGCCTGCAGGGCATTGGAAAATACCAATATCGATACGGCAACAATCAGACCTTGGTAACCGATGCCGACGGCGTCATGCAGCTTCGCAATTTTGATGAGAACGGCATATGGATTAACCCGTAAATAACCGTCCGATTCACTCAATCACCGCGCGTCATTCCTTACGCAATATCCGACCCTTGCGGAATTTGCAAAGGCCGGTTCCCCAAATAAAATGAATGCAAAAATAAAAAACGCTTGCAAGCCTTCGGCTTCTGCAAGCGTTTTTTCCTTTGTATGGTTTTGTTATTTCGAAGAGTCCTCCGGCGCGGTGCGGCGCATGGTGAGCGGTGCGGGCGGATGCGCAACCAATTTATGAATGGTAAGAAAATAGGCGACGCTAAGCGGGATCAGAGCGCCCAGCCAGGCAGCGGGATTGGCCATGCACGCCCCGGCAAAGCCCAGGATATCGGCCAAAATAAAGGCGGCGAAAATGCGCATAAACAGTTCCATGATTCCCGCCAAGGTGGGAATGAGGGTCTTGCCCAGCCCCTGTAAAGCGTTGCGCCACACGAACAGCAGAGCCAGCATAAAATAAAGCGCCCCGTTAATCACCAGATAGATCATGGCCATATCCACCACTTGCTCGTTGCCTGGTCCCACAAACAGCTCCACAAAGAACCGCCCGGCCAAAATGACCAAAGCGCCCGCCAATATGCTGAAAATCACCGAGATAATGGCGCACTGGCGCACTCCCCGGCGGATGCGCGGCATATCCCCGGCCCCGAAATTCTGGGCGGTAAAGGTAGCCATGGTAACCCCAAAGGAGGCCATAGGCTGCACCGCCAGCGCGTCGATCTTCTGGGCCGCGGTATAGGCGGCCACAGCCGTGGAACCCAGCCCGTTGAGGGCGGACTGAAGCGCGATGGCCCCGATGGCGATGATAGAGGTTTGAAACGCCATGGGCAGGCCTACCTTGAGGTGGGCGATGTGGAAGGAGCGGCTCACCCGAAAATCCTCCCGGTGCAGATGCAGCATGGGAAGCTTCTTGCCGATATAACCGATGCAGAGCAGTCCGGCCGCCAGCTGGGAGATCACAGTGGCCCAACCGGCCCCCGCTACCCCCATGGAGAACACCAGGATAAACAGATAATCCAACCCGATATTGAGCACGCAGGCGATCACCAAAAATACCAGAGGGGTGGTGCTGTCGCCCAGCGCGCGAATGATGTTGGAGAGCAGGTTAAACAGCACCGAGGCGGCGATGCCCCAGAAGATGACGGAGATATACTCCACCGCCCCCTGCAAAATATTTTCCGGGGTGTTCATGGCCACCAGGATGGGGCGGGCCAGCGCTACGCTGACCGCCGTGAGGATGACGGTGATCACGGCGCTGAGAATGGAGCTGGAAACCGCGCTTTTGCGCACCCCTTCCAGATCGTTTGCGCCGAACCGCTGGGCAGTAATGATGGAAAATCCCGCGGTCAGCCCCTGGGCGAATCCAATGATAAAAAAGGAAATACTCCCGGTGCATCCCACCGAGGCCAACGCGTCCACACCCAAGGTGCGGCCCACGATAAAGGTGTCCGCCATACTGTAAAATTGCTGAAATAAATTGCCGATCAGCAGAGGCAGGGAAAAATAAAGGATTAGTTTTGCCGGGCTGCCTTTGGTCAAATCTTTTGTCATATAGAATTCTCCTCAGAATAAAGATGGCCGGCGCAAAGCGCCGGGACGGAGGGAAGAGGGCCTTTTCCATAAAAGAGCGCGGCTCGCGGGAGACTGCCGGGCGTATGCGCGGCTCACTTTCTCAGTGGGAATATGAGGGACGTCGCCGGCCCGCGGTAAGATCCCAACTATCTTAATCCTTCGAGTGTACTCGAAGTCAAGGGGTTTTAGGAAGTTTGTAAAAATACACAGATCAAACGGCGGTTTTTCCGAAGGGATTCCCCAATATCACAGGAATGGCCTCCTTTTCCGCCGGCGGAATCGGGACGGGTAAAATTTGGTTTTCCATCAATTGCCGCAATCATACCAAGGATGCGCCGGGAATGCAAGAAAGGGGAACGCCGGATGGATTTAAAACGCAGGGGCGGTTTGAAATCCTGAGAAAATCAGGTTGACAGGCGGCCTGAATCAAGGGTATGCTAAAGAAAAAAGAACGTTCCCGCAATCCAACACGCTCATAAAAGCAATCCTCCTGGGTATGTATATTGCTGCCCAGCGGGAGTACGGCGCGGCGTCTTTCAAAGGAAGAAGGCCGCAGGCGTGTTCAGCCAAACAGATTCTTAAGGGAAAGGAGCCGTGAACGGATGACATACAGCATTTCCCAGGTAGCCAGAAAGACCAACCTCACCCCATATACCCTGCGTTATTACGACCAGGAGGGAATTCTCTCCACCCACCGCACCGAAGGGGGAGTTCGTTACTTCACCGAGGAGGATTTGGAGCAGCTGGGTATGGTTTGCTGCCTGAAGAGCACCGGCATGACGGTAAAAGAGATTAAAAAATATTTTGACCTGTGCAGGGAGGGGGACGAAACCCTGGAACGGCGCATGGAGATATTTACCACCCACCGTCAGCACATTCTGGACGCCATTGCCGCGCTGCAAAAAAACCTTTGCCGCATTGAGGAGAAAATTGCCTGGTATCAAAGCTGCATGGACGCCCCCTCACCGCCCGAATCCATATCTCGCCACCCCGGGAAATGACCCGTCTTTCCGCTCCACAGGAGAAAAATTCCGCCCCATGGAAAGAGCGAAGACATGGCGGGGCGCGTCAAAAGGAGCCGGTTTCGTCTCCGGGATTGACAGAGGAAATTCAGGGACAGTCGGCTGCAAACAGGCAGGGGAGCAGCGGCTTATGGAATGTTCCCATACCAAACGTTGAGAAAGGATGAGAAAACAATGTCTGTATTTCGAGGAACCGTGTATTCCCCAAGCCTGGAGATGCGAACCGGGCTGACTGTCCTGCTGCCCAGAGAGAGCGAGCCCATCCCGCCCAGAGGGGTGATCTATCTGCTCCACGGTTTGTCGGATAACCACCACTGCTGGGAAGAGAATACCATGCTGTCTATCTATGCGGAGGAGCGCAACGTAGCGGTGGTAATGCCGGAGGTGCAGCGCAGCTATTACATGGATATGACCAATGGGCCCCAATATTTTTCTTATGTGGCAAGAGAGCTTCCCAAAACGGCAGCTATGTGACGACTTCCACTGCGCAGCGCGACGCCAACGGCGTGCTGACTGGTTTAAATCTTGGTGGCACCAATATCTCCTATGACTATTATCCCGCCGCAGAGGGCGAGATTGCTAAGGTGAAATCCATCTCCGCCAACGGCGTGACCTATACGCTGATTTACAACGACCAGGGCAACCTGCTCCGTGTGGAGACCGCCAACGGCGACACCTACTTGGATCTGGATTACGATGCCACCGGCAAACTGGTCACCCGTGTAGGCAGCACCCATATCAAGTATGACAATCAGGGCCGCGCCGTCAACGTAAAGACCTATAAGTCCACCGGCGCGCTGCAGGATAACATTTCCTTCGAATATGGCGTCAATACCACCACCGTCACCAAGGCAAACGGCGTCAAAGAGGTTTACAACTTCAACGCGGACGGCAGCCGTAAATATTAATCGGAAAGCGATTGATTGCCGCACAGTCCCAATGTGTTTTGGTATTCTAACGCGGCGCCTGTAAAAAAGACGGGAAACCCCGCTTAAGATTGACATCACTAAACGGAAGCGTCAGATGCGCGGGGAAAATCCTTTCCCTGCGCATTTTGACGCCAAAAGGAATCCGATTTCTTTTTTGCCGCTTCCACACATTGGGAACGTGCCCATAAATGAAATCCAATACAGGAGGAAAATACCACATGAAAAAGTTAGCGAGAAGATTTGCCATCGGAGCCATGGCCGCCGTCATGGCGTTTTCCGCCGTCTCCGCCCAGGCGGCCGTATCCGGCGATGACTATGCGGCGAGAATCTCAGCCGCTGTCGATCGGCCTGAGCCGGTAATACCCCAGGAGCTGAAAGACGCCATCATCTACCATTCCGTAGGGTTTGGCACCGAGGCCCCCGAGCGTTATGTGGCGGTGA
>JAAWNT010000063.1 GCA_022799115.1 Clostridiales bacterium | reverse complement strand
TTGGCGCCATGGCGCCAAGCCGTTGCTGCTTTTGGGTTAAAGGTTCGTCTCGGGATGCAATCCCGAGACGAATGAAAGAACCCCTACCGCTAAAGGTACTGTTTGAATATTTTAATGTGTACTTCCTCATCCAGGATGATCCGTTCCAATACATCGCGGACATTGGAATCCTGAATGGTTTGAATCTGCTTGTTGTACTGGCGGATGGCGTCCTGTTCCGCCAGGATATTATTCTGCATCATTTGCCGCACCATTCTTGCGTAAAAGACCATGCTGCCGTTCCATGGAATCTGCCGGTTGCGCTGGATACAGGAGTAGCTGGGAGTGCCTCCCAGGCAATCGATCAACCGGCCCAACATATCCAGATGATGCATCTCCACCATAGCCACATGATGCATGACGTCAGAGATTTCGGGGAACTCGCTTTGCAGCACCCAACTTTGATAAACATATTGGGTGATGGATGTGGTTTCACTTTTGGGGGAGGCCAGCGACATTTTCAGCATTTGCGCATAATGGGGGTTGGGACCGTCTACCTGTATGGAGGGATAGGGGTCGGGCGCGGCATATTCGGGGCGCTTTGGCTCCGGGGGAGGCGGACAAGGGGGCTTCTGTCTCATGGGCTGTTTGGATTGAGGAATATTGTAATCCATTGGAAAACCTCCATCTATCATCGTTTTCTCTCATTTATATGCGGGGAACCCCCAAAAAAATGAGTGATTCGATGAGCGGCAAGAAAGAACAGCCGGCGCCCGCCGGTTACTCGGAACAATTGAGATGGCAGAAAAGAGGGAAAATCCGGAAAAACAAACCGCAGTTCTTAATTTCACGCCGGATCATGGGAAAACTCGCAGTATATTGGAATTCACCGATTGAATAAGTATAAAAATTTGGTATAATAGTAAAATAACCCGCAAAAACGGTCTGCATGCTCAGGCCGCTGCGCGAGGGAGCAAAGAGGAAAGGGGTAACATCATGTCCGCAAATCAAGTGAGAACCAGATATGCGCCCAGTCCCACCGGATTTATGCATGTGGGAAATCTGCGTACCGCACTGTACGAGTACTTAATTGCCAAAAGCCAAGGCGGCCAATTTATCTTGAGAATTGAGGACACCGACCAGGAACGTCTCGTGGAGGGCGCGGTGGAGATCATATACAATACATTGAAACAAGTGGGCCTGACACACGACGAGGGACCCGACGTGGGCGGCGAATACGGTCCTTATGTGCAAAGTGAGCGGCGGGACATGTACCGTCCCTATGCCGAGCAGTTGGTGAAAGAAGGCAAAGCCTATTACTGCTTCTGCACCAAGGAGCGTCTGGATCAAATGCATCAGCAGGCCGCTCAAGAGGGCGGATTCTCCGGCGGATATGACCGGCACTGCCGTGATCTGCCTCAGGAGGAGATCGAACGACTGCTGGCCGCAGGTACGCCCTATGTCATCCGTCAGAAAATGCCGCTGACAGGCTCAACCACCTTTGAAGACGCCGTATACGGCGCCATCACCGTGGAAAACAGCGAGCTGGAAGACCAAGTGCTGCTCAAAACCGACGGGTACCCCACCTATAACTTCGCAAACGTCATCGACGACCACGCGATGCATATCACCCATGTGGTGCGGGGGTGTGAATACCTGTCCTCCGCGCCCAAGTACAATTTGTTGTATGAGGCGTTTGGCTGGGAGGTTCCCACCTATGTGCATCTTCCATTAATCATGGGCAAAAACGAAGATGGTTCCGTGTCCAAGCTGTCCAAGCGCCACGGCGCCACCAGCTTTGAGGATTTGGTCACCGACGGCTATCTGCCTGAGGCAGTGACCAATTACATCGCCCTTTTGGGCTGGTGTCCCAAAGACAACCAGGAGAGGTTTACCCTGGAAGAGCTTGCCCAAGCGTTTTCCATCGACGGGATCAGCAAGTCCCCCGCTGTCTTTGATTATGATAAGCTAACCTGGTTTAACGCGGAATACATCCGTTCCATGGCTCCGCAGGAATTTACTCGGATTGCCATGCCGTATTATCAGCAGGTGATGGGGAACACCCCGTTGGATTGGGACGCGTTGGCCGGTATACTTCAGCCCAGGGTTACGAAACTCACCCAGATTCCTGAGATGATCGGATTCTTTCAGCAGCTGCCTGAATATGAAACCGATCTGTTTGTGAATAAAAAGAGCAAGACGAATCTGGACAATTCCCTTGTTATGCTGCAACATGTTATTCCGGCGCTGGAAGCGCTCGCCAGTTGGGAGCACGAGTCCATCCATGGCTGCCTAATTGGGTTGGCCCAGCAGCTGGAGGTAAAAAACGGCACGGTGATGTGGCCTACCCGCATCGCGGCGGCAGGCATGGCGGTCACTCCCGGCGGAGCTGTTGAAATCCTGCAAATATTGGGCAGGGAAGAGTCGCTGCGTCGGCTGCGCATCGGTCTGCAAAAATTGGAGCCGTAAAAAAATAAGAATCCGTCAGGAGAACCCCTTCGGCGGATGCATAATCAATAGAGGAGAGAGAGTATGGCGGAAGAAAAGATTGTGGCGGGCGCGGAAGAAACCGGCGCCAGCAACTTTATTCAGGATTTTGTCACCGAAGACCTGGCCGAGGGCGGCCGCTGCGAGGGAATGCAGGTACACACCCGGTTTCCTCCCGAGCCAAACGGCTATTTGCACATTGGACACGCCAAGGCCGTCTGCATTGATTTCGGCACGGCGGAGAAATTCGGCGGCGTGTGCCACCTGCGGATGGACGACACCAATCCTTCCAAGGAGGATGTGGAATATGTAGACGCCATCAAGGAGGACATCCACTGGCTTGGTTTTGATTGGGGCGACCAGTTCTATTATGCCTCTCAGTTTTTCCCGGATATGTATCGGTTTGCCTGCAATTTGATTAAAAAAGGGCTGGCTTATGTATGTGAGCAAACTCCCGAGCAGGTGAGGGAAAATAGGGGAGATTTAACCCATCCGGCCGTTAGCCCCTATCGGGACCGCCCCATGGAAGAGAGTCTCGACCTGTTCGAACGTATGAAAGCCGGTGAATTTGAGGACGGCAAAATGACCCTGCGGGCCAAGATTGACCTGGCCTCCGGCAACTTCAATATGCGCGATCCGGTTATCTACCGCATCAGCCATGCGCACCACCACCGCACCGGAAATCAGTGGTGCATCTATCCCATGTACGATTTTGCCCATCCCATTGAGGATATGATGGAGGGCATCACCCATTCTCTGTGTTCGCTGGAGTTTGAAGCCCACCGCCCCCTGTATAACTGGGTAGTGGATAATGTGGGCGGCCCCTGCAAACCCCGCCAGATTGAGTTCGCCCGATTGGGCATCGATCACACCGTAATGAGCAAGCGCAAGCTGCGTCTGCTGGTGGAACAGGGATATGTAAGCGGCTGGGACGATCCCCGTATGCCTACCCTGTGCGGCCTTCGCCGCCGTGGTTATACCCCCGCTTCCATCCGCAATTTCTGCGATCGGATCGGCGTGGCCAAAGTGAATTCCACGGTGGATTACGCCTTTTTGGAGCATTGCCTGCGAGAGGACCTCAACGAAAACGCTCAGCGGGTGATGGCGGTGCTTCGTCCAATCAAGCTGATTATCCAGAATTATCCCGAAGGAAAGACCGAGCAGTTCCAGGTGGAGAACAACCCCAACCGTCCGGAGGACGGAGAGCGCACGGTAACGTTTTCCCGTGAGCTGTACATTGAACAGGACGACTTTATGGAGGAGCCCGTTAAGGGATATTTCCGCCTCTTCCCGGGCAACGAGGTGCGCTTGAAAACCGCCTATATCGTGCGGTGCACCGGCTGCAAAAAGGACGAAAACGGAAACGTGGTGGAGGTATACGCCGAGTATGATCCCGAAACACGGGGCGGCAATACCCCCGACGGTCGCAAGATCAAGGGTACTATTCACTGGGTAGACGCCGCCACCGCCTTGGACGCGGAAGTGCGGCTGTATGACAATCTGTTCAGCGAAGAGGATCCGGACGCGGGGGACAAAGACTTTTTGGAGCACTTAAACCCCCATTCTCTGGAAACCCTCGTCGGCTGCAAGGTGGAACAGTCCCTGAAAGATGTTCAGGCGCCGGCCTTCTATCAATTCATGCGGCTGGGTTACTTCTGTGTGGATAATAAGGACAGCAAACCAGGCTCCCTGGTGTTCAACCGTTCGGTGTCCTTGAAGGATGGGTTTAAAGGAAAAAAGAAATAAGGGTTACGCATAAGAGAAAAGGGGCTGCTGCGTCGGGAGATATTTCTTCTGACGCAGCAGTCCCTTTTTGATTGTTGTATGATATCCATTGGGGTGGGGGGATCTTTTTTATGGTCAGTACTTTTTATGGGTTTCCCAACTTGATGTCTTGTCATAGATCCCCTTGTTCTATTGCATCCTCTGCCGCGGGGGCCTTCCTTTCTTGCTCGTACAAGAAAGGAAGCAAAGAATACGCACAAGGGGGAGATTCCCCCTTGTGAATCCCCCCAAGGCCCGCTG
>JAAWNT010000006.1 GCA_022799115.1 Clostridiales bacterium | reverse complement strand
CTCTTGCAGTTGCCAGACCGCAAGTTCATTCTACACCAAAAGGAGTTTTTTTGTCCGTTTCATCGCTAAAGCTTTTTACGCTCCACCGACATAGTCGGTGGTTCTTTCCACAACAAAAAAGCCAATTGCCTTATGGCAATCGACTTCTTTTAATAATATTTGGTGGACCCGAAGGGGATCGAACCCTCGACCTCTGCATTGCGAACGCAGCACTCTCCCAGCTGAGCTACGGGCCCATATATCCAGATCGTAAAAACCAAATTCCTAACGGTTTATCACGACCGGGATTTATTATAACACTCTTTGTGATTAAATTCAACTAGTTTTTTGTATTTTTTTATTTTTCTTTCTTTTGGTCCTCATAATAGTTACAAAACGTATTCATGCAGCACACTTCGCACTTAGGCTTTCTGGCATCGCAGACCGCGCGTCCATGTAAAACAAGGCGATGACAAAAATCGTTGGATTCCGTTTCCGGAAGTACCTTTTTTAATATCATTTCCACCTTATAGGCGTCTTTGATATTATGAAATCCCAGCCGAGAGGTCAAACGAATACAGTGAGTATCCACCACCACGGCGGGCTTATGAAAAATGTCCCCCATAATAAGGTTTGCTGTCTTTCTTCCAATTCCCGGGAGCTCCGTTAACTGTTCCAAAGAATCTGGAACTTTACCGTCAAACCGATCTCGAATCATTTGACACATTGCCACAATATCTTTTGCTTTTGTTTTGTATAATCCGCAGGAGCGAATATCATTCTCCACATCCTGCACATTGGCCCGGGCAAAAGCATCCACATCAGGAAAATGCGCAAATAAGGTTGGGGTAACCATATTGACCCTGGCATCGGTACACTGAGCCGCCAGACGAGTGGAAATCAGCAACTGTAATGGGTCGGTATACGTCAAAGAGCAAATCGCGTCCGGGTATTCCTTTTTTAATGCTTCTACCGCGTGTAAAGCACGTTCTTGGTCGGTCATGATCATTCTCCTCATTCGACAAAATAATAACTATTCTTAGTTTAATGGATCTATTCTGGAATTACAAGAGAAAATATTGACAGAATTATATTTATATCTATAATCATATATGATATATATTATAAAATCAACTGTTCAAACTGCTTTGAGATTATTGGAAAGGATTCGTTATGATCTATAGCTTTCCTCCTATAGAACCTGATCGGGCCGCTGTCTTGATCCTTGGAACCATGCCCAGTGTGCGTTCTTTAGAACAAATGCAGTATTATGGCCATCCTCAAAATCAATTCTGGAAACTAATTTTCGCGTTATGGAACCTATCGGTTCCCCATTCCTACAGTGATAAGGTTTCCTTTCTACATGATAAGGGCATTGCATTATGGGATGTCTTACAAAGCTGTGAACGCAAGGGAAGCATGGATTCTCAAATTAAATCCCCCAATCCCAACGACATTCTCTCATTGGCGGGGCGTCATTCCGAATTACACACCATCTTTTTTAACAGTAAAAACGCGCAGATTCTTTTTGATAGGCTCATCGATAAGAAGCATTTTTCCGGTTTTGTATTTTGCACGCTCCCCTCTTCCAGTCCGGCTAGAGCCATGCGATTTGAGGACAAACTCGCCCACTGGTCCGCCGTTAGGGACACTCTAAACCAGGAGCAAAAGGATGAATAGTACTCAGCTAAAACTATTGGCCCTTCTTTCCATGCTAATCGACCATATTGGCGTCATATTATTTCCACAGTTATCCTCACTCCGTATTCTGGGACGGCTGTCTTTCCCTATTTTCTGTTTTTTTGTCGCACAGGGCTTTCTGTATACCTCCAACCGAAGCAAATATTCCCTCCGTTTATTTTTGTTTGCGGTTCTCTCAGAAATCCCATTCGATTTGGCGATAAAAGGACGATTTTTGGATTGGAACTCTCAAAATGTGTTTTTTACCCTGCTAACCGGTTTGTGCGCGCTTTTTGTATTAGAGCAATATTTAAACCGATATCCCTTAGCAGCGCTTGCCGGCGTTGGCATTTTAAGTGCGGCCGCACAATTTCTATCCATGGATTATGGTTGGTACGGAGTGATCCTTATTGTTCTTTTCTACGTCTGCGAAAAAAACAAGGTCGTTCTTTCCCTTTCTTTTGTGCTGTTAAATACCGGTTTTAGTATCTTATCTCAAAGCAGCACACAGCCCTATGCGGCATCCGCGCTTTTGCCGCTTTGTTTTTATAATGGAAAACGGGGAAAGCATCCCTTAAAATATCTCTTTTATCTTTTTTATCCAGTTCATCTGCTGGCTCTCGCGGCGTTGCGCGACCTGCTGTTCCCTTTGTTGTTTTCTTAAAAAACAGTTTCACTATTTTTGCTTCTCTACCAGAAGCTCTTGCCATTTGTTGTGAAAACGTGTATAATTTTACTGTATAAATGCCCCGATGCATAAGGTTCATAATAGAAAAAGGGAGAGAAATCATGTATAACGAAATTGGAGACAGCATCGATTTTGTAACCCGCTTCGATTCAGAAGTGGGCAATGCTATGAATGAAGAGCTGAAACGTCAGCGCCGCAATCTGGAGTTAATCGCCTCTGAGAATATCGTATCCCCCGCCGTTCTGGCCGCTATGGGGACAGTTCTCACCAACAAGTATGCCGAAGGTTATCCCGGCAAACGCTATTACGGCGGATGCGAATGTGTTGACGTGGTGGAGGAAATCGCCCGCAAACGGGCCTGCGAGCTGTTTGGCGCTGAGCACGCGAATGTACAGCCCCACTCCGGCGCTCAGGCAAATATGGCCGTCTATTTCGCCATGCTGGAGCCTGGCGATACGGTAATGGGTATGAATCTCTCCGAAGGCGGACATCTGACTCATGGCTCTCCGGTAAACCTCTCTGGAAAATACTATCGCTTTGTTTCCTACGGCGTTGATCCTGTTACCCATCGCATTGATTATGACAAGGTCATGGAACAGGCTTTAGAGGTCAAACCAAAGATGATTGTATGCGGCGCTAGTGCGTATCCTCGCACCATCGATTTCAAACGTTTCCGTGAGATTGCCGACGCTTGCGGCGCATATCTTATGGTGGATATGGCCCATATCGCCGGCTTAGTGGCAGCCGGCGTACATCCTAATCCTGTGGAACATGCTCATTTTGTAACAACCACCACTCATAAAACCTTGAGAGGCCCCCGGGGCGGCATGATCCTTTGCAAGGAAGAGTTTGCCAAAGCCATCGACAAAGCTATATTCCCCGGCACTCAAGGCGGCCCGCTGATGCACACCATCGCGGCGAAGGCCGTCTGTTTGGGAGAAGCGCTCTCCCCTTCTTTCAAGGAGTATGGCAAACAGGTGGTAGCAAACTGCGCTGCTCTAGCAGAAGGACTTGTAAAGAGAGGCCACTCCTTGGTTTCCGGTGGCACCGACAACCATTTGATTCTGTTGGATCTTCGTGACAAAGAGATCACCGGCAAGGAACTGGAACATCGGTTGGATGAGGTGTATATCACCGTTAACAAAAATACCGTTCCCAACGAGCCTCGCAGTCCGTTTATTACCAGTGGTATCCGTATTGGTACCGCTGCTGTCACTACTAGAGGCTTGAAAGAGGAAGACATGGACCGCATTGCTGAGTTTATCACCCTGACAATTAATGATTTTGAGGGCAGCGCCGACGCCATTCGAACCGGTGTGACCGAAATTTGCAATCGGTACCCTTTGTATGAATAAATCTTGGAGCAGGGATGGAATCATTTTGCTGTGAAAGAATAAGGGGTATGCAAACGCATGCCTCTTATTTGTTATTGGTAAACAGAAAGGATGTATTACTATGAAAAAGAGCGCTTATTTTCTCATTGCCGCTATCTCATTTTTAGCAGGTCTTGCCACAGCCATCTTGGGTAAAATGATCTTCACCGGAAATCATAATACGTTCCGCAGATGTAAAAGACACTGCGATTGTTCCTGTGACTGGGACGACGATTTTGATTTTAATGTGGATGACTGCGAAGATGAAGACGCCCTTTACGGCGGCTGCGACGATGAGCTTTCCTTCTAATCTATCATTATACGATTTTTAGGGATTTTATTAGATTCTGCTTCTTATTCGATATCCGAAAGGAGTAATTCGTCTTATGTCAGCACCTTTGGCGGACCGTCTGCGTCCAGAAACCATTGACGACGTTGTGGGACAACGGCATCTGTTGGCCCCTGGTAAGGCTCTGCGCAGCATTATTGAATCTGGAGACATTCCTAATTTGGTCTTTTACGGACCTGCCGGGGTAGGAAAGACTACAGTGGCTTCCATCATTGCCAAGCGAACCAACCGCAGCCTGCGCAAGCTAAACGGTACAACCGCCGGGACTGCGGACATCCGCAGCATATTTGCAGAGGTGGACACCTTCAGCGCTCCAAACGGTATTCTTCTTTATTTGGATGAGATCCAGTATCTGAATAAAAAACAGCAGCAAACTCTGCTGGAGTTCATTGAAAATGGAAAAATAGCCTTGATAGCCTCTACCACAGAAAACCCTTACTTTTATGTATACAACGCCATTCTGAGCCGCTCTACCGTATTTGAGTTTAAAACAGTGGAAAAAAAGGAGATCGAGCGGGCGGTTCGCCGGGGATTCTCCTATCTGGAACAGGACCGTGGTCAGCCCATTAAGGTCCCCGACGAGGTGATTGTTCATATCGCGTCAGCCTGTGGCGGGGATGTGAGAAAATCCATGAACGCAGTAGAGCTTTGTGTTTTATCCTCTCCCATTGAGGATGGCATACGGGTAGTCAGTCTGGACCTCGCCAAAGAGCTCACTCAGCGCAGCACCATGAGATATGATCGGGAGGGAGACGAGCATTATGACGTCATCTCCGCCTTTCAAAAATCCATGCGTGGTTCAGATCCGGACGCCGCCCTGCACTATTTGGGAAGGCTGCTGGAAGCCGGCGACCTTCCTTCCGCCTGCCGCCGCCTACTGGTGTGCGTCTGTGAGGATGTAGGACTAGCCTATCCCCAGGCCATTCCCATCGTCAAATCCTGTGTGGACGCCGCGCTTCAGATCGGCCTCCCGGAGGCTCGGATCCCTCTGGCGGATGCGGTGGTGCTAGTGAGCAACTCTCCCAAATCCAATTCCGCATATCGGGCCTTGGACGCCGCCATTGCAGATATCCGCAATGGTAAGGCAGGCAGTATTCCCCGTCATTTACAAAACAAACATTATGACGGCGAGGACAATCCCAACAAGGGGCAATTTTACCAATATGCGCATGAATACCCGAATCACTGGGTAAATCAGCAGTATCTCCCGAATGAGCTTAAGGACTCTCATTATTATCAGTATGGTGACAACAAGAATGAGCAGGCTTATCGGATGTATTGGGAAAAAATCAAAAAAAGATAACGCCATATTCACGGAAATACACGTAAAACGAGTGTTAAAAACACAAGATCACCAAGCTGTTTCCGGGAATAAGCAATGATTTTCTTTTAATTGATTGTTATGGGCGGTTTTGTGACTGACACAAAGGATCATTTCATGATAATAAAAGAAAGCGATTATAGTTTCTAACAAAAAAGCGTCCTGATTCGTCAGGACGCTTTTTTGTTTATTTTAATTGGAACACCGATTTTGGAGCCCCGCAAATGGGACATACCCAATCATCGGGTAAATCTTCAAAGGCCTCGTCCGGGTCATTGTATACGTATCCACAGATTGTACAGATATAACTATCTGTCGTTTCCGAATCTGGTTGATTGGCTTGGTAGGTGGGCGCGCTCTTGGGGGCGGTGCCCTTAATCACCTCGTGATAATAGGTATAGGTCATGGGCTTGTTTTTATAATCGTCGCTGCCCGCAACCACCTCAGCCAAAAATACCGTGTGAGTGGGTGTTTCCACACTATTGATAACCTTACAGAGAAACCAACAGCAAATGTGTTCCCTTAAAACCGGCAATCCTTCTTGCAATATCTTATGACGCACATTTTTTAACTTGTCCGTATCACGTCCGGAATTAAAGCCCAACGCACCGATTACCGTCCCGGATGTGTTCTCCGAAATAACATTCACTGTAAAAATCCCGGATTTTTTAATACATTCATTGCTATAATTGTCGTGATTTATACTGACGGCAATGACTGCCGGAGTTGCTGTAATCTGAAATACGGTATTGACAATACAAGCGGAGGGACGGTTCTCTCCTTTTACGCCAATCGCATACATTCCATAGGACAGCGTCCTTAAAATTTCTTCTTTCATTGTTTTTACACCTCGCTTATCCTTCCTTGATTTATTCTACCACAGCCAAACTAACTCTACAATATATATAAGAAAGAATTTTCACTTTATGATTTCTGGTATAAAATTGTTTTCCAAACCTTCATAATTCGTTATCATATTATGCCTTCGACAAGGTTAAAATAATCACAGGAAGTAGTATTAAAAACCATATAGCGGTTGTTTCCGGAGGTGTCTATAATGAATCGTCGTTTAAATGTTGTAACAGGAGCTACCGGACATATCGGCAGCGCTTTGGTTCGTATTTTACTGGAACAGGGAGAAACTGTACGGGCTGTTGTACTTCCCGGCGAAGATCTCACTCCTCTCAACGGATTGGATGTGGAATTATTCAATGGGGATGTTACCGATCTCAGCTCAATGGTTCAGGCGTTTCAAGGAGCTGACCGCGTTTATCATCTAGCTGGCGTCATCTCTATTTGGTCAGGCCGGAAGAAGCAGCTCCAGCGAGTAAACGTTCAGGGAACCGCCAATGTCATAAAGGCTTGCAAGGAAAACCACGTCCAGCGTTTGGTTTACACCAGTTCTGTCCATGCTATCGCAGATCCCGCTAAAAATCAATGCATGACTGAAACCGATGTATTCAATCCCTCTATCGTCAAGGGGGCGTATGCAAAATCCAAAGCAGCCGCCACATCACTGGTTCTAAGAGCAGCAAAAGAGGGGCTAGATGCCGTTGTGGTTCATCCATCCGGCGTAATCGGGCCATATGAATACAAGCTCTCGAATATCGGACAGCTGATTATTAATTTTTCCCGTCATAAACTTCCCGCCTATATTGACGGAGGATATAACTTTGTGGACGTCCGGGATGTAGCTCAGGGCGCGATAGCCGCAGCGGAACACGGAAAGAGTGGAGAATGCTATATTCTCTCCGGCGAAAGCATGTCGGTGAAAGAACTATTGGAATGCCTAAAGGATCATACCGGGGTGGATCTGCCAAAAACAAAGATTCCTCGTTTATTGGCAAAAATGATTGCCCCCTTTGCAGAGTTTGGTTATATGATTAAAAAGCAACAACCCTTATTCACCTGCTACTCGGTATCTACCCTTGGAACCAACCCCTCAATCAGCCATCAGAAAGCAACCGCAGAGTTAGGGTATCATCCGCGCCCCATCCGACAATCCCTTTGCGATGCAGTGAGCTGGCTAAAAAATTCCGGACGTCTCGGCAGCAACAGCAAGCCTTCAAAACGGCGTTCTTTGTAATATCTGTTTGTTAAAACTTTTTAACGCTGATGCTGTTCCGTTTATCTGGGAACAAAGAGAAATAAAAGGCTGATTGTGAATGTTCTGGCTGTGAGAGCAACTAAGACATTTGCGATGGGCCTTCTTTTATTCGTGATGGCTGGCCTTATATCTACCAATAACTATTTTTGCGTACAATTTCAGTCTTGGCTTGCAACAGAAATGCATCTATACCCGTATTTTTTGAAGCCGCTATTCACCATGTATCCGTTTTTAATACGCCGATATAATCTCTTCACTATTTTTCTTTAGAAAAGATTAGAATCTAGGATATTCCATTATTTACGTTTATCCATCATTTTCTTTGCGTAACCTTATTGATTTTCTTCCTCCAATGCATCATAGATAACTACAACAAACATTTTCATCCTTGCTCAAGGAATAAAAACAGCCCGCTTCCTCTTTAAAAAAGGAACCGGGCCATTTTTGTTGTGTAATGAACGATTTCGCCTATTCTTCGTTTTCATCATCTAAAGAACGCCGCTTTATGACGATATATGAGACGATTTCCGTAAACGCAGAATCTCACTGAAAATGGACGAACTCGTCTCTTCTTTGCTTAGTTTGGGCAATTGCTTGGTCTCTGATTGGGTAATCAGGGTGACAACATTGGTATCTGTGCCAAATCCTGCGCCTTCTTGTCTCAGATTGTTGGCCACAATCATATCCACATGCTTTTTGTGAAGCTTCTTACGGGAATTTTCCAGCATATGCTCGGTTTCCATGGAAAAACCGCATAAGAATTGGTGGTCTCTTTTATGCTCTCCCAAATATTGCAGGATATCCTGGGTGCGTATCAGCTCCACAGAACAACCGCTCCCACTTTTTTTGATCTTTTCCGGCTGGACATCAGCTGGACGGTAATCAGCCACCGCGGCCGCTTTCACGATGATATCCTGCTCTTCGCTGCGGGAGGTTACCTCCTCGAACATCTCCTGCGCGCTAACCACTGGAATGACACGGATAAACGGTGGAGGAGCGAGCATGGTCGGACCGGTTACCAATGTGACGTCAGCGCCACGCCGGGAAGCGTTTTGAGCCAGGGCATAGCCCATCTTTCCGGTAGAATGGTTGGTAATATAGCGCACCGGGTCCATAGCCTCTTGAGTGGGACCTGCGGTTATCAGCACTTTAAGACCTAACATATCCTTTTCATAGGCGATTTCCTGAATAATGTATTGCAGCAACACCTCTGGGTCGGGCATCTTTCCAGCTCCGGTGTCCCCACAGGCTAAATATCCCACCGAAGGATCGACAACCCGCATTCCATATCGACGCAGAATTTGTATGTTATCCTGGGTAATCGGATTTTCAAACATCCTTGTGTTCATAGCTGGAGATACTATCTTAGGACATTGGCACGCCAGAACCGTGGTGGTCAGCATATCATCGGCCAATCCATGCGCCAGCTTGGCGATTACATTGGCCGAGGCGGGCGCGATCATACAGATATCGGCCCGTTTGGCTAACTCCACATGCTCCACCTGAAACTGAAAGTTCCGGTCAAAGGTATCCACCAGACATTTATTCCCTGTTAGAGATTCAAAGGTGATGGGATTGATGAAGTTCACCGCATTGGGCGTCATCAGAACATGCACGTCGGCCTGCAATTTTTTTAAAGAACTGGCCAAATAAGCCGTTTTATAGGCGGCAATACTGCCCGTTACCCCAAGCAACACCGTCTTACCTTTTAACACATTGATTCCCCCTTTTTGGATCGGATCAGAGTCGTCCGGTCAGCATGAATTCACAGATCGAAAACGGCACGTTCCTTTTCTCTAAAGGTTTGTTACGCATTGTCTCATTCGACCAGATCAATAATACTGTGAATTTCCGCCGCTGACGTTCCATCAAACCAGTATACAGATACGCTTACTCAGCGGAATGCAGGCTGCCTTTCTTATTCCGACCGTTAACCGCTCCAAGACAGATCGTTGTCTTTTTCTTGTTTAGTATAACAGAATCTTTTCCTCACGTAAATGTTGTTTTCCGCCAGCAAACCAAAATTAGGGATCCTATCTTATAAATCTTCCGGTTTTTATTGATTTTATTCCTTTTGCTGTATATAATATAGAAAATATGCGCTGTATCTTCCTAGGGAAGAGCAGCAGCAGGAGGTATAAAAATGAAAACACAGACACAAAAAATCCGCGAGATGGTACAGCTGGCGCTGTTGGGAGCGATCATCCTGGTGATGGCGTTCACCCCGTTCATTGGTTATATTCCATTGGGATTTACCCGCGCCACGATCATCCACATCCCTGTCATTCTTGGTTCCCTGCTTCTAGGGCCAAAAAAAGGAGCCATGCTGGGCGCTCTGTTTGGAATTACGAGCTTAATCAACAACACCATCAACCCAACTGTGACTTCCTTTGTATTCACCCCCTTTTATTCTCTCGACGGAGGACAAGGAAACATACTTAGCTTGGTCATTTGTTTTGTTCCCCGCATATTGGTGGGTATTGTCCCCTATTATGTTTATCAGCTCCTGCAGAAGCTGATGAAGAATAGCAAAAAGGGACAGTTTGTATCCCTTACTGCGGCAGGGCTGGCAGGTTCGCTCACCAACACCTTATTGGTCATGAATATGATCTTTCTCTTTTTCAATCAGAGCTACGCGCAGGCGAACAAATTGCCCGCCAATGCCCTATACGGATTTATTTTATCGGTAATTGGCATCAATGGGGTGCCTGAGGCCATAGTGGCCGCCATCATCACGGTGGCGCTGGGCAAAGTATTGCTTACCCTGAAAGAGAAAAATAAATTGTAAAAGTAGGTGTCCTCTCGCTATGATAATAGCCATCGACGTGGGCAACACCAACATTGTGTTGGGGTGCATCGACGATCAAACCATTTATTTCACCGCCCGTCTATCCACAGACCGGTTTAAAACCTGCGATGAATATGCAGTAACCATTCGGAATATCCTGGAGCTTTACAAGGCGGATCTTTCCTTGGTGGAAGGAGGAATTATCTCTTCGGTGGTACCTGCTTTGTCCACCGTGTTACAAGAGGCTGTAGAGAAAATTACCGGGCGCCGTTCTCTTATCGTGGGATCCGGATTAAAAACCGGACTGAATATCCTAATCGACAATCCGGCCCAACTGGGCAGCGATTTGGTGGTGGATGCAGTGGCTGCCATCGCGCAATATCCCAAACCCATTATGATCTTCGATATGGGCACCGCCACCACACTCTCTGTGGTGGATCCCCATGGCAATTATCTGGGCGGGATGATTATCCCAGGAGTTACGCTGGCTTTGGAAGCCCTGTCCAGCCGCACCTCACAATTGCCCCGTATTCGCTTGGATGAACCAAAGCGAGTTATTGGCACCAATACCGTCGATTGTATGCAAAGCGGCATTATTTACGGTAACGCGGCCATGCTGGACGGCATCATTGACCGTGTGGAAAAAGAGCTGGGAACCACCCCCACAGTGGTGGCCACCGGCGGACTCTCTCCCAGCATTGTTCCCTATTGTAAACGAAAAATCATTTATGACGGCGATTTGATGCTGAAGGGCTTGCTCCTTCTATATAATAAAAACCAAAAAAAATGAACAATAAAACGACCGGTAAGCTTTCCAATACGGAAGAGCTTACCGGTCGTTTTTGTTAGTAATGGTTTTTTATTTATTCCGAGAAGAGGAACCTTCATCCGGCTACTGCAGCCAGTCGGACAGATAATCCTTCACCGTGCCGCCCAGACGATTCAGTAAATCGCCCCATCGGTTCTCCCCTATTTGCTGCTTGAGATACTCGTCAATGGCGTCCACCATCCCGTTGGTACTCAAATAGAGCTTTCCATTTTCCACACGAACATCCTGAATTTCCAAAAGAGTCTCCAATTCTCCCATGTGCCATTCCATTTGCTTGGTATCCACTAAAATTTGATTGTCCTTTATGGATATCCCCGATGGAAGGCTTGCCTTGACCAGGGATAATCCCCAGCGTGGTGACACCGGCAAGCGCCCAGCCTTCATCTTATCAATACGAATGGTGATAATTTTGGTTTCCTGGTCAAACGACAAGTCCACGCGGGCGGTTATCCCAATCTCTAATCCATGAAACCGGCAGCAAGCGTACACCCCGGCATCTCCCTGTCCTTCTCCAATGGTAAAATAGAGATTCGTAATCTGGGTGTCCTTTTGCTCCTGCTGCTGAAAGAGGTAAGAAAGAAATCCATTTAGCTCCTTTTGATTGATTTCCGCCTCTTTTCCCAGCCCGGCGGCGGCAGCCGCTTTTGCAATCAAATCGGTATTGGCATCTTCCTGGTAAATCTTCTTGCTGTCGTCCTTCATCAGAAGAAAGAACAGAGTTCCTCCGATGGCGATCAGCACAATCAATATACAGATAACCGCAATTCCAACTTTTTTCCCCATTGTCAAGAATTGGTCGCCTCTCTTCTTCGCTTATTTCAATTCCACAATGGTAACGCCGGCTTCCCCTTCCCCAAACACTCCTAAACGATAGCTCTTCACGCTGGGATGCCGCCGCAAATGCTCATGAACCGCCTTACGGAGCACGCCGGTTCCCTTACCATGGATCACCGTCAGCATATTGATGCCGGATAACACCGCTCCATCAATGAAATTATCCAAATCCATGATGGCTTCCATGGCAGATTGTCCCCGCAGATCCAGTTCCCGCATCACGGGAGCTTCGGCTCGGGAACGCACGGTTCGGGTGGACGAACCTACCGGCTTTTTGATCTTCTTTTTCTCCATAAGCCGCAGATTCTTTACTGGTACTCTGGTTTTGATAATTCCCGCCTGCACGAGAACATTTCCGGAACTGTCCTCTTCTTCCAATACGGTGGCCTGCTTGTCGATATCAAAGATCAACACTTCGTCCCCTGCCTTCAGCTTTCGAGGAAGAACATACTGGTCGGTTTGCCTCTCCTTAACCGGGTCCGCATCGTTTTCCATAGATCGCAATCCGGCATTCAGCCGCGCTTTTGTTTCGGCGTCCACCTTTTTCTTCTGCTTGCGCAAATCATCCAGTTCGTTCAGCAGGGCGTCTGTTTGGGCACGGGCGCGGGCTACCAGATTTCTTGCTTCCACCCTGGCCCGCTCCAATTCCGCCTCGCATTGGCGTTTGATTTGATCCTGTTGGTCCCGGGCCTCCTTTTGGGCTTGCTGGGCGGCAGCGCTGAGCCGGGCCGCTTCCTGACGCTCCGATTCCAACCCTTGACGGCTTCGCTCTAAAGTCTCCACCACGTCTTCAAACCGCGTATTCTCCGCCGAAACCAATTCCTTTGCCCGTTCCACAATGGATCCCGACATGCCCAACCGTTCTGAAATGGCAAAGGCGTTGGAACGCCCGGGCACTCCGATCAGCAAACGATAGGTAGGACGCAGAGTGGCCACGTCAAACTCACAGCAGCCGTTCTCTACGCCCGGAGTTTGCAGCGCGTAGGCCTTCAGCTCGGCATAGTGGGTAGTGGCGGCAATTTTCGCTCCTTTGTCCCTCAGCGCCTCCAAAATTGCCATGGCCAGCGCCGCGCCCTCAACAGGATCGGTGCCCGCTCCCAGCTCATCCAATAGCACAAGACTGTGGGGATCGGCCTCGTCCAAAATGTGGATGATATTCATCATATGCGCGGAAAAGGTGGATAATGACTGTTCAATGCTTTGTTCATCCCCGATATCCGCCAACACCTGATGGAATACCGAGAGCCGGCTATTGTCCGCCGCAGGGATCATCAATCCGCACATAGCCATCAGGGTTAGTAGTCCCACCGTTTTTAAGGAAACCGTTTTTCCTCCGGTGTTAGGGCCGGTAATTACCAAGGTATCGAAACGGATTCCCAACTGAATATCGGTAGCAACCACCTTCTTGGCATCAATGAGCGGGTGGCGGGCTTGTTTCAGCTCAATCATCCCATTGTCGTTCATGATTGGCAGCGAAGCCTTCATTTTATAGGCAAGCCTTGCCTTTGCGAATAGCAAATTGAGTTCCACCGCCGCTTGGTATCCCTGAATGATGGAGTCTGCAAAAGAACCGGCTTCTGCCGACAGCTCGCTTAAAATGCGCTCTATTTCCGCTTCTTCTTTGGATTTAAGCACCTTGATATCGTTATTGGCTTCCACCACGCCCATGGGCTCTACAAATACCGTGGCGCCGCTGGAAGAGGTATCGTGCACCAATCCCGGCACTTCTCCCCTACACTCGGCCTTGACCGGCACCACATAGCGGCCGCCTCGTATGGTCACAATGGAATCCTGTAAATATTTTTGATAGCTGGGAGAGCGAATCATTTTATCCAGCTGCTCCCGAACCCGAGAGGATGCCGCCCGGATTTTTCTCCGAATATCGGATAAGGCTGGTGAAGCATTGTCTGCCATCTCCTCTTCAGACAAAATGGCTCCTGTAATCTTATCTTCTAAATACTTGTTGGGAGAAAGCGACTCAAACCTCCAATCAATGGAGGTTTCTACCCCTGCGGAACGTTTGCGCCAGTCAGTCAGAGAGCGCAGCACACGCAGCACTTCTGCAATGGAAAGCAGTTCCCGCATGGTAAGCATACCGCCCGCGTCCGCCCGACGCAACGCATTTGTTACACTGTGGAAGCCCCCGAACGACGGGCTGCCGAATCGCCCCATCAGCATATAGGCGTCATCGGTTTCTTGCAGCTGCACCTTTACTTCGTATAGCCCGGTGGAGGGCTCTATTTGTAGCGCGCTCTCATAGGCGTCGTCGCAGGTAGTTTCCTTCGCAAGCATGAGCAGTACTTTGTCCAGCTCCAATGCACGAATATGTCGATTGTTCTGTTCCATCTTTTTCCTTTCTAATCAATATCCCAAGCGCACCTTCCCGCACCTCATGTACAAAAGCATCGGTTTCATTCAATCGGTTAGGTTTCGCTTTGGGACTTTAACATTCTACTTATAAAAAACATATGTGACACAAGTCTTGGCAATCCTAAAAGCTCTCCAGCCTAAATCCAGCGATAACCGGATGTGCCGCCCCAATAATTTCCACTCAAAAGATACCCGTCCCTTAAGGGAACAAATGATGATAGAAGTCCAACGTGGCGAATCCCCGCTCCAATCGGGAAAGCAAATAAAGCTCCGAAACGCCAGACAGGATCTTCTGCCCTGAATCAGGAAGAGAAAACGAAAAGATTTTATTAAAATCCGCATATACGGTATGCCGCAAAGCCGTGGTGACGCCTCGGTTCATCCCCGCGCCCCCTGATTGCCCGGTACGGCTATAGCAATCCTTGCAGTATAGCACTCCCTGCCGGGGTAAAAACAGCATAACGTCCGCCTCGTAGGTCCCGCATTCCTGACAGCATATCAGGTTGGGCATGTACCCAGCCATGGACAGCATCCGCATCTCCACCACCGGCTTAATGAGTAGGGCCGGGCGTTTTCCATTGGCCAGATAATAAAGCGCATTGAGCATTAAGCGCAAAAAATCCCCCGCCTCTCCGTTTTCCGGGGCCAAAGCCAAGGAAAGTTCGCAAAAATACTGAGCAAGAGACAGCTTTTCGATATCCTGCCGCAATGCAAAAAATACCTCTTCCGGATGAGCGTCGTCAATTATGTATTTATCCCGCCCTTTATAAATGGAAAGGCGGGAATAGCACAACAGCTGTGTGGAAGAAGCGCTTTTGCTTTTTAGTTTTTTCGCGCCTCGTACAAAGGCGCGCACAATTCCCTCTTGCCTAGTGAGCACCGTTACCAAACGGTCGCTTTCACCGATATTCTGTTCCTTGATGATCAGGCCATCGGTATCGATCTGCATCCTGTTCCTCCTGCTCGCGCGCTCCCGCAGCCTGCTGTTTGACTTCCCGATAGTAAAGATAGTCAATCACGCTACCCGTACGCTGAAAATTTTCCCATGCGGTCATCTCGTCCATGTGTAAAATCCCCCAATCCTGTATGAACTCCTGATAACAGTATTGACGGATTTCCCTTGGGTATTTGAGGGAAATTTTTGAACTTGTCGTCACACTTCGATTGCAAATCCCTTTCCCAGGCGAAATTTACAAATCAAAGTCTTTTTTGTCAAATCCAAAATTTCTAAGCAGACCTTCCCGGTTGCGCCAATCCTCCTTGACCTTTACCCACAGCTGTAGGTTTATTTTGCAATCAAAGAACCGTTCCATATCTTCGCGGGCATAGCTTCCCACCCTTTTCAGCATGGAGCCTCCTTTGCCAATGACGATCCCTTTATGGCTGTCCCGCTCGCAAAAAATGGTAGCGTCCAGATCCGTAATACCGCTGCCGTCTTCCCGCTCGTGCATACGTTCCACAGAAACCGCTACTCCGTGCGGAACCTCCTTGTCCAGCAGGCGTAACAGTTTTTCCCGAATGATCTCAGCAGCCAGCACACGTTCGGGCTGATCGGTAAGAGCGTCGCTTTCAAAGAAATGTCCGCCGGGCATGGCCAATTGCTTTAGCTCCTGCACCAATTCTTCTGTCCCGTCCTTGGTTTGGGCGGATACCGGCACCACAGCCTGAAAGTCGAACAGCTGGGTATAACGAAGGATCTGCTCCATTAGCACGGATTTATCTTCCAGCAAATCAATTTTGTTGATGGCCAGTACGGCGGGCAGATCCATTTTCTTAAACTTTTGAATCAGTTCCTCTTCCGCGGGGGCGATCTTCTGCCCAGCCTCCACCACCAGCATGCACGCATCCACGCCCGCCACCGACTCGCTGACTGACTTCACCATATAATCTCCCAACCGGGTCCGGGGCTTGTGCAGTCCCGGGGTATCGATGAATACCAGTTGTGTCTCCTCCTGGGTCAAGATTCCCATTATTCTTGTACGTGTGGTCTGGGGCTTGCTGGATACGATGGCCACTTTTTGCCCCAGCATGACGTTTAGCAGAGAAGATTTCCCCACATTGGGCCTTCCTACAATCGCGATAAACGCGCTTTTTTCCTGATACTGATCCGGCATAAAATACTCCTTTATATTCGTCATGCCCGGCGCCCTTTTTATAATGGACGCCGGGCATCACCTTTTTTACATTTATCTTTTATCTGCGAATATACACTCTCGTCCTTATGGGTTTATGGTCTTTCTCCGGTTTTCTTCCTTTTTTCCTTGCCCCTTCTAGCCAAATCACAAATTCCCAGCGGTCCCAACACCACATAGACCAGCGCCAGCAGTAAGGAAAACACAAGCGCCGCCGCCATATACGGCTTGTCTACAAAGTAATACCACATGCGCACAAATGCCGCAGGCTGCCAAAACAGGCAAACACCTACGGCAATGGCAAACACCGCGCAAATCAACACGCCGCCGGCCGCCACATCCTTGGCAACGCGCACCAAGTGGTTGTAATTGGATGCAGTCAAATCGGCCAGCTCTTCCGAAGCGGTATTAAACATTTCGGCGGCCATCACCGCCGAAAATGTCACAAACAAAATGGCATATTGGGAGACTGTTAATTCAAAAAAAGGAGAAAGCACCAGTACATATAGCGCAACGGCGGTATGCACCCTCATGTTTCGCTCATTTTTGATGCAATACGCGATTCCTCGAAACGCGTATCGGAAGCTCCTCAAAAACTTCATGCCTTATTCTTCATCCTCGCTCATCACATAACTGGAGGTGCTGGGCAAACCCAACTGGGTCATCACCAACTCTTCCTTTTCGCGCATCCGCACCCGTTCCAAGCCGTTCTTTTCATGGTCGTACCCCAGTAAGTGGAGAACAGAGTGCGCGGTGAGATACCCAACCTCACGCTGAAGCGTGTGGCCATATCGCTGCGCCTGCTCCGCAGCTTTCGCCATAGAGATTACCACATCTCCCAGAATCTGCGCGCCGTTTTCCGGATTGATATCATACACGCCGTCCTCTCCCATGGGAAAAGACAACACATCGGTAGGCGCATCAATCCCCCGATGCAAATGATTGAGCTCATGAATTTGCTTGTTGTCCACAAAGGTAACGCTGATCTCCGCCGGTCCCTTAAACTCTTCCAGACGAAGCACCGCATTGCAGCACCGGCGCACCAGCATGCGAAGACCCGTAGGGATTTTTACTTCTTTTTGATTGTTAGAAATGATTACTTTAATCTTATCCATAACTATCTGTAACGTTTACCCTCCTCTGATTTTTCATAAGCCTTGATAATCTCCTGAACCAGCTTGTGGCGCACCACATCCTTCTCCGAAAAACGCATCTGCGCAATCCCATCCACTCCCCGAAGAATCCTTAACACATCCTTAAGGCCGGAACGTCTTCCGTCCGGTAGGTCAATTTGCGTAATATCTCCGGTAATCACCATCTTGGAATTAAATCCCAAGCGAGTCAAAAACATCTTCATTTGTTCCGGCGTGGTATTCTGGGCTTCGTCCAATATAATAAAACTATCGTCCAGAGTCCGACCGCGCATATACGCCAAGGGAGCCACTTCAATGTTTCCTCTTTCCACGTACTTCTGGTAATTTTCCGCGCCCAACATATCAAATAAGGCGTCGTACAGGGGACGCAGGTAGGGATCCACCTTTTGCTGCAAATCTCCTGGTAAAAAACCCAATTTTTCTCCCGCTTCCACTGCGGGACGGGTTAAAATGATCCGATTGACTTCTCTCGCCCGAAACGCGGTTACCGCCATGGCCACAGCCAAATAGGTTTTTCCTGTGCCTGCGGGCCCCACGCCGATGGTGATGGTGTGATCCTTAATGGCGGTACAGTAATTCTTTTGCCCCAATGTTTTTGGTTTTACCGGCTTGCCCCTGGCGGTAATGCAAATGCAGTCTCCCGCCAAAGATTCGATCTTTTGTTCGCTACCTTCATTGACCAGAGAGATGCAATAGCGAACATTTTGCTCACTCAGCGCTTCCCCGCGATTAATCAGGGAGAGCAGGCTGGAAATAACCCGGCAGGCTTTGGAAACATTTTCCGTCCCACCACTCACCTTTAATTCAGAGCCTCGGCTGATGATATCTACCGCGTACTCATTTTCGATCAACCGAACGTTTTCATCGAAGTTTCCGAAAAGCGCGGCGACCTGCTCCATACGATCAATATTTATTAACTGTTCGGTCATTCAACCACCTGCAATTATTTGAAAATATAGTAAAAAGATATCAAAATACATGAACCTTATTGTTTATTTATTATAGCACAAGAAACGAGTGAAGTCATCAGAAATTTATTAATTTAACAAGTTTTGTAAGATATGATATAATAGCCCAATGTTTGTTGTTCACGATTACATATTTTAAATAATATTTCACATAATTTTGAAGATATCTTTTGAATAAAGAACGAATAATTTGTAAATTTCATAAAAACTTCAAGTAAATTCTCTATCATATATTCCCATTTTTCATTTCAAAAACACATTTAAATTCATAAAATATAATTTTTATTGAGTTAAAATCGGACTTTCCTCAGCAATATTTTCTTCACACTCATAAACCACTTCCAGGTAGTAAATGTTGTTTTCCAGCTTAACGGTTTCCTGGCGGTTGAGTATTACTGCCTCTCCCAGCTCCTCCCGTTCCTTTTGAGCAAGCTGTTCTTTGGCTTGCTGAGCCGCCTGTTCTTCGGAAAGAACCATCGTCTGCTCTATCTGCCTGCTCCATGTTTCCGTATACACTGTGACCGGAAGCTTCGCTTTCCCAATGGAGAGGGGTTGTTTGGTCATTTTACAGGTGTACCCTTCATCCGGGATGGATGCCACGCTGATTGGCAGATCCACTCCAAACACGCTTACCCTCCTGCGGGTAATTACTTCTCCGGATGGAATCGTTGTCATCTGTTGGAGCGGCACCTCAATGTTCAGCGTATGACTGGTAGCCGCATAGACTTTTCCCGAGGCGTGCTTCAGCACGCCGTTGCCCAGCGTGTCTTCAACCACTCCGTTCACCAGAAGCTGTCCCTTCACCACAGCGTCCCCCGCCTTGACCGCGGCGGAACCCGTATAAATCTCCAGACGCACAACCTGCCCGGTTATGGATGCAACCAGATTGCATGGCTCATCCTCCGGAATCAGCACAGGAGGCGCTTGGCGTTCCTTGAGTTCCACGCTGACGACGCTCCCTTGTTGGTTAATGGCGATCCAAGATAACTCTGGTAAAGCCACCATCGCTTGCTGCTCCATCAGCTTGGCCCGGATTTCCGACTTGAGTACGCCAGGACGCACGCCAATTTCCGCCATCACCTGCTGTACCTGATCGTTTGAGAGAGCCACTGTGCCGTTCACTTCTACATCCCAGACATAAAGAGAAAGCACATAGAGTACCACAAAAAAGAGAACGGCTCCCACCAACAGTCCCATCCGTCCCCGGTATTTTCTTGTATGAAAGGGCAGACCAAAGCGCTTCCTGACTTTAAGCCTCATGCCGGATTTCCTGGCAACAGGCCGTAACTGTCTATAGTTGGATTTTGCTACGCAGGCTCTTATCACGCCATTTTTGCTTCGGACATCCCACAGGTTAATTTCACCCCGGGCGCATAGGTTCATAAACCGTTCCGGAAAAGGTCCCCTTCCCTCAAATATCACGTATCCAAACAGCCAACGCAAAAAGCGCAGTACTATCACAATTCCTCACCTCATGCTCCAAACTCTATGGAGGTTATAAACCCTTCCACGATCAGGGAATCCGATGTCAGGCATTTGATCGAAAGGCAGCGGCCTTGAAAACAAGTAATCATCTTCCCTGTGTTGATGCGGATTTTATGTTCGTCGTATTCCAGCACTCCCCGGCAGCCATCCACAATCACCTCACGGTTCCCGTTCATTTCAAAATGCGCGGCCCCCGACAAAGCGCTGGCCGGAAGCTGAAGGGCGCTTGTCACCTTCTGCATCCGCTGCGCGGGCATCCGTTCGTCGTCCGGTACCCTGCACCGTCTTTTCATTGTTACACACCTCCAACCTATCCCGGCTTTCGTAACAATAAGACTTATGCGGAATCCGCCATAAAAATCACAAAAGGACATATACATTATTGGGAATGTATCCTTCTCATGGCGCGCAACTGATTTCCCACGGTCATTCCAAGCATTTATATTTGAGGTGATTGTTTGACTTCGCTAAAAAATATCCTCTCAACCTGTTTTACCACTGCCTGTACGCTGGCGGCTGCATGTGGAATCCTGCTTCTTCCCGCCTCTGCAGCCGGCGGGGCTGGAACGGGACTTTCCTTTTGCGCCAATATTCTAATTCCCTCCCTCTTTCCATTTATGGTGCTTTCCTCTTTCGTGGTAAAATCGGGATTATCTTCACGATTAAGCGTCCTGCTGGATCCTGTAACCCGCCGGCTATTCAGACTGCCCGGCTGTACCGGAGCTACCATCGTAATCGGACTGGTGGGCGGCTATCCCACCGGAGCCCGCGGAATTCAATCATTGATAGATCAGAAAGAAATTACTCCCAAGCAAGGAGAACGGATGCTCAGCTTTTGCGTAGGGGCGGGCCCCGCCTTTGTCATCAGCGTAGTGGGCGCCGGTCTGCTTGGCAGCCCAACCGCAGGCGTTATTTTGTTTGCGTCACAAGCTGTAACAGCCGTTCTCATTGGAGTTTTTACAGGAGTTCTCAGCGGTGAAACAATCCATGGATCTTCCAAACGTCCTTTGGAGAAAAAACCGCTCAACATCGCCAACGCCCTGGTGGAATCCACCTCTGATTCCACCAGAGGAATGCTCAACATGTGCGCCTTTGTGGTATTATTTTCCGCTGTTCTCACAATGATGAAGGATAGCGGCGTGAGTTCTGCCGTTACGCAGTGTCTTCTCTCCTTAGGAGTCCCCCGAAGTATCGCGGACTCTGTCCTATCCGTTTTATTAGAGGTTACAGGAGGCTGTACCCAGGCGGCAAAAAGCGGTGCTTCTCCGGCATTTCTTTCATTCGCGTTGGGATGGGCGGGAATTTGCGTACATTTCCAAATTTCAGCTTCTCTGGGCGGACTCCGTTTTTCCCGCATTAAGTTTACCTTATTTCGTCTGCTGCACGGGATTCTGTCCGCTCTTCTGGCTGGGATTTCGTTTCATTTCTTTCCAGAAACTGCGGAAGTATTTTCCACGGTCTCCCATCCAATTCAGCCGATGATGGCCGCCGACCTCACCGGCAGTTTAATGCTTCTTGCAGTATGCGCCATGTTTCTGCTGACTTTATCCGCAAAGAATGTAGATTTTCGGAAGAAAAAGTGTTAAAATGAAGTTCTTCAAGATTTATATGCTTGAATCTTTTATGACGGATGACCGTAAGCACTGAAATCCATACGCTATATAAAATTTATTGCGGCCTCTTTTCCACTCTCGTTGTCACGTGAACCACAACATGCTCAAGGGAGAATCATATGAGTAAAAAATTATTTGGAGAACGCATCCCCTGCTCCTGTTCCTATTGTATTCACAGTAAACAAGCGCAAGGGGAAACCGTCTGTATAAAAAAGAAACAGCCAAAGTCTGACGGGCAATGCCGAAATTTTACTTACAATCCGTTAAAACGGATTCCTCGCCCCACTCCCAGACTGCCCAAGTACACTTCAGATGATTTTGCGTTATAAGAAAAATCCCTCTCCAGCTGCTAATACAGGCTAGAGAGGGATTTTTTCTTTTCCTTTCTCACAGGGCTTGGTATGTACGAATGCAATTTTCCTCCATACAAAACAGAACGGCATTGGGGTTTATGTGCTGTTCCTCTCATACTTGCGGGTCCCAGGTAATATCCACTGCGGAGATGGAATCAAACTGCAAAATTCGGCCACACCGGACAGGCACCGGCTGGTGAAAAATCGGTCCTCCCGTCACCAATGTGTGATATTCTCCGCTTTCCCCGCAAGGATCCACCCTTCTGCGCTCCATCTCTTCCAGTATCGGCCAATCCAACCGTTTTCCCAACATCCATTCAGGCAGCAAATCATTGCGGATGCATTTCAGATGGGCGGTATATCCCAAGGTGATTACCTCCCTTACCAATCCTTCCCTTGATTGCTTCCATAAGGGGAAGATCGATCTCATCTCCTTATGGGCGCACCGCTCTGCGCACCATCGAGCGTTGTCCTCCACATCGATATCTCCAAAAACGCAAGCTTTCGCTCCCAAGCCCATTGCACGTTCCAAGCCTTGTTCCAGTTCCAAATGGTAGCGGCTTCCATCGGTTTCACATAGCAATAAGGGAAGCCGCAGAGCCTGTCCGATTTGCTCCATTAGCATGCGGTCCACTCCGTGAAACCAAGAGCGGTCCTGCTGCGAATTGACCATAACCAAAAGTCCTACCGGGGTATGCCCTTGTTCTATCATGCGGTGAAGAGCCAATGTGCTGTCCTTGCCAAAGCTGTATGAGATGACAAATTTCATGGAGATTTCCTCCTTTTATATTTGATTTTTTATCAATTGAGGAACGCACTCTATCAAATGCCCCCATTCCTTTTGGCCTTTTTAACCTGTGCTCTTATATGATCCAACACTTTACCGAAAAAATGCGCGAGGGATTTCCGAATACATTGATCGGATCCTCTATCTCTTTGCAACTAAAACAGAGGAGTTTTTGTCCGGCAACACATCCAGATTCCCTATTTGCTATTCCAGTTGACAAACTCCGGCTTTATTTTAGAGTATAATATTTTCTGCCCGCTATATAATCCATAATACCCGGATAGCATATAGCTCACCGCGCAGGCAATGCCGAACAGCAGCAGGCCTTTGTCGCCAAACAGCTCCACGCTGAGAATCAAGGAAGTCACCGGGCAGTTGACCACGCCGCAGAACAAAGCAACCAGCCCAATCGCAGCTCCAAAGGATGGACTTAATCCTAACAGTTCCCCTGCCACACAACCAAAGGTAGCGCCCACAAAAAAAGTAGGCACAATTTCTCCTCCTTTAAATCCGGCCCCTAGGGTTAATGCGGTAAACAACATTTTTAATAAAAAGGCCTCCGGACGAGCCCAACCGTTCATGGCATTTTCAATAACAGCCATGCCCGCCCCGTTATAGTCTCTCGTACCAAAAAGATACGACAACGCAACCACCAACACGCCTCCAACCACTGCCCGCAGAACGCTGTCCGGAATCAGCTTGTGATACCAACTGCCGATAAAGTGCATCCATTTACAAAAAACTACGCTGATTCCTGCGCATAAGGCCGCCAATACCACCACCTGTCCAATGGATACGATCCCTACTTCCGGGATACCAGTAATAGAAAAAGCGGTGGCTGAAATGCCGAACGCATGGGCAATGGAAAACCCGATTACCGCTGCCAGTACACAGGGTACAATCGCCGCATAATACATAACCCCTACGCTGATAACCTCCATAGAGAAAATTGCCGCAGTCATAGGGGCGCCAAACAACGCCGAAAAGGCCGCGCTCATCCCACACATAATAATAACGCGTTCGTCCTTTTCATCCAAATGCAGCCATCGCCCAATTTGAGCGGCAACACTTCCTCCCATCTGCAAGGCCGCCCCCTCTCTGCCCGAAGACCCGCCCAGCAGATGAGTGAGAAATGTGCTTACAAAAATCAAAGGCGCTGTTTTAATGGAAATCCTCTCGGTAGAGCGCACCGACGTTATGACCAAATTGGTACCTTGATCCTGCTCCATGCCGCACACCCGATACAACAATGCAATGACAGCGCCTCCCAGGGGCAGCAGCCACAGCAGCCATTGGTATTGTAATTGCGATTTGTTTGCAAATTCCATACAAATATGAAATAAGGCGCCCAATCCCCCCATTATGGTCCCAATCACGCAAGCGCAGGCCGACCATTTTAAAAATGCCGTAAGGTCGTTGCTTATATGTCGTATGCTTTTTTTCCAATGCCCCATGGCGTATTCTCCTTCCTCTGATGGGAAATCGCAAACTCAATTCCCGCAATCGGGAGAATTGATCCCTTTTCTGTTTCTATTATAGCGCAATCTATATTTTTTTCCAAACATGAAAGAAGCAGGCCTGTTGGTAAGGCCCGCTTCTTTTATTTCTCTGCTGATGGATTTTTCGTTGAAAAATCCATCAGCAAAAACAGCCTGCTGTTCTTTGGCAGCGCAACCAGCAGCAATCCCAATGGGAGCAGCAAAATACTAATCCATTGGGAAGTAGAAATCCCAAATAAAAAACCGCGCACATAGTCATAACGAAAAAACTCCAGCACAAAACGGATCGCCGCATAGCTAATAAGATAGCAGCCAATGAGCGCGCCCCGTTTCGTCACCTTATGGGACAACAAAAGCAGTCCTGCAAACAGCAACAAATTCAGGACGCTCTCATAAAGCTGTACAGGCAGCAATGGAACATCCTGAGGGCCCGCCACGGAATTGGGAAATAGCATCCCCCAAGGAGGCTCTGCCGGCCTGCCATAACAGCAACCCGCGCTGAAACACCCCAGCCGCCCTATCGCGTGAATGAGGGGGATTGCAGGAGCAAACAGATCGAGTATGGATAACGTATCAATCTTATACCGCTTACAATAAACCAACAGCATAAGAACAGCGCCGATTAACCCTCCGTAAAAGACAAAACCTCCGGTAATAATAGACGTCAGATATGCGGGATCAGCCATTAATGTATTCCAATTTTGAATCAGATCCGGTAAAATAGTGACGAGATATAACAGTTTGGCTCCCACTGCTACGCCGATTCCGGCAAACAGAGCGCAGAACAGCACGTCCTCTTTTTTCTGATGGTAGCGCTTGGCGCGCAGCAGTGCAACGACGATTCCCAAAATCGCACCCACTAGGATCAACAATCCATAAGTCGCTACACGGAATCCAAAGAGATCAATATATGGTAAAATAAGCAAACACTTCCTTTAAAGAAATATAAGCAACCAGCGGAGCTTTCCGCCGATTGCTTATATCAAAGTCATATACGATTTTGCGTTTAGCTCAGTCCGTTAGCTGCACTGAGAATCGCCGCTGCACAAGCATAGCAGGCGATGGTGGCAACGATGCCCCAAGCCAAGGCAATGATGGAGAGAACAATACCCGCGGTAGCCATGGTAGAAGGATTCTCTTTTTTGGACATGATACCAAGGATCAAACCAACGATACCACAAATAGTGCCAATCCATCCATAGAATGCCATTCCAGCAAAGATAGAAAGCACCAGACCAGCGATACCCAGTACCAGGGAAGCGATTGCCTTGCCGTTATTCTTTTGTTCCATGAAAATTACCTCCTCAAATGATAAATTCGTATTTATTATAGCAAAAAGCGGCAATGATGTAAATCACAAACATGTAAAAATTTTTTATTTTTAAATACAAGACATGATTTTTTCATACTTTTGTGTTATATGTGCTTACCAATCAAACTCTCTCCATAATTTATGAAAAACCTCTCCGCATTATACCTAGAAATTTATAGCGCTTCTCAAACTACAAAGTCTTTCCGCCAATTACCACAGTCCTTTGATGAAATTCATGACAAAATCGGTGCCGGCCACTACTCCCCATACCACTAAAATAAAGAGAATAACAGAAAAGATTCGCACGAACAGGCGCTTGCCCCGGCTCATCTCTTGGGTTGCATCCTCAGTGGTTACAGCTTCCGCAGAAGCGCTTTCCGATTTATCCTCTGATAAAGTCTCCTCTTTTTGCTCTAAATTCAAAATACCAATTCCAATGGCCAGATCCCGCGCCCGTTCCAGCGCGTGAAAGGGAACGTAAACGTTGATGCTCGCGTTTTTATTTCCCGTGATGATTGTGGCAGAAGGCTCCTTTTTCGGGGTCCGACTAGCAAAGGGGATTCCCTCATCCTCCATAGCCGCTTCCAAACGTTCTGATTCCAATATACTGGTTTCCAACAGAAACACCGGATCGGTATCCTCAATTTTTCTTCTTAATTGTTTATGGCAAACCGGACAACGTTCTATGTCCTGTTCAACCACTCTTTGACAGGATGGACAATATTTCACGATGTTCACTCCTCACTCACTTTTTCCTTATGATTCTATTGTAAACGATTCTCAGAAAAAGCGCAAGGAAAGGAAAACGGACTAATGCAAATCGAACATTTGCATTAGTCCCCAACAACCCCTTACTGGTCAACAGTATGACCCGCTGTCCGCGTCATCTGCCGGTGCACTCTCGTATTTTTACTGGCTGCAAATCTATTTTTATTGGAAGCTGCGAAAAGTTTTAACGGACCACGGGTTGTATTTGATCGCCCAACAGCGCGGCTGCCACGGCTTCCGGTAACAGATCGAAATGAGCAACCAGTGAGTTGGGTTTTTTTTGACAATCGTCCTGGGAGAACGGCACAAAAAAGATGTGTTTGGTGTTGATTAACTTTCCTATGTTTTGCGCCGAGGCCCCCAGGCCGTCGTTGCTGGCCATCGCCAAAAGTACTGGACGGCCAATCCTCAGATGAGACTTGGCAGCCATGGTTACCGATGTGTCCGTAATCCCATTGCTCAATTTAGCTAGGGTGTTCCCTGTACAAGGGGAAATAACCAAAATATCCATCATCTTTTTCGGACCGATCGGTTCTGCCTGGACGATGGTATGAATGATGGGATTGCCGCAGATTTCCTCAACTTCTTTGATAAAGTCTTCCGCTTTTCCGAATCTGGTATCCGTGGAATAGGCGTTTTGAGACATCACCGGAAGAACACGATATCCCAGTTCCACCAGCCTTTTCATCTGTTCAATGGATTTCCGAAATGTACAAAAAGAGCCGCATAGAGCGTATCCAATGGTCACATCGCTCATTGTACTCCCTCCTCAATCATGTTATAGATGGTAGTCTTAATAATTTCTCCCGCCGCTTTGGGCGCCACTTTTCCTGGCAGCGACAATGCCTGTATCGCTTGGATTCCCAGTCTCTTTGCGGCTTCAAAATCCACGCCTCCCGGCGCGGACGCCAAATCAATCACCAAAGCGTCCCCAGCGGTACGCGCCAAAGTGTGAGCGTCAAAAACCATTGCCGGCACGGTATTGAAGATAATATCGTATCCTTTGGTATCACACAATTTAGCAGTTGGCACCGGTCGGTATCCGTCCAGCTCAATCCAAGCCAGATCCTGAGGTTTCCGCGCGCTCACCGTGACATTGGCGCCCAATCCGGACAGCATTCGGCTGAGCACCTTGCCAATACGGCCAAAGCCGGCAACCAGGCATTTGGAACCGTTGATGGTACCTGGATATTCCCGCATGGCAATTTCAATGGCTCCTTCCGAAGTCGGCACCGCATTCTTCACCGTAAACTCCTCCCGGTCAAAATAGTCGGAAACATGGATCTGCTTCCACACATCACATGTCTTTGCCAACTGGGACGCCATTCCGCAAAAAACCTTCTTTTTCATAAGCATTTTTGCAAATTCCTCATCCAATACAATCCTCGCAGCAGAAAATGGAGCGTTTAAGGTTTTCTTATCCACTGTTGCAGGCAAGGGCAGAATAATTGCTTCGCTATTTTCAATGGTCTCCTCTAACGTGGCCTTTTGTATCCCGTGAAGGAACTGGGCTTGTTCCATTCCGGCCGCAAACACGGTGTACCCGTCCTCCGCGATGGATTCCGCCATAGCGATCTGCCTTTTGTCCCCCCCTATTACCCCAAATGTGTTTATCTGAACCATAATAGTTACCCCCATAAGATGTTGATCCTACCTCATAGTATGGAAGAATTCAAATCCTTGTGCCTACGGAAAATGGGACAATCCCGGAAAGATCCCAAAAAAAATGGCAAATAGTGTTTATTTTTTAAGATGTAGGCAATATAATAGAAATAGCCTTCTGGAAAATCCAACCCAACCATGAAAATTGAGGATGATTCCCTTGATCCCAGGGATTCGGTTTCTCAAACGCCTTTTCTGGATATAAGGTTTATAAATCACAACAGGGAGTGACTGTTTTTGAGTCAACATCAAGATATTTTGGATCAGATCAACCGAATCCATATGATCGGTATCGGCGGATCCGGCATGTGCCCAATGGCGGAAATTTTACACAGCAAAGGCTTTTCCATCACTGGCTCCGACGTGTTTGAATCCGATACCCTACAGCGCATCCGCTCTTACGGAATTCCCGTCTCTATGGGACACAAAAAGGAGAATATACAGGGAGCTCAGCTTGTGGTGTACACCGCCGCCGTCAAACAGGATAACCCGGAGCTGATAGCTGCCCAAGAGCAGGGAATTCCTGCCATTGAACGCAGCGTAATGCTGGGTATGGTTGCACGACGATACAGCCATTCTATTGCGGTATCCGGAACTCATGGAAAAACCAGTACAACCGCTATGTTGACCCAGATCCTTATTAACGGAGGAAAAGACCCTACCGCTATCATCGGTGGCAAGCTGCCCTTTATTGGTGGAAACGGCCGAGTGGGCGCCTCGCAAACCATGGTTTGCGAGGCCTGTGAATATGTAGATACTTTTTTGCAACTGACCCCCGCTGTTTCGGTGATCCTTAATGTGGATGCCGATCACCTGGATTATTTCGGAGATCTTTCAAATATCATCCGCTCGTTTCATCAATTTGCCAGTCAGACCACCCGCGCCCTGATCGTCAACGGCGACGATACCAACGCATTGAAAGCAGTGGAAGGCGTCGAACTGCCCATCATCACCTATGGTATGGGCGAACACAACGACTATCAGGCAGCGGAGATCTCTGCTAGCGCCGGCGTACAGGAGCACTTTACCCTACTGTATCAAGGGCGGCCTCTGACTAAAATCAGCCTGAGCGTACCAGGCAAACATAACATCTATAACGCGCTGGCCGCCGCCGCCGCCGCTCATTATCTGGGTGTAAAGCCGGAGGACATTGCCTTTAGCCTGCATCAATTCACTGGGGTTCATCGTCGATTTGAGATTTTAGGGAATCCTCAAGGGATCACGGTCGCGGACGATTTTGCTCATCATCCCACCGAACTCAAAGCAACGTTATCCGCCGCTATGGAAATGGGATTTCAGCAGGTATGGGCGGTGTTCCAGCCCCACACCTTTTCCCGCACTTTTCTTTTGTTACATGATTTCGCACAGGCTTTGTCCATTCCGGATCACGCCGTCATTTCAGAGATTCTGCCGGTCCGGGAAACCAATACCTACAACATCTACGCCAAAGATTTGGCGGAAAAGGTCCCCGGAAGCGTTTGGTTTGAAACCTTTGAGGAGATTGCCGACTATGTTTCCAAGCAGGCAAGCTCCGGCGACCTAATCCTCACCCTGGGAGGCGGAAACGTCTATCAGTGCGCCCATATGATTTTGGACCGGCTCAATCAGCAAGCTTAATTTCTATGCAGTCTCCATCATCAAAAGATAAAGCGTTCCGAAAGGTTATCTCTTTTTGTCGTTTGTCTGACTAATGTGAAACTATTTCGCATCCTATGTCCCCATTCAATCCATATAGAAAGGAGCTTATCCAATGAACCAACCCAATATCCTCCTAATTACCACCGACCAACAACGGTTTGACACCATCGCCGCGCTGGGTAATGACCACATCTTCACTCCTCACCTCAACTGGCTGACCGACGAAGGCACCGCCTTCACCCGCTGCTATGCCGATTGTCCCATTTGCATGCCCTCCCGCGCCACCATTATGACCGGAAAGAGGGCTTATACCACCGGCTGTGTGGGCAATTTTGGCGACAAACTGCCAATGCGTACGCAAAAAGAAACCCTCCCCTATTTACTGACCCAAAACGGTTACCAGACCAGAGGGGTTGGAAAGATGCACTTTGAACCCACTTGGGCCAATTATGGCTTCGAACACATCGATTTGGATCTTAACTATTACCGGGAGATGGCGAAGCACCCCGAACTAGGCATTCCCAAGGATCACGGAAATGGAGAAAACGAAGTGGAACCTGTTATTTCCACAGTTCATGAATCCAACAGCATCACACAATGGACGGTCAAACATTCCATTGACTTCTTGGAGACCCGTGATCCCACACGCCCCTTTTTCTTGTGGACAAGCTTTACAAAACCTCATCCCCCATTGGATCCCTGTTTCAACTACTGGGCCCTTTATGAAGATGAGGATATCCCCGACCCTGTGTTAGGAGACTGGTCTGAAGAGATCGACGCCATGCCGAAGGGATACCTCCGGGTTACTTACTGCCTCAACAATGCCCACCGGTTCTCCCTGCGTCAGATGAGGAAAATCCGCCGGGCTTATTACGCCCTCATCACTCAGGTGGATTATTCGCTGGGCCTGCTGTTTGCCCGGGTGCGAGAGCTTGGATTGCTGGAAAATACATGGATCATCTTTACCTCTGACCATGGGGAAATGCTGGGGGATCATCATATGGGCGCCAAATTTTTGTTTCAGGAGGGCGCTTCCCATGTTCCTCTTATCATCCGTCCTCCTATGGCGGCCGGCAGGATTCACGATATGTCTGGAAAACGTTGCGAAAGATTGGTGGAAATAGCCGACATCTTCCCCACAATTCTCTCTATGGCCGGAATTCCGGTTCCCAAAGAAGCCGACGGGGTCAACCTTCTGGAACATCTACAGGATACACGGGAAGAAATTTTCTACGGTAATGTGGAAAATAATTATTTCTGCGTAATGGATGGATATAAAAAGTACTTATGGACGGCTTTTGGCGGTGCAGAATTGCTGTTCGACTTAAAAAGCGATCCCTACGAACAGCATAATCTGGCCGTCTTACCGGAATATCAGCAGACTTTGCTGCATTTTCGCAGCTTATTAATCTCCCATATGAAACAGACCGGAGCCACTCAACATTTGAGCGGCGACCAGCTCACCCATCTTGATGCGCCAAGGGATACGCATGACGTTGCCAAATGGCCCGGCTTCCATTCGCCAAAGGTGGATATCGACACACTTCATTGATTTTTTATTCCATGAAAAAAGTCCGCCTAAAAAGGCGGACTTTTTTCAATGTTAAAATTACATTTGGCGCTATCGGATTGCCGTTTAACCATTATAATAAGTCTCCCATTCTCCAATCTACAACTTGGGAGAGCGCTTTTCTGGGCCTGCGTCTGGGGGATTCCCGAGGAACTCCCAGAGCGACCGCCGCTACTAGCTGATGATTCGTTTCCAGAAACGCCTGCAACTCCCGATAGGCAAAAAAGATATCGCAGATCCAAAGACTTCCAATCCCTTTCTCCTGGGCGGCCAGTAATAAATTTTCGATGGACGCTCCAATGGATTGCAGGTTTGCCATCTCGAAGAACTGATCCTCTGCGGACATCTGTTGTCCCAAACAATCCGACCCGGCATTGAGAACAAAAATCGTCACCGGCGCCTGCTCCATAATGCGCATGGTATATTCTGCACCCGATAAAAAACGCAGACTGCCGGGAAGAAGGCCTGTCCCTTTTCGCTCCATCTCAATCCCCGTTCGCATCGCCTCCAGCATCCGGCTTTTTTCCGTCCCAGCAATCACCACAAATCTCCAGGGCTGCCGATTTTTGGCGGAAGGAGCCTCCAGCGCACATTGCAAAATGTCCTCTAAGGTTTTCCGATCTATGGGATCGGGACTAAATTTGCGGATGCTTCGTCTTTCCTCAATGGCTTGTTTTACTTTCACGTTTACCCCTTCTTTCTTGAATCCAACCTGTAAAACCTCTCGTGATGTCCTAATGATAAGGTCAATGGAAAAACATAGTAATCAAAATAGAAAAACCTCCCCGTACTAGGCAGCACAGTCTGGAGCTGTCCACCAGCGCGTGGAGGCTTTTTTCATTTTAAAAAACCTTCGATGATTTTTGCCTCAGCCTGCTCATCGGTAAGGCCTAAGGTCATTAGCTTAATCAGTTGCTCACCTGCAATTTTTCCAATAGCCGCTTCATGAATCAACGCGGAATCCACATGATTAGCAGTCAGTTCAGGAATCGCGCTTACCACTCCCTGATCCATAATAATGGCATCGCATTCCGAGTGGCCGGTACAGCGGGTGTTGCCATTGATTCTCGACCGGAACATCTGCCGGGAACGATCCTTCGCCACAGAACGGGAAATCAAGTCGGCGCCGGAATCCTCTCCGTTTAAATCCACCTCAAAGTTGGTTTCCGCCGTCTGGTCATCGTGGGTCATAATCTTTTCTTTCACTACCAATTTCGCCCGCTGCTTCAGCGCCGCTTTGGTAAAGCGGTTGGTGGAATCCACCCCTTCAATTTGAGTGGAATTCATCTCCATATATCCGCCATCTTCTATTTCCACATAGGTCTTGGGATTAATGATCCGTTTTCCGGTCCCCTCACCAATTCCGATGTGTTTTTCCAAATAGAGCACCCGGGCGTTCTTGCCGATAAAAAAACGATGAACGCCATTGTGCTGAGAGCTTTCCTCCCCTTCCGTATGAACGCCGCATCCTGCGACTATCGTCACCTCAGCGCCGTCTCCAATATAAAAGTCGTTATATACCAGGTCGTCCACATCGCTGTGCGTAATACAGGCGGGAATGTAAATCGTTTCTCCCTTGGTATCCGGCTGCACAATGATATCAATACCAGGCTGATCCTTTTTGGTGTTGATTTGAATGTTCTCCGTAGATTGCCTTCCTGCGCACTGGCCATCCTCCCGGATATTAAAGGCGCCCTTGGGATCTCCCACCAGATCGGATACCAATTCCAACAGCTTTTTGGTTACGCCTTTCATGACAGTTTCGCCTCCTCACAACAGAAGTTGCATTCCCCATCTATACGAAGCAACTCAGGTAGAATGCCGTTTTTTGCCCCGCGGGCAGTCACTTCCCCGCCGGAGAGAACAATAATTTCATCCGCAATATCCAGGATTCTCTCCTGATGAGAAATAATCAATACCGTGCCCTGGATCTCGCTGCGGAGCTGTTTAAAGACATTAATAAGGTTTTGAAAGCTCCATAAATCAATTCCCGCTTCCGGCTCATCAAAAATGGTCAGCTTGGTCTTTCTGGCCATTACCATCGCAATTTCGATACGCTTCATTTCCCCACCGGACAGGCTGGCGTTAACCTCTCGGTCGATGTATTCCCTCGCACACAATCCCACGTCCCGCAGATAAGAGCGGGCCTGCGATTCTTCCAGAGGAACTCCAGCAGCTAATGTAATCAAGTCTCGAACTGTAATCCCTTTAAAACGCACCGGCTGTTGAAAGGCAAATCCTATTCCCAACTTGGCCCGTTCTGTAATAGAGCTATTGGTAATATCTTTGCCGTCCAGTAAAATTTTTCCGGAGGTAGGCGGAAGAATTCCAGCTATCACCTTGGCCAATGTGGATTTTCCTCCCCCGTTGGGACCTGTTATCACAATAAATTTGGAATCGTCCAATGTAAAGTTAATATTCTTCAGTATTTCCCGGCTGCTTTCCACACAAACAGAAATATTTTGCAATTCCAGCATTCCATTTCACCTCGTTTTATGTTGCCGTTTATTCTATTTTTTTGATTATAAAGATTTTCTATTAACGACAAATTTAGTATAACATATTGTTGCACTTTGTCAAACGCTTGACAATATGCAAATAACAGAAAAAGAGGTAAAAGCCTGCGTCCTTTTTGGACGTTTTGCTTTTACCTCTCATTTTTCGTATGCATTACCAGGATACCCTTACATAGCTTCCCAAACCGGTACAGGTAAGATGGGTGATCCCCGTATTCACAATCCAGTTGGTATTTACACATCCATAGACGCTGTTTGCAAATGTGCTGCCGGCGCTATTATCCAGGAATATCTCCACATTGTTACGCCCCCGGCTTTGCGCCTCTAAAATAGCCTGATTGACAACGGCGCCCACCGATTCTCCTGAATGCACAAAAGCCCAGGCATTTCCAGTATAGCTGGCGGCTGTGGCACTGCACTCCGGCAAAGAAAAGTTGCTGAGCTCCGACTGATTGGACTGACCCGCCAGAGCATAGAAGGTGCGTGAACGCCCTCCATCGGACTGTATCTGCTGTTTGGTAAGATTAAAGTAGTCATAGTTGATCCGCTGCACGCCGTTGCTGTACACAGGGTCGTCCCATGTGGCGTCCAGTTGATACCAATTCCCATCGATTTTCACTGCATTCCACATATGGTCCACCCGTCCTTGCCCCACATTGCTTACTGCGGTGCCTCGCTGGAGAACACATTCCAGTCCAACCTGTGTGCACAGATACTGAATCGAACGGGCATATCCTTCACAGACTGCGGACCCGCTCACCAGTCCCCCATATATATTATACGCATCCGAATCCACATTGCTGGGCGAGGCGCTGCCATATCCATAAGAAGTCCTGGAAACTACAAAATCATGCGCGGCTTTTTCCAGCGCCAATTGGCTCATATTGCCGGTCAGTCCCGATAAAAATATATTGAGCTGTTGACGGATCTGCGTTTGCTTCTGCACCTTTTGCGCCAGGGTACAATTGTAGGTGCATTCCATATAGACGCAGTCCTGTTTATTGGTTACATATGTTTTGGACATCCAAAAATATTCCGGATGATCGGACATTACCGCACTGTACGCCAAGAGCACCTCAGACCGGGTCAGCGTAACTCCCTGTCGATTTAAATTTTCAGGATTAAAATAAAACTTACCGGTTTTCATGTAGGAAACCGCAGTAGATATCGCCCGGTAAGCGGTTTTCTGATCTCTGGTCAGCCGGTCATAGGCAGGCTCATACTGAATAAGAGCAGGATAGTACCCCAAAGTCCCGGGCTGATAAGTAACGGTAGCTTGGACGCTTTGCGAACTCGAGCTTTCCTCTCCCGCGCTTTGTACCACCTGGGAAGAAGATTCCCCGCCGACCGGAGGCGCCTGTAAATCGGGCAGCGACTCCGTCACATCGTCGTCCGGCTCGCTTGCCTCCTGGGAGGAGTCCGAGGAGCTCTCCTGTGAAGACGCAGAAGAAGATACCGCTTCTATTTTATCTCGTTCTGTCCGAGAAGAAGATTGAGAACTTTCTGTAACATTGCTGGTTTCTTCTCCAACTGGTATATTGGCGCGGCAGGACGCTACGGACAACAGCATAACCGCCGCCAGCAGCAACACAGCCGCCTTTTTTCTTCCTTTCATTGGCAACCTCCCAAAGCTAAGGTAACTTGCTGACTAAAATATTATAACATACCTTGCTCTAAATTTGTAGGAGACTACCGAAAGTTTACAATTTTTTATCGATTATCTGGTAAGAAATTGTTATAGAACCGAATCGACGGATTTCCCTTTGGATCATATGCCCATGCGGAAAGCCATATATACCATCTTATTCTTTCAAAACGCCTTCCTGCTTCTTACCAATCGCAACACCCATCAATCGCCCTTCTCAAATCGTTCCTCTTGTTTGGCGGCCGGTCCGTCAATCAAGGCAACCGCTTTTTCAGATTCAATCGCGGTTAGTTCTACCCAAGCCGGACGGAAGCCGCTTCTGATGGCATTACGCACCGAAGCCAGATTGGACCAGGCGGCGCAATAAAAGGGAACGATCCCCCGCTGTAATATTTCTGCTGACAATCGACTGGTCAGCGCAGCGGCGATCCCTTGATTCCTGTATTCCGGCAGCACATCAATTCCAATCTGCCACATGGTTTCACAGTCGGACGAAGCCCCTGCCATCCCCACCATACGCTCCCCATCATAGGCGGCCACCGCCAGCCGATCCAGCTGTTTTCTTTTTTCACACAAAGCGTTTGCCCATTCTTTTGTATAGCAGCCGGAAAATTCAGAAGAGCCAAGGACCCTTATGGGATACGCACACGGAAGCGGCTTTTGAAGCTGCACATCCGGCAAAAAATATTCCGCCATAAAGCAGACACTTTTCCCATATTTTTCAAACTCCCGGCTTAACCGATGTATATTCGGCGTTTCAAAACAATGCTCGATGGGGTAACGATTGATATAATCCTTCACAAAGCCCATAATTTCCGGAATCACTGATGCAACGATATTTTTGCCATAGGACACTAGGTTGCAGAAAAACGGCAAATCAAGGTAGCGCCTGGCTCGGCGGTCTGTTTGAGAAATCACCACCCGGTTGTGTCCAGAATTAAGATCCTCTGCGTTGCAATGAAGGTCAATCGCCGATTGCTCCATAGCAATACGTACGATTTCCTGATTCGTCATATTCCTTCACCAATCCAATCGTAAATTTTCGGCCCACAGCGATACAGCAAATAGGAAACGCAAACCGCCCCATTTTTCCCTCTCCTGGTTAATGGATAATTACAGAAAAATATTCAAACGGCGCTTAATAGCCCTGATTTCTTCGTTCCTTTCTTAACTGCTGGCGGCGGGCTCCATTCTCGAATTCCACGCGTTCCTGTTCGTTCTCTATCTGCAAACCAGGAACCGGAACAGGTCTCCCATTCTCATCCAGCGCTACAAAAACCAGATAAGCGGTATTGACCAGCTCCCGAACCCCTTCCAGACTTTCCACAAAGGTATCTACCCTCACTTCCATAGAGGTATTGCCCACATAAGTCATTTTTCCAATGAGCACTACTGTGCTGTTGATGACCACCGCAGCCCGAAATTGCAGGTTATCCACACAGGCCGTGGTAATCGCTCTGCCGGAATGACGGCGAGCAACCACGCCTCCAACCGTGTCGATCCACTGCATCAGACAACCTCCGAACAACCGCTTATTCCCGTTGATGTGGGTATTGCGTACCAGATGAACCTGCTCCGTTCTGGATTCGCATACTCTCTTTTCCTTCATTTGAATACCTCCTATCGTTCCTTGAATGAATGGTTTTCTCTTCAAAAAAGTACAAAGGGGTGGGTACAGCGCCCCAACCCCTTTGTTCGTATGGATCACTCCAAAACAAATCCGTCGTTCGAAGCAACCGTTCTATTTCTCTTGTATCTGCAAAAGGATCGGTCTTTCAAACCAGATCGTCCAAACTGTAGACATACAAAGACGCCCTTTTCCATCGCCACTTATTATTCCATTTTGATTCTGGAAAATTCGTGATTGTAAAGATTCTCCGTAATGGAACGCTGATCCGCATTTTTCAGCAGCTTATCCCGGTTTTTCACGATTCGCTGATGAGACAAAATAGAAGCTGGGCCGTCAATACAGCCGCCTTCACAAGCCATGCCCTCAATCATATTCTCAGGCAGACGACCGGCATTGAGAATCATCAGAGCCTTCTTGCATTCCTTGGCTCCGGTACATTTCTTACAGGAGATGGAAAGATCGCAGCCTTCCTCCTCCAATACCCGCATAACCGCACCGGAAACGCCGCCGCTTTGCGCGAAGCCTTTGCCATAAACGCTGCCGTCCTGTTCATTATCCGCCATCTCATTGGGATTGATGCTTTGGGCCGCAAACATCGCGGCAAGCTCCTCTAACGTAATGACAAAATCAGCACTGTCCTGCACGCGCGTGATCTCCTGTTTTTTTGCAATACACGGACCGATAAAAACGACCAGGGAACCAGGGTGTTCCTCGCGGATATAACGGGCGGTAGCCGTCATGGGAGAAACCGTGTGGGACATATTGGGCAGCAGCCGCGGAAAATGCTTTTCGATCATAGCAACAAAGGCCGGGCAGCAAGAGGTGGTCAGTTTGGAACCGTTTTCCACCGCATGCTTCAGCTCTTGGGCTTCATGCTGAGCCACTGCGTCTGCGCCAAGGGCCACTTCAAATACCCCGTCAAATCCCAGTTTGCGGATGGCGTTTTTCAGCATTCCCACCGTAGCGTCACCGAACTGTCCTTCGATGGCCGGCGCAAACATGGCAAATACCTTTTTCTTTCCCTGAATCTCTTTAATTACATTGACTATATAAGACCGATCGGAGATCGCTCCAAAAGGACAATCCATGGTGCAGGCGCCGCAGCCGATGCAACGGTCGTATTTGATGCTGGCCTGCTTGCTTGCGTCCATAGTGATGGCATCCACCGGACAAGACCGTAAACAAGGACGCATGGTATCTGAAATCGCGTTGTAGGGACAGGCCGAAGCGCAGCGCCCGCACTCTTTACATTTGGCGGGATCGATATACGCGCCCTTACCTGTTACAGAGATAGCGCCAAATGGACAAGCGGCCACACACTTTTTTGCCATACAACGCTGGCAGTTTTCTGTGACGGTAAAGCGATTGATTGGACATCCCTCGCAGGCAGCCGGCAACACAGTGACTACCCCCTGGGCCTGATCGAATCCGTTGGGAAGATTTTTGCCCTGCGCCAACGTCACCCGCTCCCGGATGATCTCCCGCTCTCGATAAACACAGCATCGAAACCGCGCCTCATTTCCGGGAATGATATCATAAGGAAGGCCGTCGATGTTTTCCTCCAGCTCTCCCATATAGGCGAGCTGCGCCACCCGTCTGAGCACCTCAAATTTCATTTGTTTCGCGTCGTTATCGTATTGCATGCAAAAATTCTCCTTTAGTAATAGGTTTTCTCCACTCGTTTGCCCATCTTATCCATTAAGGCACACAATTCGTCAATCAGCTTCAACTTGATGCTCAGATCCGAGGGAAGGCCCGGGTTTTGGTGCGCGGGATTAATCGCGGTTCCCACAAAAACATGAAAACTGGTGCAGTCCTCCAACAGCAGCTTGGCTATCTGGGCGGCACCGTTTTTTTCGTCCAACTTATGAAAATAAAGAGTATCCGTCTGATGCTGGATATAATCCCGCATAATCTCCAGCGCCCTGCTCAGGGTTAGCACCCCTTCGGTAACCAAATCAATCCCCTCAATGGAGGCGGTGGGAGGAATCAGAGGATCTATATAATTGAGGGAAGTTTCCACCTTTCGATTGAGAATCCTTCCCACGATATTGGCGCTGGTTCCACCGCAGATCATCTTTTTTCCCGGCGTGGTCATAAAGTCGCGTACCATTTTGGCGTCGTCCTCTTTATGTTTGGGCGGCCCGGCCAGCATATTGACCACGCACCGGGGGGCAATTCTTGCAACCAATACCGTGGAATCGTCCCCTGGTTTCTCCATATACAGCTCATTGACCGCTTGAGAAAGAGAAACTGCCAGCCGCTGGGCTGACTTTTCCTTTGCACAGGCCTTTACCATCCAAGCCGCTACATTGTCCCAAGTCCAGCCAAAATTCAAAAGCTTTCCTACTCCGGCATAAATGACGCCGTCGCTCACCAGACACAGAACATCCCCCGGCTGCACGGTAAACCGGCTTTCATATACCGTCTTGCCGGCATATTCCTTATATTCCGAATTCAGTTCCATTAATTTTCCGTCCCGCACAAATACGCAAGCGGGATTGTCAAACTCCACCAGGTAGGCGTCCCCATTGTCAAACACCTGCAGCACGCTAAAGGTGGAATAGGCCAGCTTTCTCACGTTGCACACCGGCAGAGTGCTGACGATAGTCTCCACCGCCTGTTCCACGGTTGCGCCCTCCTCCAGCATTGTGGAGATGATGGTGCTGGTCAAAGTGGCCAGGATATTTGCTTTAACGCCGCTACCCAGACCGTCTGCCAGCACACAGATCACGGAATCCTTGGTGCGGGTTATCTTGACCTTATCCCCGCACAGCTCTTCGCCCTTTTTATTCAGGCTTCGATAGGCCGTATCAACATGCATTTTCATTCTTCATCACCATCAAATACAATCATATTCTTTAGCTTAGTCAGCGTTACTTTGGTTTCGGCGGTGGTTTCTCCCAACAGACTGGCAATCTGTTGGGCTGCAATCATCTGCTTGTCGATGACCTTCTGGGCCATCTCCATGGTGTCCACCCGCAAATGATAGCGGCTTTCCAGTTCCTTTTCCTCTTTGGTAATATCTTTGAAGATACCCATGGCGATGTTTTCTTTTTCTATGTAAATAATGCTCTGTTGCGTAGTGATATTGTATTCGCGGTAATGCACCTTTTTGTCAGTAATGGATTGCCTGCTTTCAAAGACAAATTGGAAATCGGAAACATCAATCAGCTCGTAAAGCCCTTTCTCCAGCGCCTCTCTCCGGCTGATCTTAAAGCAGGCTTCCGCCGCCGCGTTAAACTCGATAATATTTAAATCGCTGTCCACAATGATTGTGATATTAGGGGTTTCAGACAACACATAGTTGGAGAGCGATTCCGCCCGTTCTTTCATATAGGGCATACACATGGTCAGCTCGGCGCGGTTTTGGTATACCGCGATGGCCTTTTCCCGGCAGGAGGAATATCCGCACGCGCCGCAGTTAAGTTCCTGCTCCGGAGTTTCCTTGCCAATTTTACTGAGGATGCTGCGGATAACCGCTTCATCCGGAGTCTCCTCACGCGGCGAACGATCGAAGAATTTTTTGCTCAGCGCTGGCGGTTGAGGTGTGGCAGGATAACAGTCCGCGTCGCTGCGGGCGTATCGTTCCACCTTAACCGCAGAGGTAAACCGTGCAGTGCTGTCCTTTGCCTTGGCCGGACCGTTTACGCAGCTCCCTCTGCATGCGTTGACCTCAATAAAGCAGTGATCCACGTCGCCCCGCTTCATGGCCTCAAACAGATCCATACACTCGGCCACGCCGTCCACGCTCATCAAATGGTAGTTTTCTACCTCTGTACAGGCCTTCAGAGTCTCCAGGATACCATTCGTCACCGAATACATACGCGCGATTTTGGAGCTGGCGTTCAGGAACGTCCCTTCCTCACACTGAGATACCACGATTCCCTCGTCGTGGAGCCAGCCCGCCACATCGTCGAACGTTAGCACCGCATCCACGTCTGTGTCATGACGGATATCCGCCGCCTCATCCTTTTTGGAGATGCAGGGGCCCACAAATACAACACGAATATTTTTTCCGATGCTTTGTTTAAGCAGGCGGGCATGAGCGATCATCGGAGACACAACCGGAGCCATCTGATCCACCAGCTCTGGATAATACAGCTCCACCAGACGATTGATGGAGGGGCAACAGGTGGTTATGATATTTTTCATCGTATTTTCTTTAATCAGCGCCGCGTATTCAGCGGTAACATAAGCCGCGCCCTCCGAGGTTTCAGAAACCTTGGCAAAGCCCAGTTTTTGGAAAGCCGTCACCAGTTGGCCCGGCGTCTCAAAATCAAAGGATCCAGGGTAAGCGGGCGCCAGGGAAACCACTACAGTCTCTCCTGCCTTGAGAAATCCCTTCACCTTATCCAAATCGCTGTGCAGCGTTTTGGCATTCTGTGGGCATTCCGAGAGACATCTGCCGCATAAAATACAAAAATTATCCATAATTTTGGCCTGTTCGTTTTCCACTTTAATGGATTTTACCGGACAAACCTTCACGCACTTATAGCAGTTTTTGCAGTTTGCCTTTTTTAGACCGATAATGCTCATATCGACATCCTCCCCAAAATTTCGCGATTAAAAAACTCCTCGGTTTCCGACGGCGTTACAGAAAAACGCTTTCCATCCACACTGACACAAACGCCGCCCTTGCATTCTCCCATACAAAAAGATCCCTTAAGTTCAATCTGGTCGCGCAAACCGTTGAGCGCAATCACCCGCTCCAAAATCTGGATGACATCCCTTGATCCTCTCAAATGACAGGAACTGCCGATGCATACGATAACTTCCATGATACATGCCCCTTATCTTCCATCATGATTACGGTGCAACCCGTTAATTTTTTAACAGCACTTGTTAATATTATAACATTCTTCCTCTCCAATCTCAAGCAAAGAAAAAGGAAATCTTCCCTTCGATAAGAGGAAATAACTGTTAAAAAAGCAGAGAAACATATCCCTTTTTATCGTCTCTGCGTTTGTTTTCTAGTATACTCCCTTTTTCCGCATTTTTCAACCTTATAATTGGTTATCTTGACCAAAACAATAAAACGAGCCGCCCTGTTTTTGTGAACAGGCGGCTCGTTTTTCAAAGAGTATCTTGTTTCCTCCTATCCGCTTACTTTAGATAGGAAATCGTGGCTATAATTACTTGGCAGGTATTAATCCCATAATAAAGATCACCAAGATTAACACAGGCGCAATGTACTTCAGAATCATGCTAAAAATCCATCTCAAACGGAAGGGCCCGGCGGATCCCAACTCGATTTCCTCCACCACAGGTTTAATTCCCCAAACATGACCGACAAAAATACACATAAACAAGGCGGCAAGCGGCATCAAAATTTTATCGGTAAGATAGCCCATCGCATCAAAGATATTCATATTGGCAATGGTGACTCCAGACAACGCCCCCATAGACAAAGAAGCAACCGCGCCGATGGCTCCCATTAAACAGGACATTAAGATGGTCGCTTTTTTCCTGCTCCAATGGAAACTGTCGATCAGAAAAGCGGAAACCACCTCCAGTAAAGCGATGGCTGAGGTTGCAGCGGCAAAAAACACCAGAATAAAGAACAACAGACCAAACAGCCCACCCAGCGGCATCTCTGAAAATACCGACGGCAGGGTGGCAAAAATCAAGCCAGGGCCCGCCTGCGGTTTAAAACCAAATGCAAATACCGCGGGCATAATGGCAATGCCGGAGAGAAGAGCCATCACCGTATCCAATCCGGAGATTACCACAGCGTCCTTGGACAGATTGGTGTCCCGTTTTAAATAGCTTCCATATGTGATGGTGATTCCCATTCCAAGGCTCAGACTGAAAAATACTTGTCCCATAGCGGAGACCATCGCGTTGGCCACTTTTTCAAAGGAATCCAGAGCGCTAAAATTGGGCACAAACAGGAATTTAAGCCCTTCCATTCCACCGGGAAGAGTCGCAGAACGAACAGCGACTACTACAATCATCAGGAAAAGGAGCGGCAACATGATTTTACTGGCCTTTTCAATACCCTTGGCCACGCCGCCCACTACAACCACGGCGCAGAACAGCATAAATATCAGATGCCACACCACCGGTTCCACAGGGCTGGACACAAAGGTATCAAAATATTGTTTGGTGTCCGCGCCAAAATTGCCTCCTGTGGCGTAACCGGCAATGTATTTGAGCACCCATCCTCCGATTACGCTGTAATAGGAAAGAATAACAAAGGCGCAAACCACGCCGAGAACTCCTACAAAGGTCCATTTCTTATTTAATTTCTTATACGCGCCCACCGCGCTGATCTGAGTCTTACGTCCGATCGCCATTTCAGTCAGCAGAATCGGCAAGCCTAAGACGCAAACAAAAATTAGATAAAACAATAAAAACACGCCGCCGCCGCTTGATCCTGCAATATAGGGAAACTTCCAAAGGTTTCCCAATCCTACGGCGGATCCCGCCGCAGCCAAAATAAATCCTAACGACGAGGTAAATTGTCCCCGCTTCTGCAATGTACTTCCCTGATTTTTAGACATTCCCATAAACCCCTTTTTTGCTCTTGTTTTTCCTTCCAACGAAGGCTCTTTTCTTTTCAAGTGGTCCCACTTGAAGCTGCCGCGAATTGCCAATACAAAGGAGGGTATACTAAAAAACACAGAGGCCTTGGCAAAAAGCTCTCTGTGTTTTTACGCATGGAGCTACTGATCCGATTCGAACGGACGACCTGCTCATTACGAGTGAGCTGCTCTACCTGCTGAGCCACAGTAGCATATTATGCTTAGATATTATACAAAACTGAAGAAAAATAGTCAAGCCTTTCCGACTGGATTTTCAAATTTTTTTATTTTCCCAAAATTCTTACAAGTTTTGAGTGAACATCGATCACTAATTCCACACTGTTATTATTTTTCTATCTATAATACATGATATACCTTAAGTGTTGTCATCAAACGCGAAAACGAATTTGGGAGGTGGTATATCACATGTTGTCACAAACACTAAAAAGACTGCGGGAAAATTGCGGTTATACACAGCAGCAGGTAGCCGACGCACTCAATATCGACCGCTCTACCTACACTTATTATGAAACCGCTAAAACCACTCCAGACATTAATACGATTATTAAACTGGCTAAAATTTTTAATGTGACCTACAGCGATATCCTTGATGATGATGCTGGTCCAACCGCCAGGGTAAGCGACTCAGGGAAAGGATCCTCTTCTGAAAAAAGGCATTCCAAGAATTCCAGCCTGATCTATGAGCTGACCAAAAATGAAAAACAGCTGATTATTTATTACCGGCTTATGGACAAGGCCAGCCAAAAAGAATTTTTAGATACGGCGTATCTTAAAATCAAAAACAGCAAATAGCCTGACATGGATAAAAGGCGGGGTGATTGCTCCGCCTTTTATCCTTCTTCTGTAACAATTGGAATCTTATGGACATAAAAAACAAAATTTGGTTTCAATTTGTTTAACTTTATTGCATTTTTTTTGTGACCATTATATGATTAAAAAAGTTATTACTATGAGTGGACAGAATGAAAGGAACGGGAATAATACTATGCTGCAACAATCAAAAGACATTATCGATGAAGTCCGCAAGGTCGTGATAGGGAAAGACGACGTGATTGCAAAGATACTAATGGTTATTTTAGCCAAAGGGCATATCTTAATTGAGGATATTCCCGGCGTGGGTAAAACGACACTGGCGCTGGCTTTTTCCAAAGCGCTTTCCTTGGATTACAAGCGCATCCAATTCACTCCGGATGTTATGCCTTCTGATGTGACAGGATTTAATCTTTACAATAAAAAAACCGGTCAGTTTGAATTTCGTCCCGGCGCCGCCATGTGTAATTTATTTTTGGCCGATGAAATCAACCGCACCTCCAGCAAGACCCAATCCGCTTTATTGGAAGTCATGGAGGAAGGACAGATTACGGTGGACGGGGTCACTCATGAAACGCCAAAGCCCTATACCGTTATTGCAACTCAAAATCCCATGGGTTCAGCCGGCACTCAGATGCTGCCCGATTCTCAGTTGGACCGTTTCATGATCCGTCTAAAGATGGGATATCCGGACAGGCAAAGCGAGATTAATATACTGAAAGGCCGTCACGCCTCAGATCCGATGGAAACGATACAAAAGGCGGTATCGGTATCGGATCTCCTGTTGATGCAGGACACAGTTTCCCAGATCTTTGTCAGCGATCTAATTTTTCAGTATGTTACGTCTTTAATATGCGCTACACGCAGTCATCCCATGATTCAGTTGGGCGTCAGCCCCCGCGGCACCCTGGCTGTCGTTAAAATGGCCAAAGCATGCGCCTTCCTGTTTGGGAGAAATTATGTCATCCCCGAGGACGTCCAGCAGGTCTTTTGCGACGTCTGCGAACACCGGATCCTTTTGCAGCCTCAGGCAAAGATGGATGATATGAACGCCCGCTCCATCCTGGATAAACTGCTTCTGGAAACCAGCATCCCTCAGTAACCCATAAAAGATCAACCAACCCCCGTGCGGATGGTTGCTTCTGCATTTCACGGCACGGAGAAAAGGCGGTTATGCTATGGTAAAATGCCGGATTGCATACATATTGATTCTGCTTGTAAGCTTTGGATTCTATTTGTTTTATTCCGATTATCTCTCCTTTTTGGCCCTGTTGTTTTCGCTGCTTTTACCCGTATTGCTTTTTATTCTGGTTTTGCTTGCCAGTCGAAAACTTTCCGCCAATCTTAGGCTGGAATCGTCGACCGCAGCCAAACGGGATCAAATTCCCGTACTGATTGCCATACGCAATGGTTTTTTTCTTCCCTTATCCCGCGTTAAAGTGAATCTACAGATTGAAAACATTTTAAATCAAAACCGAAAAGAATTTTCTTTGATGATTCCAGTGAGTGCCCGCGATACCGAAACCATTTCCTGGACGATGTCCTCGGAATACTGCGGTCAAATTCGAATCACCATGGAGAAATTAACCATTTATGATTATTTTGGCCTGTTTACTTTTTCCAAACAGCCTCAGCAAAGACAAAGTGTCTACATCCTTCCTGAATATCAGCCCTTTGTTCCCAAAGTGGATTATTCCAATCAAATTCAATTGGATTCCGACATCTACTCCACCACAAAACCAGGGGATGATTCCTCAGAAACCTTCGGTTTCCGGGACTATATCCCAGGAGACAGCCCCCGTTCCATCCATTGGAAACTCAGTGCAAAACTGGATCATATGATAATCCGCCAATTCAGCCTGCCCATCAACAGCTCTTACTATATCTTATTGGAGTTAACCAAATCACCCGATAATCAAGACTACTTGGAGGCCGTGGACAGTATCGTCGATTGTACCTTTTCTTTATCCCGGTTTCTGTTAATGAATCAAATGTACCACACTGTAGCTTGGTATAATGAATCCCTGGATGCTTTGGATCAAATGACAGTCACCAATGAAAACGATCTCCTTTTCTTGCTTAAAAAGCTGCTCAGTGCCAGCTGTTGTCAAAAACAGAGCGTGGCCTTTGAACGATATTTGCATCTATACTCTCAACGGCGGTCCTCTCATTTCTTTTACCTAACTTCCGATAAGGATCTATCATTGCAGTGCCAAACCGTTCCCCATTTATCCAATGAGCGTACCACGATCCTTCAATTTATACCCTCTTCCTCCCCGGACGCTTCATTCTCTGCCCAAAACAAAGTGCCGTCGGAAAATGTCAGCGTTCTCTCTGTCACTGGGGATACCATGAAGCCTATCTTGGATCAACTGGTGATTTAATAAAAGCTGTTTGATTAGAATTCAGGTGATATTAACTATGATTTTTCACAAAAATACTCCTCTTTCCTCCAAAGGAATCATTTTGAACCAGGACTTTCAAGTCTCCGATCGACGTCCCAGCGGGATATCAATGTTTTTAATGATGGTTAGCCAAGCGGTCATTATCCTGCTGGGACTCATTGGCGCCGGATATTCCTTTATTACCATGTTCAAGATTCCTCATAGTATGCCGGTTTTATTGATTTTCCTTTTGGCTTGTACCATCATTTGGATGCTGGTATTTTCCCGGAAAAAAGCTCAAATCTTTTTAATCCCCATTCTGTTATCTCTGCCCGTTCCGCTGGCATTCCTCTTTTGGCAGGAGATTAAAAACGGATTTATTGTAACAGCCAATTACATCGTCTACGCTGTCAACCGGCAGATGAACCTACACATCGTCGACTATGTTGTGCACTGTCATTCGGCGGATTATTCCTACGTGGCCACCTTATTTTTTCTCTTTATTTCCTTCTATTTATCGTTCTTTCTCTGTTGGGCAGTGGGAAAGCGTCACAGCTTTCTAATCGTAATATTATCCACTCTTCCGTTATTATTTGGATTATTGATTACCCTTATCCCCTCCTATCTTGCAATTCTGATGTTAATTACCTGTTGGATGTCCATGTTTGCCATGTATCCTCTTAAGGCACGAAGACGAAAGCAAGAGAAAACAAAAGCATTCACAGATTCGAAACAATGCGCCGGTTCTTCTTATGTATTGAGCGATCCCAAACGAATCAATCCGATGATGGTTAAAACCGGAGCTATTATTATCTTCAGTACGCTAATATGCATAGGGCTTTTGTTGCTTTGCTTCCCAAAGGATCACTATAAAAGATCCGACCGGATTAGTCAGCTACAGTACAATCTGCTTCAGGGACTGCATAATATGAACGGTTCTATCATTCAAGTAGGCGGTCTTAGCGACGGCGATCTGAACAAACTTGGGAACCTCTCCTTTCGGCATGTGCCCACCTTAAAGATTGGCACCAATTACGGCGGTCCCATGTATCTGCGCGGCTGGGTAGGAAGCGAATACTCAAACAGCAAATGGATCAATTCCGAAGCCACTGCCAACGAATTCCGGCAGAAGGTAGCTTTCAATACCTTTGAAATTCCTCAGTACCAGATTTCAGAGTTTACCAATATATACCGGCACGATTTATATGGGCAGTATTCCTTATGGCCGGGAGAAATTGAATACATAAATGCGACGAAAGATTATTTCTATACCCCTTACAGCATTCAGGATCTTAACGTGTATGGTTATTATATGAATTCATATCTTGATCTGGACCTTCGTCCCATCGCCGGTTTCTCCGACAATTCCTATACGTTTCACTTTTTCACTCCACAAGAAAACCAATTTTATATTAGTTTTAATACCAAAGATGAAGGTTCCTACGGCTATTTCGATGATCTTAGAGACGATACTGAGAATAAATCCCTATATAAACAACAGGAAAGCGCTTACCGCTCTTATGTTTATTGGGAATACACTTATCTTTCTGAGGAAACCCGAGAATTCGCTCAACGCTTTTTGCAGGATCATAATCTTCCCAATGCCACAGTTCCACAAGAGTATAACGCGCTGATAATTCAAAACGCCGTTTCTCAAGTCACTGATTTTCTGAAGCAAAACTACGTCTACACCTTATCCCCGGGTTCCACTCCGGAAGGAATGGATTTCGTAGAGTATTTCCTCACCGAAAGCAAGCGCGGCTACTGTACCCATTACGCCTCCTCGGCGGTGATCCTGCTTCGCGCCATGGGGATTCCTTCCCGATATGTAGAAGGGTATGTGGTCACCGAGTCGGATATTCAAAGCGCTTCTTCCGGAACGTATGACTACGAATATACCATCGAAGACACCAACGCCCACGCGTGGGTGGAGGTTTATCAAAACGGCGTGGGTTGGATTCCCTTTGAAACCACACCTGGATATTCCGGTCTCAATCAAATCAATCTTACCGGAGAGAATGGTGAATGGATCGAAGGCGCCGTTCCATCCAAGTCACCTTCCTCCTATCCATTGCCCGTTTCCTCCTTCAGCTCTTCCTCCGAGCAATCTTCCTCCCCGGTATCTGGTTCATCCGCTTCCCCTTCCAGCCTATCGGATGTTCCTGAGTCCAGTACAGCCGATCACGCGCAGCTTAAGCTATTCCTTGTCATAACTGCTATGTTGTTGTTTACAATAGGCGTTACAGTCGCCATTATACTCATACGCAGGCGGCTGACTCTGCACGGAAGAGAGCGAAGATTCCATTCCAACGATATCAATCGAAACGCCTACCAAATCTTTCAATACTTCCAATCAGTGATGGATTACGAAGGACTCTCCAATCGTGGGATCTCCCTGTTGAAATACGCCAAACAGGTTTCTCAGAAATATGTTTTTATCGACGAAGACGAAATGACTTCTCTTGCCTATCTCGTCTTAAAAACCCGATATAGCGATGAAACCATTTCTACGGAAGAACTGGAGCATATATCCCAGTTTACCTCTCGGACCATCTCCTTGATTTACCAATCCCATTCCTTCTGGGAACGCTTAATTTTTAAATATATTCACAATCTTTGCTAAAAAATGTGATATGCTAAGAAATAGCAGCAGGCTGTGAATGGATAATAAGGGCCTGATGTTCCCAAAATGGGACATTGGCCCTTATTTTGTTTGCCTATATCAGAAGAAAAAGTGAGAGAATTTATGAATTGGGAATTTACCTTGATGGATTTCATCCATCAGCATCTTTACAATCCGGTTAGCAACGCTTTTATGATTATTTTTACCTATCTGGGTGAATGGGGCTGGATTTGGATTGCAATCTCCCTATTACTTCTATGGAAGAAAAAATACCGTTCATATGGAATTTTAATGCTATGTTCTTTGCTGGTCACCTTTTTGATCGGTGAAGTCGGCATAAAAAACATCGTGGAACGCGTGAGACCTTGCAATGTTTATCCCAATCTTGACATCCTGATTCCCCGCCCCAATGGATTTTCCTTTCCATCAGGGCACGCGGCTTCCTCCTTTACCGCTTCGGTCATTTTATTCCGGGCAAACAAAAAGTGGGGAATTGGGGCGTTTATCATGGCTTCTCTGATCGCTGTTTCAAGAGTCTATCTCTATGTTCATTTTCCTACTGACATTTTAGCCGGCATATTTTTGGGGATTGGGGTGGCGGCATTGATCCTTCTGATTTATCATCGCATTCAAAAGAAAAAGGATCTTTCTTCCTCTCTTTCCAATGAAAAGCAAGTTTGATTACGGAGGTTGTGTCAATTATGATTCACACCAAATTTTTAGGCAGCAGCTTGAATGGCATATTCTGTGTGGACGGCATTGATCTATTTCGGTGTAAATGGCGCACAACCGGTAAATGTACGGTTGTCTTACATCCTCAAACCAAGCAGCCTTTTACCTTTTCGGTTTATGAAACCGAACTTGGGGATACCTCCTTCACTTTTGTAGCGGGAGAATTCAGAACTGACGTCTGGGGATTTTATTCCGTCAAGCAATAACTATTTGTATAATAACAATCACAATAAACACAATCTATCACAAATCGCATATAGATCCATTGGCGGTAATACGTCAAAGAGGCTCCTCATTCAAGTGTTTTTGAATGAGGAGCCTCTTTGATTACTTATCCGGAAACTCATATGGTTTTCTAAGATTCTATATAAGATTGCCGTTTATTCACTTATCCTGACCGGTCAATTTTTGATATAGCGTTTGATTCGCACCATATCGTTTTTCCAAATCTGGATTCTGTCCCGCATCAAACGCCTTTGAGCGAATACATACCCTCATATTTTGATACATCTTTTGCGTGTCCACACTCTGGGTCCCACCGCCTTGCAGATCAAACTCCATATTCATATCTATGGAATTGAGCAAACTACAATCCTTCCATCGAATGCCGATTTGATCAAAATCCACGGCATCTTCCGGAGGAGTTGCGCCATCTGCATAGGCAAACAGACCAGGATTTTGCTGCTGGTAATTTGTGAGGTTATTGTCATCCACAATAAAAATCATACTTTGATAGTTGGATAGATCATTGGTCAATCTGGCAATATAGGCCATATCCTTCTCAGAATTGCCGTTAATCAGATATTCATTGACAGTCACCAATACCTTGCCGTCCCCATTGAGATCCTCCGCTACCGACTCCGCAGTGGCTTTAATCTTAGCCCGATCCTCGTCAAAGGTGGCTGTTTGAGTCAAAATCGCGATTTCATAGTCGGCCACTTCCTTGTTAAACATGTCAAAAAGGAACAGCGCAACCAACACCAAGCAGCATAGGCTGACAATGACATGCCACTTGTGATAAAACCAGAAATTCTCCCTCTTCTGTTTCTTTGTAGTAATGGTTTTCTCTAAGCGTTTGTCGTGTATGGTGTCTTCGCCGGAATTCCAAAGATATCGGTCCCGTGCCACGTTAGAATCACTCCTTCGGTTTCATCGTCGGGAACAGCAAAACATCACGGATGGACGCGCTGTCTGTCAAAAGCATCGCCAGTCGGTCAATACCCATCCCCATTCCCCCGGTGGGCGCCATGCCATATTCCAGCGCGGTGAGGAAGTCCTCGTCCAGCATGTTGGCTTCGTCGTCGCCTGCTTCACGCAGCTCCATTTGCCGCTGGAAGCGTTGTCTTTGATCAATGGGATCATTGAGCTCGGAATAGGCATTGGCAAACTCTCTGCGGGTAGCAAACAGCTCAAATCGCTCCACCAGCTCGGGGCAATCCTTTTTCCGTTTGGTAAGCGGAGATACCTCCACCGGATAATCGTAAATAAAGGTCGGCTGCACCAGGTGTTCCTCCACCTTTTCCTCAAAGGCTAAGTTGAGAATATCTCCCCACGTGTCGGTTTTCTTGATAGGCAGCCCCATCTGCTTGGCGATCTCCACCGCTTTTTCGGTATCCCCGATAAAGGCTCCGAAATCCACACCTGTATACTGCTTAACCGCATCCAGCATGGTCATTCTCTGGAAAGGCAAAGAAAGATCGATCTCTTCCCCTTGATAGGTTACTTTTTCAGTACCGCATACCTCTTTCGCGGCGTTGTTAATGAGATTTTCCGTAAGCTCCATCATACCGCGATAATCTGTGTAAGCCTGATAAAGCTCAATCGTGGTAAATTCAGGGTTATGTTTAACGTCCATGCCCTCGTTGCGGAACAAACGACCAATCTCATATACCTTTTCCATACCGCCTACGATCAGTCTCTTAAGATACAGCTCCGGCGCAATGCGCAGGTACAAATCAATGTCCAAGGTATTGTGATGGGTAATAAAGGGCCGGGCCGCCGCGCCGCCTGGTATAGTATTGAGAATCGGGGTTTCCACCTCGATGAAACCCTGATCGTCCAGGTACTTCCGAATAGACTTAATAATTGCGCTGCGCTTGACAAAGGTGTCCTTCACTTCGGGATTGACAATCAAATCTACATAACGCTGACGATACCGAAGGTCGGTATTGGTCAGGCCATGGAACTTGTCCGGAAGCGGCAACAGGGATTTGCTCAGCAGCTGCACTTCCTTTGCATGCACCGAAATTTCCCCTCTGCGGGTACGGAAAACAAACCCCTTAACACAGGCGATATCGCCAATATCCCAAAGGTCAAAGCCCTTGTATACCTCTTCGCCCAGATCGTTGATGCGCAGGTAGACCTGCATCCGGCCTGTGCGGTCATGAATATCCATAAAGCTGGCTTTTCCCATATCGCGCCAGCTCATAATTCTTCCCGCGATGCATACATCCTTTCCGTCCAGCTCTTCAAAGCGGTCCAGAATTTCGGCCGCAGAGATATCCGGATTACAAATCGTAATCTCAAAAGGATCTTTTCCAAGCTGTTGAAGATTTGCCAGCTTGTCCCGACGGATTTGCAGCAACTCACTGAAGTCCTGCTGATTTTCTACCTGATTGTTTTCTATCTTTTCGCTCATTTTAACCACTCCCGCTTTTAATTCTACTGTAAAAATGCGGACAGAAGACCCTCACAACTCTCCTGCCCGCATATCCATTACTTAGAGATTTCCATTACCTCATATACCATCGTACCGGCGGGAGTTTCAATTTCAACTCGATCGCCAACCTTATGCCCCAGCAAGCCTTTTCCTACCGGCGATTCATCGGAAATTCTGCCATTGGCAGGATCCGCCTCATTGGATCCGACAATCTGATAATCGCACACTTCGTCAAACTCCACATCGTTGACCTTAATTTTAGAGCCTATATGAATCACTTCCGTGGTAAGCTCACTCTCATCAATGATCTTGACATTTTTCAGCATACTCTCGATGTCGGCAATCCGGGCTTCGGTGATTGCCTGATCATTTTTGGCCTCGTCATACTCACTGTTTTCCGAGAGGTCTCCAAAGGATAGGGCTACCTTTATTTTCTCCGCGATTTCCTTGCGTTTTACTGTTTTTAAATATTCAAGCTCTTGTTCAAGATTCCGAAGGCCTTCATCTGTCAGCAAAACCTGTTTTACCATGTATGGGCTGCCACCTTTCAGCATATCTGGGTTGCAAACGGCCGGTATTTTCTAGGTTTCCTGTCATGAGGCCGCTTTCCCCTTGGATGATATTTTTGGACAATACTAGTATTATAGACAACATAGGCCGCTCTGTCAAGCGGCTTATTTGACTGCTTTTTGCAGCAAGGACGCCAATCTTATAAGAGAATAAACCTCCCTGCCGCATATGCAGCCGTCCGGGATCAACCGTTCCAATGGTTCAATATGGCAGAGCTCGTAAAGAGCTGCCAGATAAGTGAAATTTTCTAAAGAGATGGGGCAATACTGCCGATATTCTTCCGGTAACGGTACGTGATATTCCCAAAAGGCAATTCCCTGAAAAGGGGCCCCAGGTGCGACTCCGGCAAATAAAATGGATTTATCCATCCCGGACACCGGAATCGTCCAGCGTCCGGGGGAAAGCAGCACATGGCTATCCTGGATATCCCGGGGACGATTGGACAGCAGCAGCACCCCGCCGCACCGTTCCATAATTTCCTCTGCCGCCTTCCGGTATTGGATGAGATCTTCCGTCAACACCCTAAGCTGGGAGCAATAGGGCATCAGCGCCTTTGCCGTATCCATATAGCGGGCGCATGGATCATACAAAGCAATCCTGAGAGCTCCTGGCGGAATCTTTGCAGTGATAAGCACAGAAAACAATGCGTTGCAAGCCATGCATCCTCCAAATCGATTTGGCTCGAATCGTCGCAGTCCGAAGCAATCGGGAACTGTAATCTCCCGGTTGCAGATTAGACATCCGCGATCCTCGCCAGCCATTTGAGAAATACGTTCCCAAGGAACCGACTTCTTCCTCTTTTCATAGGTTAAATACCGAATCTCGCCCCTTTGAAAGCTTTGCCGGGTTAATTTGGGTTTGCCTCTATAAAGGTTTGCCAGAATCCGCCGCACTATTCCTTGATCTTTGGATTGGGTGATTGAGAAAATCGTAGGCAAAGCAAACACCTCCGTTCCAACTATATGCAAAGGAAGCGCCACATAGTCACTGTTTATACAGCATAGAACCCACATTTTCTATGTGTAATTCTTCTCCAACAGGCGACTGCAATCGCTGCAATCAAAAAGGCTGTTGCAAGCTCGTCTGCAACAGCCTTTTTCTGTTTCATTCATGCAAAAGATGATGGGCGTTCTCATTGGTCGTTGTTTGAGGAAGCCTCTCCTTCGCTGGGACTGGAATTCACATCTCCCTCTGATTGTTCTCCGCCGAGAAAGATCACTCCCGCCTGAATTTGGGGATCGTCGTCCTGGGAAAGAATCTTTCGATTAAGCAAACTTCTCTGACTCTCATCCAACTTAACCGATCTCGTGGGTTCAATTCCAATATCGGTAAAGATCTGCCCATTCATGGTGACATAATTGGCGATAGAGATCACAACCGCCGAGCCGTCGGATAACGGAAATACCTTATCCTGGGTTCCGTGTCCCGCAGTGGTCTCGCCAATCACGCCGTCCTTTTTATAGTCCTTGATGGCGGAGGCAAACAGCTCGGCCGCTCCATAAGTCCCGTCATTGACGAGCACCGCCATGGGCATGTCCAGTTCCCTGGAGTCGGACTGAATCTGGAACTCTTCTTTTCCTTCTTTGTCCACGGTTCCGATCAAATTCCCCGCAGGCAGTAAAAGATCTAAAATTTTTCCCACAGATTCCACATCTCCACCCGGGCAATTGCGCACGTCAAACAACAGCCCTGTGGCTCCTTGTTCCAGCAGAGATTCCACTTCCTCCTGGAAGTGCGCCACCGTATCAGTAGTAAAGCGGGAAATAGTTATATAGCCGATAGAATGATGAATCAGCTTGGATGTGACGTTTTTATACGCGTAGGCCTGTCTTACCACCGTAATCTTCATCGATACAAGAGAGGATCGAAGCTCTCCCTCCTCGTCTTTGGCCTCCTGGGTTCTCAAAAGCTCCAGATCCAGGCTGGCTCCCACTGTTCCGTCCAGCTTACCCACTGCATCGCTGTAACCGATACGTTTAACGTCCTTGTTTCCTACCTTGATGATGACGTCTCCCTTGAGAATTCCCTCTTGCTCCGCAGGGGAACCCGGAATTACCGTCACCACTTCCATATTGCCGTCCTCATCCTGAATGGTTTCTACACCGATTCCCACAGAATTTTCCGATACACCCGCCAAATAATCTTTGTATTTTTCCGCGCTTAAATACTGCCCTTTGGAATCGGATAGGCCTGCAATGTAACCGGTACAAATCCCGTCCCCCAGCTTTGTCTCGTCGATTTCTCCGAGATAATTCTGGCGGACCCGCTGGTCAATGGCGGCCAGCTTGCTATACATTTGTTGGCGTTCATTGACGTCTGCCACCGTTTCATTGAATTTCGACATCGCCATATTATAGCTCAGTGTAAATGTAATAGCGGCAGTAATCGCGATTAAAGCGATCACCATTCCAATTGATACCTTTTTACCCATCGCACGCTCCTATTTTAGGTTCCAATTTCTTATTGATACCAATTCATCGGGTTTTGTTTCACCCCGTTGACCCGAACCTCATAGTGGAGATGCGGGCCGCTGGATTGACCGGTAGTGCCCGCAAGCCCTATGATCTGACTCCGGGATACCCGTTGTCCCTGTGTCACATCCACTCGGCTAAGATGGGCGTACACCGTCATAATGGTACCGTCGTCATGAGCAATCATCACATAATTGCCATATCCGCCGCCGCATCCGCAGCTCCAGGCCCCCGCTTTGGGAAAATCATGCGTACAGGTGCTGTTCACTTTGATCACCGTGCCGTCGCCCGCCGCTACAATCGGCTTACCGTAAATACCTCCGCCAATGTCAATGGCGCCATGGTTGCGGCCATCACCCCATTCGGAGTTCAGATGATAATAGCCAGGCGCAGGCCAAGCCAAAGTGGTTTCTTTCACCGGAGCGTTAGGATCGTGGATCACGTTGCCGCCGTTGGAGTTATTGCCGTCATTGGTACCGCTTCCTCCATTGGAGCTGTTATTTTGGTTGTTTTCCTCCTCGCGTCTTCTTCTCTCTTCTTCCTCTTGTTCCCGCTTCTTTTGCTCATAGTATTGACGGATTTCCTCTTCAATACTCTGAAGCTCCTGGTTATTTTCGTCCAGATTGTGTTGCAGAGACGCTTCCTCCCCTTCCAGCTCTTGGATCAGCCGGACGTCCTCCTCCATTAATTCGGACAATTCCTTCTGCTGGGCCTCCAGCTCCTTTTTCAGTTGGGCAGCCTCTTCCCGATTGGACCTAATGGCGTCTTTCTCCGTCTGGATATTCGCCATCTCGTCTTTCATCTTTTGAATAAGCTGGGTGTCGTGCTCTGTGACATTCTTAACGATCATAGCCTTGTCCAAAAAATCATTAATGTCTTTGGAATTTAAAATAATATCAATGGTGGATGCCTCTCCCGCCATATAGATCGCCCGTAAACGTTTCTTCAGGGTTTCCATATCTGCATCAATACTCTTCTGGGTGTCCGCAATCTGATCCTCCAGTGTTTGGATTTCACTGTCCAGGCGTTTGATTTCCTCATTATTCAGACGAACCTGCTGCTGCACCAATTGAATTTTTTTCTCCAGCGCTTCCTTGTGGGCGCGTTTATCCTTCGTATTCTTGCGCGTCTCCTCCAACTGCCTGTTGAGTTCGTCGTTTTTGGCCTTCAGATCCTTTTTATCCTGTTCAGTCTGGGTAATATCCACAGCAAACGCCGGCGCTATATAAGGAAGGTTGGAGGCCGTAACCAATGTCATCGCCAATGTCATCGCCAAGAGATATTTCCCTTTTCTGCTCCTTTTTTTACCAGCCAATGATTTCTCCTCCATCTTTCTTTAAATATTTTCGAATGGATATCATACCGCCCAAAGCGCCGAATGTGATGCCGGCGATGGTATAACCCAAAATAATGGGCACGATAAGCCTGTCAAAGGATATACTAGTAAACGGTACGATCTGATTCATGCCTGTAATCAGGCTGTTATACACCAATCGGAGTAAAACTGTGGAAAGTACCGCGGATATCAATCCAATCACCACACCCTCCACAATAAAGGGAACTCGGATAAAACGATTGGTAGCGCCCACCGATTTCATAATGCTGATCTCCAGCCTTCGGGAGAACATTGTAACCCGGATTGTATTGGAGATAATAAACAGGGACACGATACCCAACGCAAGAATGACCCAGAATCCCACCTGGGACACCAGCTGATTGAGGCTGGTCAGCTTCATTGCGGAATCTCTTCGGTCGCGAATGGATTCTACTCCATTCACCTCTTTGATCTGGGCTACCGTTTGGTCATATTGAGAAAGATCCTCCATGGTAATCACCCAAGAATGAGGGAGAAAATTTTCTTCGCCCTCTAAGCCGTCAAACAGGGAACCCAGCATCTCCTTGTATTGCTGCAATCCCTCGTCCGCCGAGATAAAAGCGGCATCCTTGATATTGGAAATTTTCTGTATCTCCTGGCCGATCTTTACCGCCTCCAGGGTGGTAAACTCCTGTTTCAAATAAACGGTAATGGTATTTTCGTCCTCCATGGATTTCATCACAGAACTGACATTCAAGGAGAACAGCATGGCGGCCCCTGTCAGAAGTAAGCAGGAAATCAACACGCCAATGGAAGCAAAGGACATCATCCGATTGCTCCAAACATTTTTAAACCCCTCTCTGATGAGGTAGCCCATAGAACTAATCTTCATTTTGCACCTCCGGACGCCCACTGTCTCCCACCACAAGTCCATCTTTGATCTCGATGACGCGGCGCGGAAACCGCTTGACCAGGGTGTGCTCGTGGGTCACCATCAGCACAGTGGTACCACGACGGTTGATCTCGCTAAGCAGATCGACAATTTCAAAAGAAAGCGCCGGATCTACATTTCCAGTAGGCTCATCCGCAATAATCATACTGGGATTATTCACCAACGCGCGTGCCAAGCCGACGCGTTGCTGTTCTCCTCCCGATAACTCCGAAGGATGACAGCGCGCTTTGGATTGCAGGCCAACCAAGCCCAATATGTATGGCACCCTTTTGCGCACATCCCGTGAAGACGCGCCGGTAACACGCATGGCAAAAGCCACGTTATCATATACGCTCATTTTATCGATCAAACGGAAATCTTGAAAAACGATTCCCATGGTTCTTCTCAAGTAAGGAATATCCCTGCGTTTTACTGTGGAAAGCTTCCTGCCGTTCACAATAATTTCGCCAGAACTTGGTTTTTCCTCTCTCATAATCAACTTTAAAAATGTACTTTTTCCGGCCCCCGAGGATCCAACGATGAATACAAATTCTCCTTTTGCAATATCAAGATCAATTCCCCTGAGAGCCTTAGTGCCATTCTCGTAGGTCTTTGAAACGTTTTGAAACTCTATCACTGCACTCCGCCTCTCTATTACCAAAGGACGCAAATTGCGTCCAGCCTTCCCTATAAAATAACCGGGCGCAATCCCGGCTATAAAACGATGTGTACTCCCTTCCACTCGCTCAATCCGGCGGATGCGCATTTGCGCATTCTGCTTGGGAGGGAGTCAATCCTTTCCATTTAAAATTGATCCCAGACCCAGTAAGAGCTAACTTCTCTAATCCCTGGACCAAAATGTGTTCGCTGATTTAAAATGCTTCCTCCAATCTATAGTGCAACCGGAAAACAACCTGATTTTATGAATTAGGGCGGACAGCAAGTCCGCCCTAACATCCACAAAACGATACAAGCTATTTTAATATTTTACAGGATTTGCCGAAAGGTATTTTTTAACCATCAGCGCCACTTTAAAGACAATTGCATCTTCAAACTCACGCAGATCCAATCCGGTCAGCTTCTTAATCTTTTCCAACCGGTATACCAAGGTATTGCGGTGCACAAACAGTTTGCGCGAAGTCTCCGACACATTCAGGTTGTTCTCAAAGAAACGCTGAATGGTAAACAACGTCTCCTGATCCAACGATTCAATGGACCCGCGCTTAAAGACTTCTTTCAGGAACATGTCACACAAAGTAGTGGGGAGCTGATAAACCAGACGAGCGATGCCCAAATTGTCATAACTAACAATGGTGCGCTCAGTATCGAACACCTTGCCCACTTCCAGGGCCACCTGCGCCTCTTTAAAGGAACGGGCAAGATCTTTAATTCCACTCACCGTCGTTCCGATTCCTACCACGCAATGCGTATAGAATTCGCTGGAAAGTGTATCTACAATGGAACTCGCCAATTTCTCAAGATCCTTCGATTCAATACCCGTGCGGATTTCCTTCACCAAAGCGATATCCGTTTCATTGATATTGATGACGAAATCTTTGTTCTTATCCGGGAAAAGATTCTGTATTACATCATATGCGGAGATGTCCGACTTGGAAACAATCTTAATCAGCATGCATACACGGCTGACGTCGGAATTAAACCGAAGCTCCCGGGCTTTCAAATAAATATCACCCGGCAGAATATTATCCAAAATGACATTTTTAATAAAGTTGCCGCGGTCGTACTTTTCATCGTAGTACTGCTTGATGCTTCCCAGCGACACCGCCAGCAGCATCGCGTATTTCTGGGCGGCATCGTCATTTCCAGCCACAAAAACCGCATATTCCGGTCTCGGTCTGTTTCCAAAAGATCGATAGGTGTATCCGTTGACCACAAAGGTGCTGGTCGCAGTCAGAGATTCCGCCGTAACACTTTCGTTGACTTCCCCGATTCTGCCAAGCTCGCTGCACGCAATGATAACAGAGGTTTCGTCGATCACTCCGATCGTTCGGTCGATCGCATCCCTCATTTGATGGATAACGCCTTGAAATAGTCTATTCGACATAGATCTCCCTCACTTTTTCATTTATAATCGCCTCACTGAGGCCTTGCTTCCTGCCAACTTGTCCATTTTGCTTTTATTGTGCGAATGTTGTCTTCTATATAAACCTATTTTACATAAATAGTTACAAGTTTGCAACCTAATTATCAAATAAATTTCATTTTTCCTACAGAACAAAGTGAGTTTTACAGAATCTTAATACTTTTTACACCTTCTGGTGGTATCTGACCAACTTCCCTAGCGTCCGCCGCTAGCTCAACATTGTCTTTTGTACGGATAAACAAAATGGGACCGCTTAATAGCGGTCCCGTAATTGTTTGAAATGATTGCAGATCTCTATTCTCAGTTGAGAATTGCTTGCTCAGTTTCCTTATCAAACAGATGCATTTTATTCATATCGAAAGCAACCTGAGTCTTATCTCCAGCCTTCGCGGTAGAGGTGGGATCCACACGGGCGGTAACCGCGTTCCCCTCTACGTTGAGGTACAGATATGTCTCAGCGCCCATCAGCTCGGTAACTTCCACATCGGCATCCACAGTGCTCTCCGGATGCTTTTGCAGCACTTCCGGCTCATCGTGTACGTCCTCAGGACGAATTCCGAAGGTCACCTCTTTGCCAACATACTTGGACAGATCGGTTCCCTCTGCTTTGTTGGCGGGAACTGCAAGGGTGTTTCTACCAAAGGTAAGAACAAACTTATCGCCGTTCTTTCCAACAGTAGCGTCGATGAAGTTCATTTGGGGAGAACCCATGAATCCGGCTACAAACTCATTGCAGGGCTTTTCATAGAGGTTTTGAGGCGTATCCACCTGCTGAATAAATCCATCCTTCATAACCACAATGCGATCGCCCATGGTCATAGCCTCGGTCTGATCGTGGGTAACATAGATAAAGGTGGTGCCCAGTCTGTGATGCAGCTTAGCAATCTCGGTTCTCATTTGGGCGCGCAGCTTAGCATCCAAGTTGGACAGCGGCTCGTCAAGCAAGAACACCTTAGGATCACGAACGATGGCGCGGCCCAAGGCCACACGCTGTCTCTGGCCGCCGGACAAAGCCTTGGGCTTGCGGTCCAGCAAATGGGAGATATCCAGAATTCTGGCTGCCTCTTCTACGCGGCGCTTGATCTCATCCTTCGGAGTCTTGCGCAATTTCAGGCCGAAAGCCATGTTATCAAACACCGTCATATGGGGATACAATGCATAGTTCTGGAACACCATGGCGATATCACGATCCTTGGGGGCGATATCGTTTGCCAGGGTATCTCCTATATACAGTTCACCATCACTAATCTCCTCCAAGCCCGCGATCATGCGCAGAGTGGTGGATTTACCACAACCGGAAGGACCAACCAGGATGATAAATTCCTTATCCTCAATATCAAGATTAAAATCGGTAACAGCCGTTACTTCGCCGGGATACACCTTGTAGATGCCCTTTAAAACCACTTTTGCCATAATAAACCTCCTGCATTGATTCGTGCGAATTGCACGGGATGCTTTTTCTTACGTTAATAATATAACAGATTTCCTCCTTGATTAACAGTCGTTTTTTGCCTAAAGATTAATTGTAGACTTTATGTAAATCTTACAGAACACAAAGCAACCGCCATTATTTCGTGGAAATTGCTTGTCCGAGAGCAAGTTTTCGTTCTATTTCAACAATTTCGCGACATTCTCCTGGGTTTAATTGGGTATCCAGTAATAATTCACCAATTTTTAATCGTTTTAATTGGATAACTTCGCAGCCAACGGCAAGAAACATTTTCTTTACTTGGTGAAACTTCCCCTCACAAATTTTCACCTGAGCAACGGTCGCCTCTCCTCTTTCCACCACCGTCAGCTCCGCTGGCAAACACTGTACTCCATCGGCAAATACAATTCCTTCCTGAAATTGGGCAATCTCCTTATCACCCACCGTACCTTTGACCTTAGCCTCGTAAAGCTTATAGATTTTTTTCTTGGGGGACAGCATCTGATGAGCGAATTCCCCGTCGTCGGTTATAATCAGCAGCCCCTCGGTATCCTTGTCAAGCCGGCCCGCAGGGAACAGTCCTCTGCGACGCCACTGGGACGGCACCAAGTCGATCACGGTGGGACATTTGGGGTCCCTGCTGGCGGACACCACCCCTCTGGGCTTGTTCATCATCAGATAAAGATACCTCTGAAAACGGATGGGCTCGCCGTCAACGGCCATTGTATCCTGCTGCGGATCCACCTTATATTCCGGCCTTTGTTGCACAGTTTCATTCACCTTCACCCGTCCATCCCGGATCAGGCGGGATACCTCCTTGCGGCTGCCTATCCCTTGAGAGGCCAACAGCTTGTCCAGCCGTTCTATTGCCATTGAATATCACTCCTGTTTTTAATCGTAAAATCGGGCGGCAGGATTTTCCCGCCGCCCGCTGTCAAACGCTTCCCTGTGGAGTTAATCCACAGGCGCTTCCGGCATATTGGGATCAGGGGCCAGGGTTTCCCGCTCTGTGGAACTCTCCACCGGCAGCAAGCCTTGGCTGGAAGTATCGGTGGCCGCCGTGGAATTGACGCCTTCCGAACCGTTGGATGCCGATTCCGGCTTAACAAAACCATGCAAAAAACCGTCCAACTCGGTAGAGCAAATGTCCCCGCCAATGACTTTCCCATCCAGGATGAGCAGATTTGCCCGCACCCCCTGAGGCTTGTTGGGATAGTTGGTCACCTCATAGGTCCACCGTTTGCATGACTTGCCCGCGTACCTCCACAGATCAAGTCCCTGCTGCTTTTGGATATCGTTGTATTTTTGATACGTATCGTTGAATTCCGACGGCAAAATTATTTCGCAGATCTCAAGAGGTTCTTCCTTAACCTCCCATCCAAATTGGGACAGAAAGGAAAGCCGCTGGCCATTGTCTGATGCAGATAAATTATATTTACCCATTGTGGAAACCGCCTGGGCCTCGTCTCCTCCCTTACCGAACAGAAGGAAGCAGCCCGCCACCACCATCACAACAATGCCCGCAAAGAGCACCAGTTTCTTCTTCGATGTTTTCATAGACACCACAAACATAACCATTCCCCCTTACTATATGGGATATATATGATAAAAAAGGGGGATTCATGATGAGAAAATCACCTTTTTCCCAATGTTTTATTTCACACGGGTAACGGTTTCTTTAAGAAGAAAAATTACTGTCGGATTATCTATGCAAAAAATTTTTCCACATAACCCTGAATAAAGATCAGCAGCGCCAGCAGCGGCAGGATGTAGGATACATAAACGCGGGCCCATTTAGGAAATTTTCTCCCCTTTCCCTGATTGGCCTCTTCAATAAAGTGGTCCCAGCCCCAACCGCTTTTTCGGGTGCAGAACAGCAAAAAGATCATAGAACCGATGGGGAGCAGGTTATTGCTAACAATGAAATCCTCTAAATCCAATATCGTGCTTCCCATCCCGAAAGGCTGAACGCCGGAAAGCAGGCTGAAGCCCAACGCACAAGGCAGAGAAAGCGCAATCACCACGATAATGTTGATGCATACGCTTTTTTTTCGGCTCCAGTGAAAAAGATCCAGTCCAAAGGAAACGATGTTTTCAAACACCGCAATAATGGTGGTAAGCGCAGCAAAGGACATAAACAGAAAAAACAACGCTCCCCAAACGCGGCCTCCTGCCATGGAGTTGAAAATATTTGGCAGTGTGACAAACACAAGCTTAGGCCCACTGCCCACGTCCACTCCAAAGGCGGAACAGGCAGGAAAAATAATCAGACCTGCGATCAGCGCTACCAGGGTATCCAGCGCGGTGATGTTGATGGCTTCTCCGGTCAGACTGCGGTCTTTACCGATATAGCTTCCAAAAATGGCCATACTACCCACCCCGATGCTCAACGTAAAAAAGGCCTGCCCCATGGCGTCGGCAATTACATTCCATAAGCCCCTCTGCTGCATGTGACTGAAATCCGGCTGTAAATAAAAACGCAGTCCCTCCATCGCTCCATCCAGGGTGAGGGCTCGCACGGCAAGCACCAGCATGATGACAAACAGACTGGACATCATCACTTTGGTGACTTTCTCCACACCTTTTTGCAGCCCAAACCAGCAAGCGCCGAATCCCAGTAACGTGGCCACCGCCATCCACAGCACCGACGCCCCTGGAGATTGCTGCATTTCGGTAAAAATGGTCTCAATTTGGCCGGCATCAGCTCCTTCAAATTGTCCGAAGATAATTTTAAACAGATATTGCAGCATCCAGCCCCCGATGGTGGTATAAAACATCATCAAAAGATAATTCCCACCCATTGCCAAATAACGAAACCGATGCCACTTACTCCCCTTTGGTTCCAGTGCGTTAAAGGAGGTTGCCACGCTTTTCTGACTGGCCCGTCCTACGGAAAGCTCCATTACCATGATCGGAATACCGAAAATCACCAAAAAGAACAGATAGATCAAAACAAAGGCCGCACCCCCGTTTTGACCAGCTACATAAGGGAACCGCCATACATTTCCCAGGCCCACGGCGCATCCTACGGATAACAAAATAAACCCCAGCCGAGAGGATAACCGTTCTCTTTTTTGTTCCACAACTCCATCCACCTTTTTTACATTTTCTAATAGAATATCATATTCTACATAAAATAACAAAACGAAAGTTTACAAAACCTCATGTTTTTAGTATAGTAAGGATATTGCCGGTTTGGTTGGTCTTCTCCTATATTTCAAAACTGGCGACAACATAGGGAAAGGAAGAATGTCTATGAAAAAACGGAAACTATTCATCTGTCTGCTGGTGCTTATTCTCAGCACTCTGCTTCTGGTTGGCTGTTCCACCCCGGATTTCTATGGAGAGGATGTTTCCCGCGCCACCTCCGGCATCACCTATGAGGACGCCGAATCCACCGCCTCCTATTCTCTGGAGGACTTCACGAAAGAGGAAAAGGCCGCGCTGGAAGCCGTCAAACTGCTGCAACAAAGTTTAAGAAATCCAGAAACCACAATTATTTATAAGATCACCTATCTAAAAAATAATAAAAATGCAGATCTGCTGGATATCTACATCGACTTTGACGCCATTAATGAGAATAATCTGCGGGAACGGGCCGTGGCGGGCGTAATCGCCAATGATCCGGTGCTGCATCAGTCGCTTCCCACCTATTTGGATCTGGAAACTACGGTAGATAACATTCAAAAGGTGTTCGCGGAGGCCAACAAGCAGCTGGATATACAGCCTAGTCCCTCATCCCAGGAATCATCCAATTAAATTCCGTCGTCAATTCAACCCCGGAGGGCCGGTCAAGCCGTAAACAGGTTTTCTATGATGGCGGCCTTGATCCTTTCCATCGTGAAAATTTGTGGATGGCTGGGCCTTGAATCGATTCCCGCACTCAACAGCTTAACGGGAATCCCATAACCTTCCGTCAGTTGGCAACTGCCGCATAGGAAATCTCTGTAAGAATCTGCTTATATCCCCTTCTTGTTTCTTCAGTGTAAGAAATAACGAGTATGCCTTAAAAAGGGCGGCTGCAACGATTGCAGCCGCCCTTTTTCTCAAGCAAAAGCCCTTAATCCACCTCGCCCTTCGACTTGGCTTCTTCAATCACCTTTTGAGCAACCTGGGCCGGCGCCTCTTCGTAACGTTCAAAGACAAAGGAGAAGCTTCCGCGTCCCTGGGTATTCTGACGGATAAAGGTGGCAAAATCCCCCATTTCCGCCATAGGCGCCTCAGCCTCCACCACCTGCATGCCATCTTCGCCGGGATTCATCCCCAGCACGCGGCCGCGGCGCTTGTTGACCTCACCCATAATATCGCCCATGTTGGCATCCGGTACTGTGGCCTTCAAACTGCCGATGGGCTCCAGCAAAATGGGATTGGCCTGAGGCATTCCGTTCTTATATGCAATGGTGGCAGCCATTTTAAAAGCCATTTCCGAAGAATCCACCGGATGATAGGAACCGTCGTACAACGTAGCCTTGAGCCCCACCACCGGATAACCGGCCAGCGGTCCTTTCAGGATACATTCCCGCAGGCCCTTCTCCACCGCTGGGAAAAAGCCCTTGGGCACCGCTCCGCCTACCACGCGTTCGCCGAACTCCAGCCCCTCGCTGTCGCAGGGCTCAAATTCAATCCACACGTCGCCAAACTGACCGTGACCGCCGGTCTGTTTTTTATGGCGGCCTTGTACCTGCACCTTCTTACGAATGGTCTCGCGATAGGGTACCTTGGGCTGTTGCAGGGTAACATCCACACTGAATTTACTCTTGAGTTTAGAGATCACCACATCCAGATGCTGTTCACCCAGCCCGGATACGATCATCTCGTGGGTTTCATGATTGGTGGCAAACTTGATGGTGGGATCCTCCTCCATCAAACGGAGCAGTCCCTGGGCCACCTTGTCGTCCTCTCCCTTGGTCTTGGGAAAGATCGCCATGGACAAGGAGGGCTGGGGATAATCCACACCGTCTAACGTCACCTTGCGAACCGGAGAGCACAGAGTATCGCCGGTATTGGTGTTTTGCAGCTTGGGGGCGGCGCCGATGTCGCCGGCCACAATGACGCCGGCATCCTCCTGCTTTTTGCCCCGGACGGTTAGCACCTTGCTTACCCGCTCGGTGGATCCTGTGCGCATATTGATAAGCGGAGTCTCGGGTGAAATCTTACCGGAAATCACTTTGAAATAAGAGAGTTTTCCAACAAAGGGATCGGCCACTGTTTTGAAAACAACAGCGGCAGGAGCGCCGTCCTCATTAACTGCCAGCTCCACCGGATTGCCGTCGGTGTCCACCGCCAGTTCTCCCGCCTTATCCTCTGCGCTGGGCAGCAGCCAAGCGAGTCCGTTTAACAGCTGATCCACTCCGAAGGTAGTCTGGGCGTCGCCGCAGAATACCGGGGTGATGGCGCCGGACTTAACGCCGTTGCTTACCCCCATAATGATTTCCTCGGGGGTAAAGGGTTCACCAGAGAAGTACTTTTCAAACATCTCGTCGCTGGTTTCGGCCACAGCCTCGTAAATAGCGGTGCGCAGTCCATCCAAACGGTCGCCCATATCGGGCATCGGAACCTCGCTGACCTTGCTTCCCTCATAAGAATAGGCTTTATACTCTAAAATATTTATGTAGCAGTTGGCCTTTCCGTCCACGATAAAGGGCACCACAACCGGGCACACCGAAGGACCGAAACTTGCCTTGAGATTTTCAAACACGCGATAGAAGCGGGCGCTTTCGTCACACAATCCATTGACAAAGAACACCTTGGCAAGTCCCCGCTTGCTGGCCATTTTGACCGCCTTTTCGGTGCCCACCGCCACTCCGGATTTCCCGGAAACAGTAATCAGCACAGAATCCGCGGCGCGTAGCCCCTCGCAGACCCCGCCCTCAAAGTCGAAGAGACCAGGGGTGTCGATCAAATTAATCTTGCGGTTTTTCCACTCTAAAGGAGCCACCGCCGTTACCACAGAAGCCTTGCGCTTAACCTCCTCCGGGTCAAAATCGCAGATGGTGTTGCCGTCAGAAATTTTACCCAATCTATCTGCCGCTCCCGCCAGATACAGCATGCACTCTGCCAGAGAGGTCTTTCCCGCTCCACCATGGCCTGCCAAGGCGATGTTCAGAATATTTTTTGCCTGATACTGTTTCACTTGTTGAACTCCTTTCGTTTGCCTGCGGATCACCGCGAAAAAAGGCAATTTATAATACAATTGATACAATTGTTGAGTTGATCTCTGGTTAATTATAGCGTATCTGCACAGCGATTTCAATAGAATTCTCTTATTAATTAAAATTCGCCCCGAATGTCAATAACACCCGAGGCGAATTGTGCACTATGTATAGCAATTGTGGAAATCATATGAACAAGATGCGAATTGTTTGTATTTTTCACATTTTATTCACAAAAATGCAGTGTGTAAATCGGAGCTGTAACCTCTACAAGCTTGTCCTTGCACAGATTGATGACATAACGCCCCTGCCTTTCGGCGCTTCGCACGGTGCTGTCGGTTCCTCCTCCCGTGCCGTTGTGGTAACAGATCAGCAAATTGCTGCGGTCGATCATATATTGGTTTCGCTTTTGAAAACAACCGCGGGTATAGCGGGGCTGGAGAGTAATCACCCGATCGGAGCGTTCCAGCATGGAATAATAACGGTCGCGCCAATGTTCGCTCCATAGCTGGGCTTGATTTTCAAAGGGAATCGCCGCCAGCAGGTGAATAGGCTGGGAGAGCTTGTCCCGTACAGCAAGCACCGCTTCTCCCGCCAGAATGTCGAATCCATAACAGGCCCCTGTATAAAAATCGCCGTAGCCCTGATCCACGGCTTCCAAAATAGCCGCCGTCAGATCGCGTTTGAGCCGATCGAACGGCTGGTTTCCATCCCGCAAGGGAAAGGGAAACTTCTCCTCCCGGTAGCCGGAAAAGCACGCGGTATGTTCGATTCCCATATCAGTTCCTCCTTTTAATCGCGATTGAAACACTTTTCTATTATATTATACAACTTTGCGTTATAAATTACAATGCTTTTCCGAACTATAATAAATACAAAAGCGTTATATGATGGAGATGAATATCAATGGACATCCTGCAACGTATTACAGAGCTAATGGCAGAAAAGGGCTGGAGCGAATATGAGCTTTCCAAACGCTCTGGCGTCCCTCAAAGTACAATTAACGCATGGTTTCAGCGCAACTATTCTCCTAGCCTATCATCCTTGCAGGATATTTGTAAAGGTTTTGGAATTTCAACCTCTGATTTCTTTGCAGACGGAGAAAGCTCTACTTCTTTAACCAGTGATCAGATGAAGATGTTTGAAAAATGGATTACGCTCACAAAAAAACAAAAGGATGCCATTATGAATTTGATCGACTCGATCTAAGATATTCTGCCCGGACAAAAGTAAAACCTGCACAGGGAAATCATCCCTCCGTGCAGGTTTTTTGTTTTGTTCGCCGCTGGGCATTCACTCGCAACAAGAAAATGAAAGGCCACCGGTCACCAACAGATTTAAAAATTATAAGGCTATTAAAATGCCTTTTTGATAAATCCAATCTTCTTCATGGCCTTATCCAATGTCCTCTGGGAGATTCTCTGGGCCGCTTGGGCGCTTTCGGTGTAGCATTTCTCCAGATAGGCCTTGTCTTTAATCAGCTGCGCGTACCGCTCCTGCACAGGGCGCAGATGAGCAATAACCGATTCGGCCACCGCCGCCTTGAAATCGCCGTAGCCCCTGCCGTCGAACTCACGCTCAATCTCTTCATAGCTCTTGCCGGTCATAACCGCATAGATGCCCATTAAATTGTTAATGCCGTCCTTCCCCTCGGCATAGCGAACGCAAGCCTCGCTGTCCGTCACCGCGCGCTTGAATTTGCGCAGGATATCCTCCGGTTTATCCAGCACCGCCACCCAGGCGTTGACGTTTTCATCCGATTTGCTCATCTTACGGGTGGGCTCCTGCAATGACATCACCCGCGCGCCGGTCTTCGGAATATACGGGTCAGGCACGGTAAAGGTGTTGCCGTAAACTCCGTTAAACCGCTCCGCGATGTTGCGGGTCAGCTCCAAATGCTGTTTTTGGTCGGCGCCCACGGGCACCAGATCGGCCTGATACAGCAGGATATCCGCCGCCATCAGGCTGGGATAAGTAAACAGCCCGGCGTTGACATTGTCCGCATGGGTAGTGGATTTATCCTTAAACTGGGTCATGCGGGAAAGCTCTCCAAACTGGGTATAGCAGTTAAGCACCCAAGCCAATTCCGCATGAGTGGGCACATGGCTCTGAATAAAGAACAGGCTCTTTTCCAGATCAATCCCGCAGGCCATCAGAAGCGCATAAGCTTGCAGCGCGTTCTGGCGGAACTTCGCGGGATCCTGGCGCACGGTAATGGTATGCAGGTCGGCCAAAGCGAAGATGCAACGATAATCATCCTGTAAAGCCACCCAATTCTTAATGGCTCCTAAATAGTTTCCCAAAGTAATGGTTCCGCTGGGCTGAATGGCGCTGAATATTACTTTTTTACGTTCAGGCGTGGGGATTGCGTTCGTATCCATACCTTATATACTCCTTTAACGATAGATTCATACTCCTAACAAAGCGGTAAAACCACATGTTCATAGGGTGATCCGCAGTAAATCCGTGATTACAGAACCTCCCGAGCCAGCTCTCCCAAAAGCTTGATTCCCTTTTCCAGCTGCTCATCGGTGGGGGTAGAGAAGTTGATACGGAAGCTCTGACAAGGCTCGTCTTCGTCGGTCAAGAAGGCGTTGCCGGGAACAACGCACACCTTGCGCAGCACCGCCTGCTTGCAAAAGTCGGGCATATCCACGCCCTCCGGAAGCCGGCACCAAATGAACAGTCCCCCTTGAATCGGGCTATAGGTGATCTTGTTGGGCACCAGATGCCGGTCCAGCAAATCCATGCAGAACCGGGCTTTCTTGCGATACAGCTCCCTGAGCATTTGCAGGTGAGCGTTGTAGTCGTAGTTTTCCATAAACTCATCCGCCACAATCTGGGACCAGATGTTGGTATGTACGTCGGAGCCCTGTTTGCACACTACAATCTTTTGAATGACCGGAGAAGGCGCGATGGCGTAACCTACCCGCATACCAGGGGCCAGCACCTTGGAAAAAGTGCCTGCGTACACCACAATTCCGTCCTCGTCAAAGGACTTGATTGCGGGGAGATCCTCCCCTTCAAAACGCAGATCACCGTAGGGGTTATCCTCCAGAATCATCACGCCGTACTGTTTTGCCAGGGCATACACCTTTTTCCGCTTCTCCAGGCTCATAGTAATGCCGGAGGGATTTTGGAAATTGGGAATGGTATAGATAAACCGGGCGTTGGGTTCCTCTCTGAGGGCTTGTTCCAGCGCCGCCATATCCATACCGTCCTCCTCCATGGGAACCCCGTGCAAGCGCACCTTGTAGGAGCGGAAGGAATTTAAGGATCCAATGAAGCTGGGCGCCTCGCAGATAATCACATCCCCCTCGTTGCACAGAGATTTGGTGGTGAGATCCATCACCTGCTGGGCGCCGGAGGTCATCACAAGATCATCAAACTCTCTGCCGATATTGTGGGTTTCCTTCATATAGCGTTTCAGCCGGTTCCGCAGGGGAGCGTATCCCTCGGTTACGCTGTATTGCAGCGCGTCAATGGGGTGATCGCGAAGCAACCGGGCGGATATTTCACCGATGGCCTCCGAAGGGAACGCCTCGGGAGAAGGATTTCCAGCGGATAAAGACACCACGGTGGGGTCCGCCGCATATTTAAAAATTTCACGGATTGCGGAGGGTTTCAGCGCTTGCACGCGCTCAGAAAATTTATATTCCATCCATTCACACCAACCTATTCCAAAAATTAATCGGTTCCTATGGGCGCTCGTTTGATTGCATCGTGTTGCGCCAAAGAATAACTAGAGGGAGCGCTTCCGAAACCAGTCGCGCATTCTTATCTCTTACTCTTTTCAAAGCGATATATGACGAGCAGCCTTTTAGGAATCTGTTCCATTTTATCACGTTTTTTTCCGGGAATCAACGACTGCGCGAGAGAAAAGCGTCCACGCCATTCCAATTGCTCCGATTGGTTACCTGCGTCGATCATTTCGCAATATAAAATTCATATTCTTTGTATCATTGTATAAAAAAACAGGAATTGCACCCTTAAATTTCAACCTTCTTTCAACAAATCATCACATACAGCCTCTAAGATGAGGAACATGAAGTTACCATTACTCTTAAGTAAGGAGGATTTTTATGCAGAAAAAAAAATTTCGTCACGAATGGAAGCACACCGTCAATCTGGCCGACTGTCTGATTCTTCGGCAAAGGCTTCGCATGGTCACTGAGTCTGATGAATTTGCACTGGACAACGGAACCTACCGTGTGAGAAGCCTTTATTTTGATAACTTTGAAAACAAAGCCCTGCGCGAAAAGTTGGACGGCGTCAACAATCGGGAAAAATTCCGCATTCGTTACTACAATGGAAACGACCGCTTCATCCGTCTGGAAAAAAAGGAAAAGATCAGCGGCCTGTGCCGCAAGGAGACAGCTCCCATGACTCGCTTGGAATGCGACCGCCTGCTGCGGGGAGACGTGGAGTGGATGGCAAGCTGCGGCCGCCCCCTACTTGTGGAACTGTACGCCAAAATGTGCTACCAAAGCCTTCGTCCCAAAACACTGGTGGATTATCTGAGGGAACCCTTTGTGTACGCGCCGGGCAACGTCCGGGTCACCATCGACAGCGACATTCGCTCAGGGCTCAACAGCTGGGATCTATTCAGCTCCGCACTGCCCACCATGCGCGCCTGCTCCAAAAACACAGCGGTGCTGGAGGTCAAATACGACGAATATATCCCCGATTTGATTAACGACATCATTCAACTGTGCAATCGCCAGTGCAGCGCCTACTCCAAATACGCCGCCTGTCGGATGTACGGCTGATCCCTGATTTTCATTGGATCCTGCCATTCCCGGCATTTCAACGTTCATTACGCAAACCGTCGAATATCTAAAATACAGGAGGAATCTATACTCATGCAGAATCTAGCCATTACCTTTCAGGATATCTTTAAATCCAGTTTTCTCGATCAAGTCACTTCGTTTTCCGCGCTGGATATGATTATGGCGTTGGGACTCGCCCTTGTCATCGGCCTGTTTATTTTCTTTGTTTATAAAAAGACATACACCGGCGTCATGTACTCCGCCAGTTTCGGGGTCTCCCTGATGGCTATGACGCTCATTACCACTCTGGTCATCCTGGCTGTTACCAGTAACGTCATTCTATCTCTGGGCATGGTGGGCGCGCTGTCCATTGTGCGTTTTCGTACCGCCATCAAAGAGCCTATGGACATCGCCTTTCTCTTCTGGTCCATTGCCGCCGGCATTGTACTTGGCGCAGGGCTCATTCCCCTTGCGGTGTTCGGTTCCCTGTTTATCGGCGTCATTATGGTGCTGTTCGTCAACAAAAAAAGTAAGGACAACCCCTACCTGCTGGTGGTGCATTGCAAGGACGACAGCGCGGAGCAGCGGGTCACTCATACTGTAATCAACAATGTAAAAAAATATCTGGTGAAATCCAAATCAGTCTCCCAAAATGGCATTGAGCTCACAGTGGAAGTCCGTTTGAAGGAGATGACCGCACAGTTTGTCAATATGATCGCATCCATCGAGGGGGTAAACAACGCGGTTTTGGTAAGCTACAACGGGGAATACCTCTCATAAGGGGGCGCGTCATATGATTGCAAGCAAACGAATCAACGCCGTCATAGCCGTATTAATGGCTGTCGCCGTTGTGTTTACCGCCGTTCTCACCGTCAGTCCGGAAGCGCTGGGGATCTCCGCGACGGCCACGTCAGGAGCCCTTACCTATCCGGAAAAACTGTTTGCGGAAAACAGCATTATGAGTCTGAACATCATTGTGGACGAAGAGGACTGGCAGAACATGCTGGATCACGCCGTCAACGAGGAGTACATTTCCTGCGACGTGATAATCAACGGCGCAGCCTTTACTTCTGTGGGTATTCGTCCAAAAGGCAACACCAGTCTGACCTCCATTGCCAGCGATCCCACCACCGACCGCTACAGCTTTAAGCTGGAGTTTGACCACTACGTGAGCGGGCAAACCTGCTTCGGTTTGGATAAGCTGGTCATCAACAATATGCAAAGCGACGCTACCTATCTTAAGGAGTACCTCTCCTATCAGTTGATGGATTTCATCGGGGTAACCGCTCCCCTCTATGTATTCAGCGAGGTCAGGGTCAACGGGGAATATTGGGGCTTTTATCTGGCGATCGAGGCGTTGGAAGAGAGTTTTGCCCTCCGAAACTATGGTTCCGGCTACGGAGAACTTTACAAGCCGGAAACCGTGGAAATGGGCGGCAGCCCGGGACGTGACGATGAAAAAGAAAGCTTGCCCAATGCAAACAATAAGGAGGACATCCCCCAAAACAATTTTGGCGGATCCACCAACGGGCAAATTCCCGGATTCCCCGGCGGCAATGGAGGCACACCGCCCGAAATTGATGGCAAAGACGGGCAGGTTCCTCCCTTCTTCCCCGGCAACAGCGGGGAAGGGACGAATAACGGCCAGCCTCCGCCCAACGCTTCAAACAACCGCGGAGACGGGCCGGGCGGTGAAACGCAAACCGACGGCGCGGCCGATGGTCAAACGCCTGAACCCCCGGGCGGTATAGAGCCTGAAGCCGGCAGTCCACCAGATGGAACTACGTTCCAGGTAGGCGGAATACCAGGTTTGGGCTCCTCGGGAGGAGCCGATCTCAAATACATCGACAATAACAGCGACAGCTATTCTCAAATCTTCGGAAACTCGGTATTCGACACCAGCGAGCAGGACTATCAGCGAGTCATTGAGGCCCTGAAAAATCTGAACGACGGGACAGATTTGGAAGAATATGTGAATGTAGACCAAGTTCTCCGATATTTCGCCGCCAATACCGTACTGGTCAACCTGGACAGCTATGTCAGCAACCTCAAGCACAACTATTATCTTTATGAAAAGGATGGACAGATTTCCATCCTTCCCTGGGACTTTAACCTCTCCTTTGCAGGGTTTCAGTCGGGCAGCGCTTCTTCTGCGGTCAACTTTCCCATCGATACCCCCCTGTCTGGCGTAGAATTGTCGGAACGTCCGCTGCTCGGTAAACTGCTGGAGGTGAAGGAATATAAAGAGCGTTACCACCAGTACCTTCAGCAGATCGTCACCGGTTACTTTGACAGCGGACTCTACAACAGCGCCATTGATTCCCTCACCGCTCTAATCAGCTCCTATGTGCAGAGCGATCCCTCCGCCTTTTACACCTATGAGGAATTTCAGGCGTCTCTGCCCGTACTCAAGCAGTTTGGAGAACTCCGAGCCAAAAGCATTCAGAGACAGCTGGACGGCGCCATACCCGCCACCACCGACGGCCAGTCGAAGGATCCCAGCAGCCTCATCGACGCGTCCGAGCTGGATCTCACTGTATTGGGTTCTCAGGGAGGCGGTATGCCCGGCGGATTCGGCAATAAAAACAATGGAGATTTCAGTGGCGAAGAATTTGGTTCCGTTTTCCCTCAGGCGCCTGGGATCACGAATCCCAGCGGCCAGGGAGCAACCAACGGCAGCAAGGAAAACGATGGCAGCACGGCGTCCCCAGGGTTCGGTCTAAGCAATCTTCCCGACCAAAAAGTGATGCGGCAGGCGATGCAAATCATCGGGGACAGCAGGGAGCTTACTGACAAGCAGCTTGTCCAGCTTGCTGAATTGGGACTTACCCAAGATCAGATCTCCGCATTGCAGCAGATCGCCCAAGGCGGGTTGGGCGGCGGCCAAAACACAGGTTTGGGAGGAGGCCGCCCCGGCGATGTGCAGGCCGTGGCCCGGCCCGGAGCAGCCACAGTTGATCCGGACCAATGGATCTTATGGGGCCTTTGCGCCGCAGGGTTAATTCTAGGGTTTGCCTTTGTTGTTTGGTTCCCCAGAAGGAAGCTTTGCCGGGGAAAATAATCGCTTGAACGGTTCCTGTCTTTCCGCCTGTACTCCAATCAATCACACACGAAAAGCCGGATGGAAGAATTCTTCCATCCGGCTTCTTGCTATTGAAAGCAGCGATTAAATTTGTGTGATATCAATAAGCTCCAGATCGTCGATGGTGTGATCCATCTCCAAACAGCTCAGCAACGCGGTGGCGGTATCCAGCGCCGTCAGGCAGGGGATGGCATGCTCGATGGTCATACGGCGCAGCTTCACGCTGTCCAATGCGGGCAAGCGGCCTTTGGCTGAGGTAGACACCACATAGTCCACCTTTCCGCTCTCCAGCAGATCCGCGATGTTGGGACCTTCCTCACTGAGTTTCTTCACCGAGGAGGCCGCGATCATGTTCTTGTTGAACAGATGCGCGGTGCCGGAGGTAGCGTAGATGTCAAAGCCCAGCTTTGCAAACCGGTCGGCAATCTCAAGGGCCTCCTGCTTGTCGGTATCCCTTACGCTGATTAGCACGCCGCCCTGTTTCTTGAACTTGTAGCCGGCTGCGGTCAAGCCCTTGAGCAGCGCATCCTGGAAGGTCTTGGCAATGCCCAGCACCTCGCCGGTGGACTTCATCTCCGGCCCCAAGGCCACATCCACGTCCTTAAGCTTTTCAAAGGAGAACACCGGTACTTTCACGCTGACATAGTCGGCCTCTCTGTACAGCCCAGTGCCGAAGCCCATATCCTTAAGCTTTTCCCCCAGCATGCAGCGGGTGGCCAAATCCACCATGGGCACGCCGGTAACCTTGCTGATGTAGGGCACAGTACGTGAGGAACGAGGATTGACCTCGATGACGTAAACCTGATCCTCATAGATGACGTACTGCACGTTGACCAGGCCAACCACCTTGAGGGCCTTCGCCATGTCGGCGGTATATTTGATAATGGTATCCTTGTGCTTTTGTGGGATACTCTGGGAAGGATATACCGAGATGGAGTCGCCGGAATGGATTCCTGCCCGCTCCACGTGTTCCATGATGCCGGGAATCAGGAAGTCTTCGCCGTCGCAGATGGCGTCCACTTCCACCTCGGTGCCCATCATGTATTTATCGATAAGCACGGGATTCTCCAGCTCATGGGAGGTGATGATGGCCATGTATTCGGTGACATCGGCGTCGGAATAGGCGATAATCATATTCTGCCCGCCCAGCACATAGGAGGGACGCAGCAGCACCGGATAGCCCAGCCGGTTGGCAGACTCCAGCGCCTCCTCGGTGGTGAATACGGTCTCTCCCTTGGGACGGGGGATATTAAGCGACTCCAGCAACGCGTCGAAACGCTCCTTGTCCTCGGCGGCGTCAATGGAATCCACCGGGGTGCCCAAGATCTTCAGGCCCATTTCGTTCAAATGCTGAGACAGCTTGATGGCGGTTTGGCCGCCGAACTGCACCACGCAGGCATAGGGCTTTTCCGTCTCCACCACGGAACGCACATCCTCGGGAGTCAGAGGGTCAAAGTATAAGCGATCGGAGGTATCGAAGTCAGTGGACACGGTTTCCGGGTTGTTGTTGGCGATGATGGCTTCATACCCCTGCTCTTTTAAGGTTTTCACACAGTGCACCGAACAGTAATCGAACTCGATGCCCTGGCCGATGCGGATAGGGCCGGAGCCAAATACCAGGATGGTCTTTTTGTCGTTGGGATTTTCCTCTATATGCAGGGCGGCCTCGTTCTCATCGTCCCAAGTAGAGTAGAAATAGGGAGTCTGGGCGTCAAACTCGGCGGCACAGGTGTCCACCATCTTATAGGCAGCGGCGCGCTGCATGGGCAGCTGCTGTCCGGAAAGCTTTTCAATGGTCTTATCCAAAAAGCCCAGACGTTTGGCCTGCATGTATTTTTCCTCCGTGAGCGCTCCGCTGCTAAGCTCGGATTCCATAGTGGCAATCTTTTTGAGTTTGCTGAGGAACCAATGGTCAATCATGGTGATATCATGCACCTGTTGGGCGGTAACCCCCTTCTTCATGGCCTGATAGATCACGAAGATACGCTCGTCGTCGCAGTGGGAGATCATGTCGTAAAGCTCCTCCTTGGTAAGGTCCAGGAGCTTGGGAAGATTGGGCGTGTCAATGCCCAGTTCAATGGAACGCACCGCCTTCATGAAGGCCAGCTCAAAGCTGGTGCCGATGGACATAACCTCTCCGGTAGCCTTCATCTGGGTACCGATGGTACGGTTGCCGTAGACAAATTTATCAAACGGCCATTTGGGGAACTTTAACACACAGTAGTCCACCGCAGGCTCGTTGCAGGCGTAGGTGTTGCCGGTGACGGTGTTGACAATCTCGTCCAAGGTATAACCGATGGCGATTTTGGTCGCTACCTTGGCGATGGGATATCCGGTGGCCTTGGAGGCAAGCGCCGAGGAACGGGACAAGCGGGGGTTCACCTCGATGACCGCATATTCCATGCTGTTGGGCTTAAGCGCAAACTGCACGTTGCAGCCGCCCTCTATGCCCAACGCGGTAACGATATTGAGGGCGGATGAACGCATCATCACGGCCTCCGGGGCAGTGAGGGTTTGGGCCGGAGCCACCACGATGGAGTCGCCGGTATGCACGCCCACCGGGTCGATGTTCTCCATGGAACACACAGTGATACAATTGCCGTTGGCGTCCCGCACAGTCTCGTATTCAATCTCTTTCCATCCAGCGACGCTCTTCTCGATCAGGGCCTGATGAATCATGGAGGCGCGCAGACCCACTTCACAGATATCGTGCAGCTCCTGCCGGTTGTTGGCAAAGCCGCCGCCGGTGCCGCCCAATGTGTAGGCGGGCCGGACCACTACGGGATATCCGATCTCTTCGGCAAAGTCCAGGGCGTCCTCCACCGTCTCAATAACCTTGGAAAGAATACAGGGTTCCCCGATTTCCTCCATGGTGTCTTTAAACGCCTGGCGGTCCTCCGCCTTGCGGATGGTTTCCGGGTTTGCACCCAGCAGCTTGATATTCAGCCGCTCAAGAATGCCGTCGGCCGCCAGCTCCATGCCCAGATTAAGACCGGTCTGACCGCCCAAAGTGGCCAATACGCTGTCAGGACGTTCCTTCTCCAGGATACGCTTGACTACGTCCAGACGCAGCGGCTCAATGTAGATATGGTCTGCCATCACCTTGTCGGTCATGATGGTGGCGGGGTTGGAGTTGATGAGCACCACTTCGATGCCCTCTTCCTTTAAGGCGCGGCAGGCTTGCGTACCCGCGTAGTCGAATTCCGCGGCCTGTCCAATGACAATAGGACCGGACCCGATGACAAGAACCTTTTTGATATCTTCACGTTTAGGCATTGGCGTTTCCTCCTTCAAGCATGGCTACATACTGGTCGAACAGATAGGCGGTATCCTGATAGCCAGGCCCGTCGCTGGGCTCAAATTGTACGGTAAGGGCGGGAAATGTTTTATAACTAAGGCCTTCCACCGTGCCGTCGTTGACGTTTACATGGGTAATTTGGGCAATCTCGTCCTTTACGCTTTCCTTTGCAACGGCATAGCCGTGGTTCTGGCTGGTGATGAGCACACGGCCGGTATCCAGGCGGCGGGCCGGCTGATTGGAACCCCGATGTCCCACGGGCAGCTTTTCAATTTCAAAGCCCGCGGCAACCGCCAACAGCTGGTGGCCTAACCCCACGCCGAACAAGGGCTTGCCGGATTTTGTAAGCTCTTTGATGATTTCGATGATCTCAGGATTATCCCAGGGATCGCCGGGGCCGTCGGACAGCATCACGCCGTCGGGATTATTTTTCAGCAGTTCCTGAGCGCTGGTGTAGGCGGGGTACAACGTGATGTTACAGCCCCGCTGCCGCAGGAAATCAAGGATCCCCCGGCGCATGCCGTAGTCCGGCACCGCCAGTTCATATTTGGGATTTTCCGCTTCCAAACGCACCGGCTCGCTGACCGTGACCTTTCCGATCGCCGGGGGGACTCGGTAGTCCTTTAATTCTTTCAGGAGGTCTTCCAAATTTTCAAGAGAATCCACAATGGCCCCGTTCATCACGCCGTTCTTGCGGATGCGGCGGGTCAGACTGCGGGTATCCACGCCGCACAGTCCGGTAATGCCGTCCTCCTGGAGAAACTCATCCAGAGTGACGTATTCGTGAGCGTCGGTGGGTTCCACACACCACTCACGAACCACGTAGCCGCTGGCTACCAGCCGGGAGGACGCGTTGGGGTCCACGCCCCGGTTGCCGATCAGGGGATAGGTCTGCACCACGATTTGCCCGCTGTAGGTGGGATCGGACAGCAAGTCCTGATAGGTGGAACAATTGGTGTTGAACACCACTTCTCCCACAGCCTTGCCGCACTTGCCCATGGAGTAGCCCTCATAGACGGTTCCGTCTTCCAACACTAGATATGCTTTGGACACTTTGCTTTGCGCATTCTCTGCCATATGTTTGACCTCCTGTTTTTCGTTATCCAATTCCTCTGTCTTCAGTATTTGCGAATCACTTTGTTACAGGGTGATTTTTCCTACCAGACCCATAATCTCATCCCGCATGCGGATGGCCTCACGGCGGGCCGCCTGCGCGAAGTCCTCCGGTGCGCAGCCCTCTTTCTGCCAGGCGCACAGAATTCCCCGGGAGGAGTTGACCACCGCGCCCAACCCGTTTTTATCGAAGGCGGGCAGCACGTCTTTTGCCCCTCCTCCCTGGGCGCCGTAGCCAGGTACCAGGAAAAAGGTGCGGGGCAGGCATTCCCTGAGCTCTTCCAGCTGGGCGGGATAGGTGGCCCCCACCACAGCCCCCACGCCGGAGTAGCCGTATTTCCCTTTGAGCTGCTCGCCCCAGCGTTCGCACATCATACCCATGGTGTAATAGAGAGTATCCCCACCGGTAAGCTCCTGGTTCTGAATTTCACCAGAGGATTTGTTGGAGGTCTTGACCAGCACAAACATTCCCTTATCCTGCTTGTTGCAGACATCGATCACCGGGGTAATCCCATCGGAACCCAAGTAGCCGTTCACTGTGAGAGCGTCCCCGCCAAACGCCTCGAACGCCTGTCCTTCCACATCGGTTTCGCCCAAATGAGCTGCGGCATAGGCTTCCATCGTGGTGCCGATGTCGTTTCTCTTGCCGTCGGTGATAACAAACATTCCCTTTTCTTTTGCATAAGCGATGGTTTCTGTCAGGGTTTTCATCCCCTGCCAACCGTACATCTCGTAGTAGGCGCACTGAGGCTTTATCGCGGGAACCACATCATAAAGCGCGTCGATAAGCTGCTTATTATAGGATAAGATCGCCGCAGCCGCGCCGAATAAATTCTTGCCGTGCTGCTGGTAGGCCTGCTCCCGAAGATACTCCGGGATGTAGCTCAGCTTGGGATCTAAGCCGGCCACCGTGGGGTTCTGCTTTTGTACAATTGCTTCGATTAATCGATCCAGGGACATTTTGATATCCATCCTTTCGCAGGCGCTGGAGTGTTTTGTTCGGTTTGGCTCAGTGATTCCGCCCGCCTCTAAAAAGGACAAACCTTCCGTTGAAAGATCGGGCGGCGCCGTTTTTTCCAGCTGGCCGCTTGTTTTATTTCTATTATCTATTAATTGGTTCCGTCAGCAGTCCCGGTAGACCACCTGTCCCCGGCACACGGTGACTTTCACCCGGCCGGTGAGTTCCATCCCCTTAAAGGGGGTATTCCTGGATTTACCGTGCAGCTTAGTGGGATCCACGGTCCAGGTTTGGTTAATATCAATCAGGGCCACATCTCCGTTGGCTCCGGGCTTCAGGGTTCCCGCCGGGATACCAAGGATAGCGGCTGGATTGCAGGACATCTTTTCGATGAGCTCCGCTAGGGTGAGCGCGCCGGTTTTTACCAGCGCGGTATAGCTGGCCGCGAAGGACGTCTCCATCCCGATAGAACCGTTGGGAGCTTTCTCAAAGTCCGCCTTTTCCTCCGGGGTATGGGGGGCGTGATCGGTGGCAATGGCGTCTAAGGTCCCGTCTTTCAATGCCTCGATCATGGCCAACCGGTCCGCCTCTGTGCGCAAAGGGGGATTCATCCGGTAGTCGGCGTCCCGTTTCAGGAGCGCATCCTCTGTAAGCAAAAGATAATGCGGCGCGGTTTCAGCGGTCACTGCCGCTCCCCGGCGTTTGGCGTCCCGGATCAGAGCTGCGGAGGTTTTTGTGCTCACATGGCAGATATGCACCGGCACGCCATAGGCCGCCGCGATAGCAATTTCCCGAGCAGTTCCGGCGTCCTCCGCCGCGGCAGGGATTCCCCTGACGCCCAGTTCCCGAGAAATGGTTCCTTCGTTGATGATGCCTCCGCCGGCCAAATACAGGTCTTCGCAGTGGGCTACCACCTTCATCTCCAAGCTTGGCGCCATACCCATAGCCTGGGCTAACAGCGCGGTGTTTTCCACCGGACGACCGTCATCCGACAGGGCCACAGCTCCCGCCCGTCTCATGGCGGGCAGGTCGCATAGCTCTTTGCTCTTTAGGTTTTTGGTGATACAGCTTGCTACATAAACCCGGGCGTCGGCCTGCGCCGCGCGGCGCAGGATGTCCTCCACCGTGTCCGGCGAATCGATTGCCGGTTTGGTATTGGGCATACATAAAAGGCTGGTGATCCCTCCTGCCGCCGCCGCTTTGCAACCGGTGAGGATATCCTCCTTTTGGGTAAATCCCGGATCCCGCAGATGCACATGCATGTCTACAAGGCCGGGGACAGCCACCAGGCCCGTAGCTTCCACTATTTCATCCGCTTCCTCAGAAATGCTCGGGGATAATTCCCGGATGACGCCGTTCTCGATGAGGAGATCCATCACCTGATCCAGCTGCTGGCTGGGATCCACCACACGGGCTCCCTTAATCAACAAACGCTTCAAATTTCCACCTCCGTAACGTTCCCGCATACAATTTTTATAATTATACTATCTCACGTATATCTTTTCAATATAAAATATTTTGTGATTCTCTTTTTCACAGCTAAGTCATGTCTGATAAATAGCGTAATGCCGAAGAGCGAGAGAATCTTTTCGCCAGACAAGGCAAATTTTCGCAGGCATACCGTCCGATGTTTTGTCATTTTTCAAACTGAGCCTAGTCCCTGCTTAATATAGCGGCCCGATTGATTCCATCATAGCTGTCCACTTGTACCTTGACCACTTCTTCCCGGGCGGTGGGGACGTTTTTTCCCACGTAATCCGGGCGCATAGGAAGTTCCCGGTGTCCACGGTCAATGAGAGTTGCCAGCTGGATGCATTCCGGCCTTCCCCGCCCCATAATGGCGTCAATAGCGGCGCGCACACTTCTGCCCGTGAAGATGACGTCGTCCACCAGCACGATTTTTTTTCCCTGTACGGAAAATCCGATCCGGGAGACGTCCTGTAGGCCGGGCCTAGGTTCCTGATCGTCCCGGTAGGGGGTGATGTCCAAACTGCCCATAAGAACCTGCTTGCTCTCGATTTCAGAGATTTTTTCCGCCATCCGACGGGCGATCACCGCGCCCCGGCGCAGGATTCCGATAATGCACAAATTCTCAACTCCGCGGTTGCGCTCCACCACCTCAAAGGACATACGGGCGATGGCCCTTGCCATGGCCTTTTCATCCATGATTACCGCTTTTTCCTGCATGCTGCGCCCCTCCTCTTATTTTTGGGCAAATAAAAACGCCCTTTGCTGTGAAGCAAAAGGCGCGAAAGCTCTACATTGAAGGATAAGCCCAACTTCCCTGTTGAGCTATTTTTCATACGCAGACCGCCTTGTCAGCCTCACAGGACCAACTTAAAGGATGTCGTTTTACTTATTATAGCTCTTTGACACGTTGCTGTCCAGAAAAAACTTGACGCTTTTTTAAGATTTGCGACAATCTCCGACTTCCGGCGGAAAGAACAGAAAATTATGGTGTATTTTCTACAAGAAGAAAGGACCGGCCAAAGATCGGCTCCTTTACTTTAACAGCAGCTGTTCTACCAGACCATACAATTCCCTCACATAATAGGCAGAAAAAACAAACCACGGCGTTTGCGCAGGAACGCTATAAGGGGTTAGGTACTGCTTCCTTGCAATGAGAGAAGCCCTGAACTCATGAAATCCGTCGGTGACCACCGCGATGTCCGTGGAAAACCCGTTCTGTTCAATGATCCGCTTGGAGTTGCGAATATTTTCCTCCGTATTGGTGGATTCATCCTCCTGATAAATCCTGCCCTCCTCAATTCCATTTGCAGTCAGCCACGTCTTCATGGCCTGAGCCTCGCTGATATCCTCGTTGGCCCCTTGTCCGCCGGAAACAATGCAGGGCGCTTCCGGATGTTCCAACAGATATTGTTTGGCCGCCTCCAGGCGTCGTTCCAGCATAAGGCTGGGGGTTGTACCGTTTACTTTGCAGCCCAGAACCACCACTGTAGCCTGATCCGGGGGCTGCTGCATGGCCGCCGTCAGCATAAATCCCGACAAAACGCCGCCGGACAGCACGGCAACTCCCAGCAGTACCGCAACCACATTTGTCACCCCTCGGCCTACCGTTGTTCTGCGGACATGGCGCAGCCATCTTCTCAAAGGTTCGTAAAATAAGGCGATCCCCAACAAGAAAAGGGATAATACAATCCCTGTAATGTTCCCGATATTGAGCACCCTGACTGTCAATGGGGCCATAAACCAAAAGAGTCCCGCCATCCCTGCTACGGCCAGTAGAATCCGCAATCCGATCCGTTGTTTGGCATCCGTCATGTCCTCATCCTTTCTGGCCCAGTTCCACCGGGACGGGCGGAAATGGGAGCTCCCGCTTTTTACAATAGGTTTTGAGATATTCTAGCATGATGCGCACACAGCAGTCAAGGTCAGTCTCCCCGCTGTCTATCGCCAAGTGGTAGCTGGCGGCCTCTTCCCACTGCAGATCGTTGTAATACTGATGGTAATTCGACCGCCGCTGATCGCGCCGTCTAATATAGGCTTCGTTGGTATTTTCCGGGGTGAGGTGATAATACTCCACCGCACGCTCCAGTCTCTTTTTGATGTCGGCATGCACAAACAGGCGGACGCAATAGGGAAGATCCTTTAAAATCGCGCCCGCAGATCTGCCCACAATAACGCAAGGGCCGCGCTCTGCCGCCTGCTTTATTATGCTGGATTGGATGCTGTAGATCTTGTCATATAAGGTGAGCTCCGGAACGTTTCCATGTTCCTTTCCGTATTGCCCCATAGCTAGGGAGTAGATCAAGCTGTCGTTTACCCTCTCTTCGGCCTGATCAAAAAGCTCCTGTTGGATTCCCATCTCCCTGGCCGTCTGTATCACGGAATGTTTTTCATAGCACGGAAGGTTCAGCTCATGCGCCAATCTCCTCCCGATCTCTTTTCCTCCACTGCCAAATTGACGGGCAATGGTGATAATCAAATTCTTGTTCATAGCGCGACTCCTTATTCTTTCTCGGCTCCGAGGGATGGGAACCGTCCAATCCGAAATTCTCTACCAGCCTCTTCCGCCTAAATAACCTTATTTTTTTCACTTAATATTTGTATTATATCATATTTTTCCAAATTCATCTCGTCTTTTTCAATTTTTCATTCTTCTTCATTAAAAAATATTTTCATTCTTTTTAGGAATTATTCCGATATATTTATTGTTTATTATATTGTATATATCGCAAAATTTATATATTATTTTATATAAAATGAACTATTTTCACCTTTGTAAAATTTCTGAATGAGGTCATTCGCATTAGAAAACCTTGCTAGTAAGCCATTTCTTTCCAATTAATTCATAAAAACCAGTGAATTTAAGCCACATTTGTCAACTGCGAGAGGTGAGCGTTATGAGGCCGTTTATTCATATCCTTTCTCTATGTATCAAAACTGCGTTCTTTTTGACCGCCCTTTTTCTGCTTTGTTTTATCCTGGTCACTTCTCCATGGAATCAGCCGGGCGGGGTTGAATGGTTCGGCTATCGTTTTTTAGCGGTGCGCTCTGATTCCATGCGTCCTTTATTCGCAAGCGGGGACTTGGTGGTGATCCGGCGATGCGATCCCTCACAACTTCAGAAGGGGGACGTGATTTCATTTTATTCGCCGGATCCCAGCCATCAGGGTTTGATTGTCACCCATCAAATCGATCAGGTGGTTCAGTCCGACGGAGTCCCCTCCTTTGTCACCAAGGGCGCCTCTTCCCTCGACCTGTATCCGGTTCCCTTCCATCAGGTGCTTGGGATTTATCAAGGGCATATACCGGCCGCCGGACGTTTTCTCTCCTTTTTAAAATCTCCTCCCGGCTATCTATTGCTGGTCCTGTTTCCTTTCTTATGCTTTTTGTGCGGGCAGACGGCCCGGTTCCTTCGTTTATTAAAACAATACCGCCAGCAGGCCCTGCGTCAATTGGAACACAAGCGGATTGCCCTTCAGCAGAGTCTGCAAGAGAACGCCTGCGCGTTGCAATATAACCGTTATCTGATCCGGCGCTTGGAAGAAATGCTGGAAAGCCTGCACTCGTTAAAAAAGGAGGATGAGACATGAGGTCTAAAAAACAGCGTTCCTTCTATTGGCGAACCCTTTTGCTTATATGGGTGCTTTTCCTATCAGCCGTCAGCTGTGCGTTCAGCGTTTGGGGCTATTACGCCTATACCATTATAAGCCCTGGCCACCAAATCACCCCCGGATATTATCACGCGGAGCTCTACTGGTCGGAACAGCCGGACGGCATATTTAAGATGGTGGACACTACTCCCTTTATCCCTTCGGCAAACCCTTTTTATCTTCGAGTGGTCAGCACCCCGAACAGCAGCGCGTCGTTTACCTACCGGCTTACAGTCACTGCGGAGGGCAAGCCCTGCGTAATAAAAGCGTGGAACGGAAAAGAGGGAGCACGAATGACCGGGGACCCGACCTGCAAGCCGGGAGAAATCCATACCTATCTGGTGGAACGGCCCGGAAACGCCGCTTTGGTCACCGTGGAATTCTCCACTTTTTTTACAAGCGCAGAGCCATTGGACGCGTCTCCCTGAGGCGCCCAAGCGATGGACTGAACATAAAACAAATCATCAGGAAAAGAGAGTGTAAGTTATGAAACGTGTAAAACCTTTTGCGTTCCCCGACTCCCCGCTCCAGCCTTACAGAGGCATCGCTCCCAAAACCGACCGCCGTTCTCTTCTATTGTGCGGGACCTCGATTCTTTTTTGCCTTACTGTATTGTTTGGAATAACCTTTGCGCTGTTCAACGACACCGTCACCAATCAAAACAATCGAATCCAAACCGGAAATCTGAAGGTTGGGTTTGAAGTATCCGACAAGCTTTCGGGTAATGATCTGGATACCAACTCTCCATACTATCAGGATTTAAAGACCGCTGGCGACGCCGCCATATTTACCAGCGACGCTTCCAATTGGAAACCGGGCGACCGGGGAAGCAAATATCTGAAGATTTCCAATACGGGAACCATGCCGCTGGACTACCGGATGAGCTTTCGCGTGGAAGACGGAGGACTGGGCGGAGCGCTGACCTTTACGTTTACCAAGCTGTCCGTGGGTGGGGAAATCACTGGCGCTCAGGGAGAACATCCCAGCGTTTCCGGTGAATCCTTGGAAACCGTGGCCTTTGCTAACACCAATATGAACAAGGAGCAGGGGTTCGACCTTTATCAAATGGACTATGTGTTGTCGGAGTCCCTGGACAATTCCTTTAATACCGATACGCCCGCCTTCTTTTCCATGGACGTCACTTTATTTGCTCAGCAGGTAATAAAATGACGGGAAGGAATCCATGCGCTGCCGTTAAAATCCATTCAATGAAATCCAGGCATTTCCTTTGAGGAGGTAATTTCATGAAACGCGCAAATTGCCTCCGGGCGGCTCCTGCCTTGACCTCTACCGCGGTGACGGCGGTTCTTCTTTGTTTGGCGCTGACTGTGGGCGCACTGTCGGCATTTTGGGATCATACGTCGAATGGACAAAACCGGATTCAAACCGGCTTTCTTTCCGCGGCACTCTGGGGATCCCATACCCTGTCTCCGGATGGAAGCTTGGATAATCGGTTCTCTCTATCCGATCCCTCTAATAAACTGTTCGATGGGGTCGACTGGGTTCCCGGGATGCAATGCGTGAGATATCTCCAGGTTGAAAACACTGGAACGCTCCCTCTCTCCTATACGGTCAGCTTTTCCATGCGGGATCAGCAGTTGGGGGAACACCTCATCTTTGCCATCCGTCCCATGGAGGGGTGCGGGGGTTCTCTCTCCCCAGACTCCGAACATCTGGTAAGGGGCAATGAAATAGAGACCGTTCGCCTTCAAAATTCTTCGTTACCGCCTGGGTATTCCAATGACATCTATGAAATCACCTGTAAGATGGAGGAGTGGGAGGCTTCCTACGGCAGGACCAGCCCAGATCTCCGCTATGATCTGGATATCACCCTGCTTGTTACGCAAACAGGAATGCCCCCATCAGGGGGCGCAGTGCTTGCCTCGTGTTGGGACGATCTGAGAAACGCCGCTCCTTTTGGAACCATTCTCCTGACACGTGACATCCATGCCCCACAGGAGGATTTGGCGCTTCATTATCCCGTCAATTTCGATCTCAATGGACACACCCTCACCATAAAATCTCTGCATATCACGGATCCGGACTCTTCCGGAAGAGGAATGATAGGATTCCGAAACGGCACCCTTGCGGCGACTGGCCAGGTTCTCAACAGCGGCTATGGAATTGTGGTCGACGCCCCTCAAATGCAGGTACACTTTTCCGGGATTAACGGTATCGTTTTTGCAAACGGCGTGGTTTATGAGGACGGCATTCCTCAGGAGGAGGCCGAGGCTCCTCCTCTCACTGACGGGGTTTACCGAATCTTCCACCGGCGGCATCTCCTGTGGCTTTCCCAGCAGGTCAACGGCGGCGAATCCTTTGCAGCGAAAGAATTCCAGCTTATGGGGGATATTGACTTATACTCCATGGATTGGATTCCCATCGGTTGGCAAGACGCTCCCAATGCCGCCGAATTTTCCGGTATTTTTAATGGCAACGGCTTTACCATCCGCAATCTTTCCATCCATCGGGAGGGGAGCTCGTTGGGATTATTCGGCGCTGTTTCCGGCGCTGTGCGCAACCTCTCCTTGGAGGGCGTGACAATTTCCGGCGCCGATCAGGTGGCCGCACTGTCCGGGAAGTGTTCGGGAAGCGTGGAAAACTGTACGGTCCAAAACGCAAAGCTATCCGGACACAGCCGAGTTGGAGGACTTTTGGGATCTTCCAGCGGTCCGGTCTCCGGCTGTTCTGTCATCAATTCCGTAATCAGCGGTTCCGGTTCCTCTGTGGGCGGCCTTGTGGGCTCCACGGAGGAAGGAGACGTTTCCTTCCTAGAAAACGCGGTCTCAGGCTGCACGATTACTGGATTCTCAGATGCCGGCGGGCTTATCGGGATTAAAGAATGCTCGGTGCGGGTGCTGCGCTGCCATGTAAGCGACAGCCAAATAACCATTAACGCCGGAGCTTCCCCACAATTCGTTTATTGCGGCAGCCTGATTGGACGGGCCAGAGAGTTCTATATGATGGATCCCCGGGAAAGCGAGGAGCGATACGCCGAAACGGTTGTGGACAATGAGATTGGAGCGCAGGTGACGGTGACGGCAAACGGCAGCAACGCTTTATTCAATCAATATCCGCCCTATACCGGCGTATTAGAACCGGTAGAATGGTAAGCTTGTCCCGTCCTTTTCTTTCTGCAAGCAGAAAAGGACGGGATTTTCTTTGTGGATTTTCCATTTTCACAGCGCTTCAAGGAAAATACCACTGGTTTATTTCCCTTATTTTACCTTTTTGCAATGAATTTGTATAAATCACCATTTAATGGAAAATAAATGTGGCCGTTTTAATCAGATTGGTTATAATTAAACAAAAACCGACACGATTTGTACATAATTAGTTCATTGTTCATATTGTAAAAATTCACAAACAGGGCTATAATTCATAGGCTGAAACGAAACAAAAAAGGAGAAGATGTGGTTGACTTCCTACAACTTTTTATTTGATCTTGCTCTCATCTTAATTAGCACCAAATTGTTTGGCCTGCTGACAAAGAAATTTAAAATGCCCCAGGTAGTCGGCGCGCTGTTGGCCGGATTGATTTTAGGGCCGGCCATGCTCAACATCCTCAAAGAAACCGATTTTATCTCCCAGGTATCGGAGATCGGCGTCATTGTATTAATGTTTACCGCAGGTTTGGAAACCGATATTAAGGAGCTGAAGAAAACCGGAAAAGCCTCTTTTATCATCGCCTTGCTGGGCGTGGTCATTCCATTGGCCGGCGGATTTGGACTTGCTTATTATTTCAATAACCAGGAGATTGCCAATCCCGCCACTTCTGTCCTTCTGCAAAACATCTTTATCGGCGTGATCCTCACCGCCACTTCGGTGAGTATTACGGTGGAAACCCTGAAGGAAATGGGAAAGCTGAACACACGGGCTGGCAACGCGATCCTAGGCGCTGCGATTATTGATGATATACTAGGAATCATCGCGCTGACTGTGATCACCAGCATGGCGGACACAACCGTCAATGTTTGGTTGGTGCTGCTGAAAATCGTCGCCTTTTTTGTGTGCGCGATTGCGGCTGGCTTGGGATTCTATTATCTCTTCAACAAATGGCAGAAACATTATAATAAGGATCTGCGCCGGTTTGTCATTATCGCTTTTGTTTTCTGCTTGCTGCTCTCGTACTGCGCCGAGGTGTTCTTCGGTGTGGCCGATATCACCGGCGCGTTCATTGCAGGGTTGATTATTTCCAATACCCAGCGCACCAAATACATCGCTTCTCGGTTTGAGACGGTTTCCTATATGCTGCTGTCTCCCATGTTCTTTGCCAGCATCGGAATCAAGGTAGTATTGCCAAATATGAGCGCTTCTTTAATTCTCTTCTCCGTTTTGCTGGTTATCGTAGCCATACTGACCAAGGTCATCGGCTGTGGCGTTGGGGCTAAATTGTGTCATTACAAAAATTCCGAGTGTTTGCAGATCGGCATGGGAATGGTTTCCCGCGGTGAGGTCGCCTTGATCGTAGCCAGCAAGGGCGCTGCTGTTGGGCTGATGTCCTCCGTCTTTTTCGGGCCTGTGGTAATCACCGTGGTGATTACCACCATCGCCGCTCCCATCCTGCTAAAACTGGTTTTCCGCTCAAAGGGAAGCAAAAGCGATCCCCCGGTAAAAAATAAGCTGGTGGAAAATATCGAGGAGATGGAATTGCTAAACAACGAGGTTCAGGAAACCTCCCGATAGGATAAAAAATACGAAACATAAAAAGAGAGTGGTGAAAGCCACTCTCTTTCTTGTTGTTAAAACCATTTTTGTTCCGCTGTTTTCTGCTGCAATAAAACGGAAGATTCATACCGCAAAACTCACTCTTCCTTAGCTCGATATAGGATATATTTTCGCCCTTCTCTATCAAAGGTTCCCTCCTGTTCGGCAACTACAATATAGTTGTCCCGCAGATAGTCCAGACGGAATTTAGACCGGTCTTTGTCATCTGCCCATTCCACCACCACATAATCCACCAGTTTTTCCTTCAGATAACGGTTTTGTTCCTGCATCATCTCCGGATAACGGTCCACCGTGATGTTAAGCTTACAAAAATATTTCGTCTGTGGGGTGATTCCGGAGGCGAGGTAAAAGCCGCCGTCTAAAAATCCATAGTTAAGAAGGGTAGCTCCTGGGGTTTGACGAATGATTTCCGCAAACTGATACTGTACCAACTCTGCCTTCCTGACACCCAAAGACTTGGTATTTTGATTGAGAAAGAAACAGCATACCAATAACGCCGACAGATAGGCTCCCAAAAACAGCCGACTGTATTTGAGCGGCTCCTTTCTCTTTTCCCGGCGTTTTTTCTCCAAAAAACCCAGTACCGGCATATAGCCCAGAGGGGCAAAGGGCGCAAAAATCAAAAAATAATAGGGATATGAGGAGCCTCCTCCGTATACGCCGGCAATCAGAAACAGAAAACAGGCCGCCACCGTCAGCTTGGCCATACGATCCGAAAGCCAGCGTTTGGAAAAGGTAAAAAAGATCACTCCTGCCACTGCGGGCAGCGCAAACAGCACGTTCTTTACAAATTCCATGCACAGCATCACCAGCATAAACAGCAGGCGGCTGGGCATTCCCATAGACTGAGAATAGCCGAAGATGTTTACAATAAAGTACGCGTTGATAAAATCCCACATGGCGCCATTCGCCGCGAAATAAACCACCCATGGAATTCCGGTGAGCAGCATGCCGGCCAAAAATACGGCGCAGCTTAAAAACGCCCTGCCCATTCTCTTTTGCCGAACGATATCAAAAAACACCATCATCATCCAGGCAAACCAAAAGCCCAGCATGGTGTATTTAATCCACAACACGCAGCCGGCCAGCATCCCATTGAGCAGCAACAGCGGATAGGAGATGGGGGTTCGATCCCGGTTTTTAAAATACCGCAGCAAATAAAAAAAGCTGGCGGACAGCAGAGGCATACAAAATTCCTCCGCGCTATCCCCTTTGTAAAAGCTGTTGGAGGACAGCACCGCAAAGGTTAGCAACGGTAAAATTATGTAGGCATAGCCGCTGGGCTGATATAGTCGAATCAGCCGGTAGGAATACCATAGAAAAACGGAAAAAGACAGTATTTCAAGAATAAAGACCCCAACAAAGCTGCTGGACGACACGAGAGAGGCCAGCCCGTGCAAAATGTAAAGCAACGGCCCCTTCTGCTCAAAGAGATCCCGGTAAGGCACGCGTCCTTCCAGGATCCCTTTTCCCACAGTAAAGAAGCAGTTGGAATCGTTCCAATCGTTTAATGGATATAAAAATGAGGATTTTGTGCAAAACAAAAGAAAAATTGCGGAAAGGCAAATGCATACTAAAAATACCATCCGCTCTTTCCTTATCTGTATACCCGCCTTTATGGTGACCATCCTTTCTGCACACTTGCCGTACTTGAAGATGCAATGCAATGATAACACAAAAACGGAGCAAAGAAAACCAGTTTCGAGCGCGTTCGGCACGCAGCAAGAGAACCAAATAAAGATTATATAAAACCTCGCGCATACCTCAAGGAACATCCCCGCTGCGCGTCGTCGCGGTTCGTTTTGCGGTACGCCTGCGTTTTAAAACACACTCTAGGGACATGTTAAACTATTCCGCTGAAAATTGCAAGAGCACAGCGGAAGAAACCCTTTGCGGCATAACGAAAGACGCCGGTTCTTTCTTCTCGGGGAAAATCTCCTGCGCATCACAAGGGAGAGAACGCACCTGCCGGAGATAATCAAGGATCCTCTCATCCTCTTTCTCTGAATAGGGGAATCCCAGTTTTAAAGCAGTCTCCCTCCCTATCTCCCGGAACAGTTGGCACATCACCAGAAGAGATTCCCAGACGTGCTCCCGTTCCGCATCGGAATAGGTTTTTAACAGGTTGATCCACATGGGTTTCTCCAGATATTTTTGCAGGAATTCTCCGTGCTTGCCCACATCTTTTTGAAAACCTGTACGAGCTCCCACAAACCAGGCAAGCATGTCCATCAGATTGCCACGCATAGCGCCGTCCATCGCCGCCTTGGCCGAGGGAATTTCCCACCGCCATAATCCTTTCGCCACTTGGGTGGACGACCACCAAAAGGCATTGCAGCATTTGGAAAATTGGTCGGCGCTCGGAGGAACAGCCGCAGCGTCCCTTTTATTGGATACGCAAATCGAAGTCAGTACATCGTCCTTATCCAGCAGAACTTGGGGAAAAGCGTTCCATACAACGCTCTGCCGGGCGGCTTCGGAGGTCAGCAGCGTGAGGTCCAGACGAACCCCATCGGTAAACAGCATTTTATTGGTCAAACGGCCTTTTTGTTTGGCTAACTCCCGCCGCGCGCGCTCCGGATACCGCCGGATCATGAGCGTTCCAAAGCAATCGGCCCAATGAGGGACTTGCAGAAAAGGCGCAAGATCATCCACCACATAGGCCACATCGTAATCTTGAAAGCAATCCGGCTTTCTTCGCGGGGTTATTCGGGACCCTCCCAGCAGCACAGCCCTCACATGGGGATTCCGCCGGGCCTGCTCCAAGAGTAAATTCATCATTTCAGTTTCGCTTCTCATAGAAATCACCAGCCGTTCTTCGGTTTCATTTTGTTGTATTGTCTCCCTGTTATTTTATCCAATGGATGGAGATCCAATCCTTCGATCTCTTTTTTTCTTATCGGAACTATAAAAGAAACGCTCGTTTCTTTTAGTAAGCAAATGTGAACTATTTTTAAATTCTCGCTTTCGCATGCACAGATTCTTGACATTTATCCCCCGCATAGTAAAATACTTTACAGACAGGCTGCATGAAAGGCAGTCTTTTCCTATGGTTTTGTAAAATCCGGGAAACCCGGCAAACATCGACAGGAGGAGATTTCGATGAAACGCGAAGGTCAGATTAAGGTACATTCCGAAAACATTTTTCCCATAATCAAAAAATGGCTGTATTCCGATAAGGACATCTTTTTGCGGGAGTTGGTTTCCAATGCCTGTGACGCCATTCAGAAATGGGAACGGCTCAAGTTGATTGGGGAAGCGCCGGCATGCGACGACATCCCCCGCACTGAGGTGATCCTGAATAAGGAACAGCGCACGCTCACCGTGACTGACAATGGATTGGGGATGGACGAGGAGGAAGTGGAAAAATACATCACCCAAATCGCTTTTTCCGGCGCGGAGGAATTTATTGAGAAATACAAGGATAAAACCGACGCTCAGGCAGGCATCATCGGGCATTTCGGGTTAGGGTTCTACTCCGCCTTTATGGTATCCGATTCGGTGGAAATCGATACCCTCTCTTATCGGGAAGGAGCGTCTGCGGTGCACTGGTCCTCGGACGGCAGCTCTACCTATGAGATCAGTGAGGGCGTCCGGGCAAGCCGCGGCACCTCCATCACCCTGCACATCGCGGAGGATTCCTCCGAATTTTTAGAGGAATACCGTTTAAGAGACATGCTGCATAAATATTGCCAGTTCATGCCCTATGAAATCTATTTTCAGACGGCGGATCAGCCGCCCAAAGAGGGAGAAACGCCGCATCCAGTCAACAACACCGCTCCGCTGTGGCAGAAGGCGCCCAAGGACTGCACCAAAGAGGAATATGTCAAATTTTATCACGAGTGTTTTTCCGATTTTAACGATCCCCTGTTTTGGATCCATTTGAATGTGGATTTTCCCTTCCGTTTAAAGGGAATCCTATACTTTCCCAAGCAGAGCAACAAGTTGGAAGTGATGCCTGGACAAATCAAGCTCTATAACAATCAGGTTTACATCGCAGACAACATCAAAGAGGTGGTTCCTGAATTTTTGATGCTTCTAAAGGGCGTGATCGACTGCCCGGATCTTCCGCTGAATGTTTCCCGCAGCTTTTTGCAGAACGATAAGGATGTGGCTAAGATCTCCAAGCACATCACCAAAAAGGTTTCGGATAAGCTGCACATGGTGTTCCAGGAGGATCGCAGCGCGTTTGAGGGCTATTGGAGCGACATCGCCCCCTTTATCAAATTCGGCTGCATCAAGGATGAAAAATTCTATGAGAAGGTACAGGATATTCTACTGTTTAAAACCATCAACGGCGACTATCTCACCCTAAAGGAATATCCCAAGGAGGAGGACGGTACCATCTTTTATGTCACCGATCCCAATGTGCAGGCCCAGTATATCCGCATGTTCCAGGAAAGCGGTATGAATGCGGTAATTCTGGATCATATGATCGACAATCATTTTATCAGCTTTGTGGAATATAGCGGAAATCGGGAGGCTGAGGAACAAACGGTCAAATTCGCCCGCATTGACTCCCACATTGGACAGGCGTTAAAGGACGGGGACGTCCAGCCGGATGAGGATTTGGTCAAACAGCTCACTGAGATTTTTAAATCCGCCATCGGCAACCAGGAGCTCGCCGTTGAAGCGGAGCGCCTAAAGGCCACCGATACTCCCGCCGTCATGCTGCTTTCAGAATACGAACGGCGGATGCAGGACATGAGCGCCATGTACGGAGAAATGTTCGGCGCCTCCAAAGCAAAATCAACCCTTGTTCTCAACCTGGACAACGCCATTGTTCAGGCGCTTCCCAAGCTGGAGGATAGCAACCGCAGCCTTGTCTGCCGCCATATTTATGATCTGGCCATGATTAGCCATAAACAGCTGTCTGCAAAAGAGATGTCCGACTTTATCAAACGCAGCGTGGATATCCTGGGCATCGTAGCTAAGACGGAAACCTGTTAATTGTGTGCGGAACGCCCTCCGCCGCTTAGGCGTCGGGATTCTGACCACGTATGATTGTGATCGCGTTTTTCCTTTGTTTGCGGGTCTCTATGCAGAGGCCCGCATTTTGTTTACTCCTCAGATGGGTATTTTTCCAAATCGCCGTCGTTTGTTTTTCCTCCTTCCAGCTTTTACAACGCCGCTGGGTTTGATTGGCTGTAATAAAGACCGCCGGGTTGCAAATAGTAAAAGCGGTGATGATTTTGGAAAAGCAAAAAACTCTTCAGATAGAAGCTGCAAAACATTTAAAAATTAAGCGAAGATTCAATCAGGATACCCTGATATTTGCCATTGGATCGGTGTCTTATTCCCTTATTGAAGTCTTATGGCGCGGGTACACCCATTGGACCATGATGATCACAGGCGGCGTATGCTTTTTGGTATTATTCCGTATTTTCAGCCGAATTGCCCATGCCAAACTGTGGAAAAAATGCGCGGTAGGCGCGTGCGTCATCACAGGAATTGAATTTACGGTGGGCTGCATTGTGAATTTATGGCTACAGATGAACGTGTGGGATTACTCCTTTCTTCCTCTCAACGTAATGGGACAAGTCTGTCCTTTGTATAGCTTTCTATGGGGATTGCTGTCCATCCCCATCGTCTACCTTTCCAGAAAAATTAAGCAAAACCTGTTTGACTAGTCCTCTTTCGCCGTAGCGGGACGAACAGATTCTTGCCTTTAACAGAAACCTTTCCAAAAAACGAATCGGGATAGGCAATCGCCTGTCCCGATTCGTTTTTTGGAAATGATAGGTATTTCCTATTTTCAAACCGCCGTTTTTCCTATATAATAGAGAAATGGGCGTTCGCGGCGACCATTCCCTTTCCGCGAAATCCCACGAAACAAACATAAATATGGAGTGATTCACATTGGACAGTAGCTGGGTGATGTACGCCTTGCTCCTCGTATTAATCGCGCTTTCCGCATTCTTTTCCGCTACGGAGACGGCGTTCTCCACTGTAAACAAGATACGACTGAAACACTATGCGGACAACGGCAACAAACGAGCAAAAACCGCTTTGGATATCACCGACCGCTTCGACCAGGCCCTATCCACCATCCTGGTGGGCAACAACATCGTAAACCTCACTTCTTCCTCCATCGCCACCGTACTGGCGGTTTCCCTGTTTGGGGATTATGGACCGGCCATCTCCACGATATTTATCACCGTCATTGTGCTGATCTTTGGTGAAATCCTTCCCAAAAGCCTTGCCAACGAAAACAGCGAAGCGTTTACGCTGGCGGTTTCGCGGGTACTTCGTATACTCATGAAGCTGTTTTATCCGGTGGTTTTTCTGTTTCTCAAGCTCAAAGAATTCGTCGTTCGCTTGTCCCGTTCGGGGGAAGCCTCCCCTTCGGTGACCGAAGACGAGCTGAAATATATTGTAGAAAGCATCGAGGAAGAAGGGGTGCTGGAGCAGCAGGAAAGCGAATTGGTGCAGCACGCGCTGGAGTTTGATGAGAAAACCGCTCAGGAAGTGCTGACGCCAAGGGTGGATATGCTCACCATCGATGTTGAGGACGATTTGGATGTGAATACCAGGATCATTTTGGAGGAACGGTATTCCCGCATTCCGGTTTACCAAGGCAGCATTGACAATATCATCGGCATTCTTCACACCAGAGATTTTTTGGAGGCGGTGATTCACGGGCGTTCGCTGGATATCCGGAGCATGCTGCAACCCGCTTTCTTTATCTACAAAACCAAACGGTTATCCTCCCTGCTGAACGACTTTAAGCGCAATAAAATGCATTTGGCCATTGTTGCGGACGATTACGGCGGAATTCTCGGTATGGTGACGATGGAGGATCTGCTGGAGCAGCTGGTGGGGGATATTTGGGACGAGGATGAGGAAGAGGAACACAAATTTATCCGCCTGCCGGACGGAAGTTTTGAAATTACCGGCGATTTAAATATTCTGGAACTGTTTGATCTGTTGGATCTGTCCCCCAGGAACTTCAACAGCGAATATAACGCCGTTGGGGGATGGGCCATGGAAAAATTGGGACACATCCCAAAGGTTGGAGAGCAGTTTGCCTATGAATCCTTGCATCTCACCATTCAAGAGATGGATGACCAGCGGGTTACCAAACTCATTGTGCGGGACAGCAGCCAATGCGTTCAAACCGCTCAACCGCAGGATCAGAAAATAGAAGATGAAAAAAACACCGGCTGACGGCCGGTGTTTTTTTATTAGGAATGCTGTCGCATTGCGAAGATCCCTGTTCAAAAAGGCAGGAATCCCTTTTGAAATCCAGGAGAAAAAAGGGCGGCAGGAACACCGGACAGGCGCACCGTCTCGGATTCCTACCGCGCAAAATTACTTCCGGCATCTACGGATTTACAGCACAACCTCGGTGTATATACACTCTGTACCAGCCAACCGGCAGCTCACTGCATCCGGTTGGTGTCCGCCCGCATAGAAACGGATCCGACCGACAGGGAGGTGGGATTTCCCCTCCTCATCCACTACCTGAAGCATTTTCTTTTCTATCGTCAAAGCGCCCCGCCAAATGGCTCCGGCTGGAATATCCACCCGCTGGAATCCGACCAGACGGGGATTGGGAACCTCGTCGCCGTCCTCCATACCGCGGGCATAGATTTGAATGACCTCACTGCCGTCCAAATCGGAGATGTTTTCCAGCTGGAGGCGCGCCAGCAGAGATTCTCCCTGATCCTCCACCGAAATGGTTTGATAGCAGAACCGGCTATAGCTCAGCCCATAGCCAAAGGGATAGAGGGGTTCTCCCTGAAAATACCGATAGGTACGGTTTTTCATGCTGTAATCACAAAAATCAGGAAGATCGTCGTCACTCCGGTAGAAGGTGACCGGCAAACGCCCCGAAGGATTTATTTTTCCAGAGAGGACGTCATAGAGAGCGTCTCCTCCCTGCTCTCCGGGATACCAAGCCTGCACCACCGCGGCGGACTGCTCCTCCACCCCGTTAAGGGCGAGCGCGCTGCCGCTGACACAGACGGTTACAATGGGGACGCCCACTTTCACAAGAGCTTGAAATAACTTCATCTGGGGATCAGGAAGCTCCAAAGAAATCTTGTCCCCGCCGGCATCGGAATTGAAGGCGTCTCCCTCTTCTCCCTCCAATCTGGGATTCAGGCCGCAGCAGAAGATCACTACATCCGCTTTCTCCGCCAGGATCAGCGCTTCCTGGAAGGTATTCTCCTCCCATTTTGGGGTTTCCTGGGATACAATATCGCACCCCTTGGTATAAAGCACCCGCACATCCTCCGGCACACCGCGCTGCACGCCGTCCAGCATGGTGATCCATTGGTCGGGAGTGCCGTTGTAGTTGCCCAATAAAACATCCCTGTTGTTGGCGTTGGGACCGATCACCGCGATGGTCTTGACGCCTTTTAACGGAAGGATCCCGTTATTTTTCAGCAGAACCATGGAGCGAGCCGCCATCTCCCTGCTCAACCGCTTATTGGCGGGAGTGGCCACATCGTCGTAGGAAAGCGCTTCCCAAGGGTTGCTGTCGTCAAACATCCCCAATTCAAAACGGGTCTGGAAGAGGCGAATTACCGCCTGGGTAATGGTTTCCTCAGAAATCAAACCCATTTCATAGGCAACAATCAATCCCTGATAAGCATCCCCGCAGTTAAGCTCACAGCCGCTGTTGACCGCCAGAGCCGCTGACTGGGGCTTGCCCTCGGTGATATGATGAAAGTCGTGGATATCGCAGATCGCGCCGCAGTCAGACACCACATAACCTTCAAACCCCAGCTCATCCCGCAGAATATCCTGTAGCAGCCATTTGCTGGCGCAGCAGGGCTCGCCGTTTACCGTATTGTACGCCCCCATCACAGAAGCCGGTTTGGCCTTTTTGATGCAATAATCAAAGGCCCACAGATAGGTTTCATAGAGATCCTTTTTACCAACGGATACGTTAAACCCGTGCCGGCAGCCTTCCGGACCGCTATGGGCTACAAAGTGCTTTAAAGTGGCGTCCAATTTCCGGCAGTCCTCCTGCTCTCCCTGCATTCCTTGAACAAAAGCCACCGCCATCTCTCCGGTTAATACAGGATCTTCGCCATAGGTTTCATGACCTCTGCCCCACCTTGGATCCCGGAAAATATTGATATTGGGGCTCCAATAGGTCAGCCCCTGATAGATGTCCCTGCTTCCATGGCTGGAAAATTCGTTATATTTCGCCCTGGCTTCGTCAGATATCACCGTGGCCACGCGCTTCATTAAATCCAAGTCAAAGGTGGCCGCCATGCCGATAGGCTGGGGAAATACGGTGGACAGGCCGGCGCGTCCCACCCCGTGCAGTCCCTCGTTCCACCAATTATAGGCCGGAATCCCCAGCCGTTCAATGGCGGGGGCCTCATTAAGCATTTGAGCCATTTTCTCACCTAATGTCATTTGGGCAACCAGCTGCTGGGCCCGTTTCTTTGCTTCTTGACGTTTCATCGGTTCATCCCTTTCCAAAATATGTCAGGAACACCGGTCCGCCAAATGGTCTGGGGGCCGGATTGCCGGGGGAAAACAGCGCCTTCCCTCGGGTGGTTCCATCAATTTTCATGTCAGTACGCGCTCATTGGGCAATCCATCCTCGCCCTCTCCTCCGGGCAAACGCCCCACTGAGGAGATTTCCTATCGCACATGGGTCGTTGAAAGAGGGCGTTTGAACACCCGATCAGGGAGTTGCGGAAACAATCGTTCCCCCAGAAGGCCTGAGCCGGTCCCCGCGTTTTTGATGCGGGAGAGCGCAGCCAAACGCTTCGGCGGGCAAAACAGGTTGAATTCCGCTGGGACGAGTAAGGATTTCCTTCCCATAACCTCACGATGCAGGAAGAGGAACGGTTGCCCGAAATTCTCTATATTTGAAAAGAATAACAGGTGTGCTTATGCACATAATTCTAAATTAGAATTATTAAATAAAAAGAAAATCCCCGCCGGAAAAAATCCCGGGCAGGGATTGGGAAGTAAGCTTTTAAGGTTCCAGCAGACCGTATTTTCGTTTGATCCGGTCCAGCTTTTCAATCATGGGCTGGGAGAGAAAAAACAGAAAAATTACCGTAGCCGCAGCGTGGATCAGATTAAACGGGATCCCGGAGAGCAGGACGGCCCCAAAGGATTGTTGATTCATCGAGGCGGAAAACATCATGACCGAACTAAAATCCATAATGATTCCATAGATAAAAAAGGTGGATAATCCACCAAAAAGACAGAGCGCCAGTCTGGATTTCCCCAAGAATCCTTTTTTAAAAAGAATGCCCGCTAAAAAACCGATGATGCCAAAACAGAACATTTGCCATGGCGTCCATGGGCCCTGCCCGAAAAAAAAGTTGCTCACAAAGCCAGTGACCGCTCCCACTAAGAAACCCGATTCCGCCCCAAAGCAAACCCCTGTGATGATGACAATGGCCACCACCGGCTTAAATTGCGGGAGCATAAAAAACGCCGCTCTTCCCGCCACTGCCAATGCCGCCAGCACCGATAGGACAATGAGCTCTCTGGCCTGGGGTCTGCGCTTTTCAAACACCATGAAAAAAGGAAGCATGGTACAAAGAATGATAAACAAACTGACGAAGTAATATTGTCGGATCACCACCGTTTTTCCAAACAAGGCAAATTTGATGGTTTGCAGCCATTCACCGCCCAACAGGATCGCAGCCGGAATCACCGCCACAATCAGCGCCGCCGCCACTAAGGTGCGCCGGCTCAGCTTATGGGTGCTATCTATTGGCTGATACTCACTAGGGGAACTCTCTTTTATTGATTTAGATTGCATAAACGAATCACATCCTCATCAGTTACCGCATTGGGGAACAGGTGGCGGGACATTCGGTTGGCCGCCGTTGTGTAGAAGCTATTTCCGGAAAAAAACGCGCGGGGGGGATTCTCGGTTACCACAGAGCCGTCAAAGAACAGGGCGCAGGAATGGGCGTATTGCGCGCAAAATTCAATATCATGGGATACCATCAGCACCGTGCCCCCTTCGCTCATTATTTTTTGCAAGATCGCGGCCAGCGTTTGTTTGAAGTAGTTGTCCAAGCCCTTGGTGGGCTCGTCCAGCAGCAGCACGCGGGGCTTTAATAACAGAACCTTGGCCAGAGCCGCCCGCTGCTGTTCCCCTCCGCTGAGGTCGTAGGGGTGCATGGAAAGCAACGATTCGATCTCCACCAGTCGGGACACCTCAATCACCCTCTGCTGTTTTTCCTCTCTGCTGAGCTTTTCCGCAGTAATACCGGAAAGCATCTCAAGCAAATCCAGCTCCACCGTCTTTTTGACAAAAAGGGCCTGTGGATTTTGAGGCAGCACCCCCAAGTTGTGAGTAAACAGCTCCTTGGAGGCGTACTTTTTTATCTCCTTCCCATGCAGAAGCACCTTGCCACGATAAGGGGTCAGGATCCCGCTAATCAGGGAAAGGGCGGTGGTTTTCCCCGTGCCGTTGCCTCCCACGATACAGGTCATCTGTCCTTTTTTTACGGTAAAGGACAGATCCTTAATTACATCTGGAGCGTTCTTTTCATAGCGAAACCACACATCCTTACATTGGATCACGGTTTCCCTCTCGGGCCCTTTCGGGGGAGGTTCTACCCGGTTATGAGCGGGGACTGCCGACGGGAACAGGCCGCTTAGCCAATCTCTCCCCTCCCGGACGGTGAGCGGGCAGGGAAGACGGTTATTCACCCCTGCATAAATCCGTACCGGCGCAGGCATGGCAAGAAACATATCGTGGCCGCTTTTTTTCAACTGCTCTCCCACCGTTCTGGGAGCGTCCAGCGCCAACACGCTGCCCTGATCCATCACCAGAACACGGTCGGCCGCTGGGAAGACCTCTTCCAAACGGTGTTCCGTCAGGATCACCGTGGTGCCCAGCTCCCGGTTGATCTTCCGAATGGTTTCCAGGAATTCCGACGCTGCGATGGGGTCCAGCTGAGAGGTTGGCTCGTCCAGGATTAAAACGCTCGGCTGCATCGCCATAATGGCGGCCAGGTTGAGAAGCTGCTTTTGACCGCCGGAAAGCTCGGTCACCTTTTTATGAAACCATGTCTGGATTCCGAAAAAGCTGGCCATTTCAGCCACCCGAAGCCGGATGGTGGATTGATCGCATCCCAGGCTCTCCAATCCAAAAGCAAGTTCGTGCCACACTTTGTCGGTGACGATTTGATTATCCGGATTTTGCTGCACATAGCCGATGCCGGCGGACTGCTCCCGGAAAGAAACCTGCTCCAGCGGTTTTCCTTGATACAAAATTTTCCCGGACCGGACGCCATGGGGAGTGAGCACTGATTTGAGATGGCGCAGAAGGGTGCTTTTTCCACATCCCGATTTCCCGCAGCACACCAAAAACTCACCGGACCGAACCGAAAGGGAGACGTTGTTGAGCGCCTTCTTTTCCTGGTCCGGATAGGAAAAGGTTAGATTCCGGATCTCGAAAGCCGCAAATTCCGCCATTTAATCCCCTCCCAGATTTCTAAAATAACCGGCAGCAGGCACAGTCCCGCATAAGCCGCATACACCACCAGGCTAAAGGCGGTGATTTCCGTGATCGCGATGGTTGGAAAATACCGAATGTTATTTTCTCCCAAAATTGCTCCTCCACACACAAGCAGAAACAGCGCCGCCAGCACAGCCAGCGCCGCGCCGTCTCTGCGATCGAACCGGAACAGAGAAAAGCTGGTTCGCCCTTTGAGACCATATCCACGGGAGCGCATGGAGTCCGCCGTTTCAATGGCGTTCTCCAGACTCCAGGTGGTCAGGATGGATAGGATCTTGATTCCGTTTTGCGCCCGCTGCATCAGGTTGCCGTTGGCCACATCTCTTCCAATACACTTTTGGGCCTGAGAGATCACCCGAATCTGGGCCTTGAGCTTGGGGACGAACCGCAGCACCATGGAAAAGACCAGGGACAGCGCCGGGATGACCCTGCCAAACAGATAAATAAACTTATCCGAGGTCATCACCGCGTTATAGCAGGAGAACCAAAGGATCACTGAACCGAACATCACCGCCGCAGCGACGCCGTAGCAAATAGATTCCACGGTAATGGGGTTGTCGTTTATATATACCAGGATGGTGGCCCCTTCGTGGTTAAAGGCAGGATTGGCGATACAGATGACAATCATCGCCGGAATTAAATACAAAAAGTTAAATTTAACCGCTTTCTTTCCATTCAGTAATATGGAATAGGCCATGGAACTGACCAGCGAGATAAGCAGCAGTACAGGATGCATAAAAAACATGCTGAACAGGATCACCGACGCAAAGTAAAAAAAGTTGATCGCCGGATGATACGAGGAAAACGAGTCCCTCACGCTTCATTCCCTCCTTGCAAACCTTCTTCCATCCAATCGCAGCCCACGTCTTTTCCCAAGTCGCAGGTATATATCCATTCTACCACATCTCCATCCTTAAGGGAATAACGGCTGCATCCGTAGTTGGGAAACCAGCCGTTGACCCGGTACATCCAGCCGCTGGTTTCTCCGCAATCGAATTCATACAAGTTATGGATGCCCCGGATGTAATTGCTGTTATACATCGGGGTAGAGCGGAACTCCATGTGGATCCCATTCCTTTTTGTTTCCCGCAGTAACACATCGAACACCGATTCCCCCTCGTAAAACACCACCTTACGTGCGGAATAGATCACTCCATCTCTAGGCAGTACGCTGATCTTGTCCATATTGAACTGATCCATGTTATCCAGAATGGCGGTGCATACAATGGAAAAGGTGACCGTACCTTGCTTTTTCGTATCCTCCGGCTGGTCCTCTGGTTCCACAGGCCCCGGCTTCCCCTGTGGTACCGGATCCGTCTGATACGCATCCTTTCCAGAGCTTGTCGCGGCGCGTGAGGAGTTTTCTCCAGACTGAGAAGTGAGGGGAGCAAGAGGACGGGCAGACGAAGAGGCGGATTGTGATGCGCTAGGCTCTTCTGGGGCCGACAGCTCCGAGGCGCTTGCTTCCCACCGGCTTTCTGCGTCCGGTTGAGGGATCAACTGCCTCGAGCTCAACGATTCCACGGCGGGAGCGTTGGATTCCAGCACTTCCTCCGGCCACTCCACTTTACACCCCGTCAGTGAGACAAGGACGATCAGCAGACATAATAAAACAGAACATCCGTTGCCTATACGCCGCTCTGTTGTTTTGCAACGTTTCATTGTATTCCCTCTTTTCTCACACAGTCCGGTTCAGCCCCGCTAATCCAGTCCCCCCAGTAGAGGTTCCGCCTCACTTCGGAATCGCTTTTGGCTATTCCGGGCCGTTTTTTCATGAGCAAAATCGGAATCAGGGGCATCCCGATTATGCCGGAAATGCCCCCAATTCCACGGTTTTTTCTCAAAAGGATCTTCCGTCAGCTTCTTCTCTTTCTTGTCAGGACCATTGCAGCGTAGCCCGTCAATGCAAAAAACAGCAGACTGCCCACAGCAGAAGCATCTCCGGTTTGCACACCGGAACCAATTCCATTATTGACGTTTTCGTTGTCTTTGTCCGTCTTTAGTGACTTGGCCAGAAAATATTCTCCCCCCTGCGCCAGAGGAATCTCAGCTTTTCCCGCGCTGACCGTTACCATTTGCAGCCGCTCCGTTTTGCCAGAGCCGTCATACCGATAGAGCGTATATTTACCGTCGGCCCAATCCACGTCAATGGTGAGCAAAGCCTCCCCAGGAAACGCCCCTTGCTGCCGGGTTTGGAAAGCAACCACGGCGTCTGCCAAGGCTGCAATCTTGGTTGCGTGGTCAGTGGCAAAGGAAACGCCTGCGGAAAAATCCATGCTGCTATCCGTGACGGATTGTCCGGCAAACGCAAAGGCATACTGTCTGCCGTCCGCCTCGCCGGAATAGGTGTAGGTTCTATCCCGTCCCTGGATCCGCTGAAACACGGCGGCGATGATCCGGCTCTGGCTGAGTCCCTCCAGAACCTGTTGAGAAAACTTCACGTCCTCATATCCGATGATATACCCTTGATTTAACGTTCCCAACGCCTGATACCGATTGACAATCTCGTGGACCGCCGTCTGATCCTGTAAGGTGATTTGGTCCACAGGCAGTTTCCAAATGGCCAGATTGATGGCGTCGATCTCTTCCACCAGAAAATCCACCCTCTGCTTGGCCGCTTCTATGTTGGAAACGGTCTGCTGAGAGAGCATGGCTTTTGCGCCGTCGGACAGATTCTGATAGCTCATATATACCTGATTAACTGTGTCCGCGTCCCCTTTGGTCAGTTGATCCTGCTTTGGAAGGCTGGAAAAAAGCTCCTCTACCTTGTGCGCGTCCTGCTGATTCTTCCGGTTTGTCACAGCTTCCACGGCCTGTTCCAAGGCCGCCGCGTTGGTCACCTGTTCTTTTCCCTGTTGGGACAGCGCCTGGTATTTTGCCTGTAACGCCATTACGTCGGCATAATCCTCTATGGTCAACCGATCCAAATCCAGTTGCTCGATTTTTTCGATTAAGTAGGCAACTGCTGCGGCCTCATCCGTCAGCTGAGCGATCTTTTCCACCGCAGCCTGCAATACCGCCGCGTTGGAAACCTGCTCTTGCTGGGCACCGGACAAAGAGGCAAAGCGCTCCTGCGTTCTGGTGACGGCGGTTTCATCAGTCAGCGCGATGTGATCCGCAGACGGCAGCCGGTCGATGGCCCGCTGCACATCCTCGGGGGTGTATTGACCGTCCTCCGGGTTTTTGTGGCCGAAATAGAACAGCTTGGCGCTGTCGTTGTAGTAACAGAAGGATCCGTCCTCACCCACCGCAAGGCTCTGGGTGCAGTATTGCAGCTGGCTGGGGGTTATCAGCTCTTCAAAGGAGGGCTGGGTCTGTCCTTCCCCATCCTGAATCACATAGGTACAGCTGGAATTGGGCGCGTAACCACCGTTTTCATAGCCGGTATATTTGGTTACATAGAGATAAACCCTGTTTCCGTTGTCCTTCGAAGCGTAGGCCGTGGTAAGGATGGGCGAAGACTGGGTTTTAATCTGCGGAATGGTATAGATGACCTCCAAGGTTTCGGCGTCCAACACAGAAAAACCCGCCTCGGACTGGATGCCGCCCCCGCCCTGATACACCCTACCGTTGTATACAACCGGGCTGGAGGTGATATCCTTATCCAATTGCCTGGACAAATGGGATGCGCCGTCAAATCGGCCGCTTTGACTCACTTTAACCGAATGCAGCATGCCGCTTTTGCTGGAAATAAACACCCGGCCCGTTTCCGCGTCGTAGGCAACAGTGGAACGAACCCCCTCTTTAGGACTATCCTCCAGCGCCAAGGTATCATAAACACGGCCGTCAGTGAGGCTATGGGAAACCAGCACCCCGTTTTCTCCGGCAAACACAATGGCATTCCCCACAATCGCCCCCGCGCTCCAATAGAATCCTCCATTGCCCTGCTCTGAGGAATATGTCCAAACAGGCTTTTTTTGTTCTTCCGCAGTCTTGGGCTGTTCATCCTCCGCGCTTAGGCATACGAATAATCCCTTATCCGCCTTACTGTTGGATAAGCCTAGATAAAGATAACCGTTATAATAGGTGATCGCGGACAGCGGTTGCAGGCTGTCTGTCGGGTTGCCCAACAATTCGGAGGTCCAAAGCAGCTCCATGGTCTGTTCGTCATAGGCATATACCACCACACCGCTTCGGTTGATTCCGTCAATCTTCGTGGTCACCGAACGGGGCACGAAGATTTTTCCTTCTCCATGGGCAATTTGAGAAAAAAATTGGCTGGCGCCCGGGCAGGAAACCGCCTTCACCAATTCTCCGCTCTGTCGGTCGATCCGATTCAAATTATGATTGCCATACACATAAACGTAATCTCCAACAATAATCGGAGTTCCTACAGAAGCCGCCCAGCCCGTTCCCAGCCTAAGCGACCATTTTTCCTCCACCTGCAAAGAGGATATGGGCAGCTTTGCATCGGTAGTCCCGGCCCCTAACGCGCTTCCGCGAAACTGGGACCAGTCCAACACAGGATGAGTTCCCGCGGAAACCGATAACACGGTACTGCACAGCAGCGCCAACGTCATCAACAACGATACGATTCTTTTTGTCTTCATTTTTGTTATCCCTCCAATTTTTACGACAGGATACCAACGAAGAGAAAAAAAGAGAACCAAGTTCTCTCTTGGTTCTCAGAAAAAGTACAAAATGCCGGCAAAATTCCTGGAAAGGAATCTTCTCCGCACTGTGTCCCGTTCCTTTCCCCACCGAAAGTACGTGTCTTGATTTACGGCAGGTCTCCTGGCTTGAAATCAACCTACTCTGCGAATAGCCTTCCCAGTTGCCCAGTGGCCGGGGCTCTCCCCCGATTCGCGTTTCGTCCTTCTTTACAGTAGAAGTGAGCTGCTGCGGATTTACACCGCATTCCCTTTTCATTCACATGATAAGGTGAAACCGTAAATCTATGTTTATTTTGACTTTTATCCTATCGTAAATGCAATCTATTGTCAATGCTTCCCACTCCTAACGCCGCTATTTTGCGGAATCCAACAAATCTCTTTCTTTTTCTCACATAAAAATTGTTAATAAGGCAATGGAGCTTCCTCTGTAGCTTTTCTTCATTCTTTCTCTTGAAGATTGGAACAACTGGTGATACTATAAAAACAAATCATTTTAAACGAGGTGCATCTTTTGGAACGGAGAGAACGTATTTTCAAGAAGATCAATCCCTATTTTATGGTACTTTACACGGTATTGAACGTCGGTTTTGGGATTTATTACGTAACTCAGTCGCAGCCATACTTTTATCTCATTTCCTTCGCGGCCCCGCTGTTTCTTTTTATCCCCTTTCTGCTGCGAAAAATCTTTGCTCTTCAAACGGTTTATGAGCTCAATTTTATGATCTACGTTTTTTGTTTTCTCTTGTATACCATCGGCTTGGTGATGCAGGGATATTCCTATATCCCCTATTATGACAAATTCGCGCACACTCTATCCGGCGTCTTCATTACGCTGGTTGCTATGGGATTATTCTATCTGCTGAAGCATCATCCTCAAAAAAAGGCTTCTGATTTTCCATTATTATCGGTTTTTTCCGTCGCCGTCTCGGTGTCCATTGCCGGAATCTGGGAAATCGCAGAATATATCATGAGCCTGATTTTTGTCACTATGGATCCACAAAACGTACTTACCACCGGTGTAGGCGATACCATGCAGGATATGATTGTGTGTACCGTTGGGTCACTGCTGCTGGTGATCTCCATGTATTTCTACTATCGAAAAGGAAAAACCAGCTGGTTGATGGGCGTTTTTGACGCATTTTACCATAAGAATTTAGACGACTGCTCTTCCCGTTAGCAATAAAGATCGCGGTCGTCAGTAAATCTGAGAATTGAAAAAACACCTCATGGTCTTGTGTAAACTGATTTCATTTGTTTACACTAATTCCGGAGGTGTTTTTTTATGTCTAATGATTTAGAACTACTCAATTTTATCTATCAAAACGCAGAAATGGGCAAAGATACCATCACTCATTTGATCCAAGTGGTCGACTCTGTAGAATTTCGTAAGCATTTGGAGGTGCAGTTGACGGAATATCAGAATATTTTCGATACCGCCGATCAAGCGCTTCAGAAAAAAAAGCAAGAAGCGGAAGGCATCGGGGCTTTTGCCAAGATTTCTTCCTATATGATGATCAACTTTAAAACCCTTCTAGACAAATCCCCCTCACACATTGCCGAGATGATGATTCAAGGCAGTACCATGGGGACTGTTGATATGACAAAAAGAATCAAAGAATACGAAGATTCTGTACAGCCTGAAACCTTAAAGTTGGCGAAACAATTACTGAAAACAGAACAACACAACATTGAGGAAATGAAAAAATTTTTATAAACGTAAAGACGAATGCCCTGAAATCTCTTTCTAGAGCACTCAGGGCATTTATTATAAAAAAGAAACTTCTCCATTTCCTACAGCAAATAAATCTAAGGAGCCCCCCAAAAAAGCAGATGCGTAATTCCACCGTCTGTTGATTCTTTAATACGGATTTCATTGTAGCCTTGCAGAGCTGGGAAGTCAATAGGATTTGGCTCTGCCCTGATAATTACTGTTATCTGG
>JAAWNT010000005.1 GCA_022799115.1 Clostridiales bacterium | reverse complement strand
CTGTAACGGTAAATAAGCAGAGCGCGAAGCAAGGCGAAACCGTTTTCGTAACGGTTGCACCGGACGCGGGCTACCGTTTGGTGGAGGATTCCCTGAAAGTAAACGGCGTGGCGATAGAGGATCATCAATTTGTCATGCCGGCCGGAGACGTAGTGATTACGGCGGAATTTGAGGAGATTCCCTCCACCGTAGTCACCGATGTACTCAAAGCGGTCATTGTGAAGGCGGAGCAGCTCTTACAAGACGGCGCTTTGAATAACACGATGGAGGCAGTGATACAAGAATTCCACGGGGCTTTGCAGGCAGGAAAAGCGTTGGCGGACAATCCTGGCGATGCTACACAGGAGGATATCAACGCCGCTACGATTAGATTGCTCAATGTGATGGCCAAAGTGGACTGGAAGCAGGGCGATAAGACCGTCCTTCAGGTTGCGGTGGATATCGCCAGAACAATTAAAGAAAACATTGACCTGTACGCACAATCCGGCAAACAAGTCTTCCTGGATGTCCTTAACACAGCGGAAGCGATCCTGGCAAGCGGTAACGCTTGGGAGGACGATATTCAAGAGACCACCTCCGCATTGATTGAAGCAATGACAAATTTACGGATGCTGCCGAATAAGGATGTACTCAATCAGATGATCGGTCAGGCAAAACAAATGGACTTGAGCCTATATACCGAACCCTCTGTAAACGCCTTGCTTCAGGCGCTCCGCAGAGCCGAAATCATGGCCGCTAAGGAATCCGTTTCTCAGTACGATGTTGACGATGCTGAGCAAAATCTGCGCGCGGCCCTGGCTGGGATGGTACGAAAGAATGAGATGTCTTCAACTTCCTCCGGATCCGGCACGATCACGACGGGAGAAGGAAGCAAACCCACCAAGACAGGGGACAACGGATTCGCAGGAATCGCGTTGCTCACGCTGATCAGCGCTTCCTGCGCTCTTTGGTTGACTCGTAAAAAAGATCGATAAAGAAATAAATTCCATCTATGTAAAAAATCCCCTGGAAACCACGTTGCGGTTTTCAGGGGATTTTTCTGTGCATGTTGCAGAGGTAGGGTCTATTGGTATAAGCGTCTGTTTTGTAATGAGGGTTTGTACGATAAGATTTTGGCGGTCAGATTTTTGCTTTATGCGGTCACCGAGCTCTCTATCTGGTGTTAATCAAACTGGCGTCCGCTGCAATCTCATAGCCCAGATGGTTGAGGCAATTTTCAATCTGGTCATAGGAGACTCTGGAACTTTCGTAATCAACAGCAACCAAATGATTCTTTGGATTGACACTGACGGAGGTCACTCCCGAAAGTTGATCGAGTTTTTGCTTGAGTTCCTTCCGGCCATGCTGCCCATCGCTGTTTCTTGCAATAAAATAAGCGCTTTCTTTGGCCATGTTATCACCCCCAACCATAGAATTTCCGGTTTTCTTTTCACCATTCGTGTATGATATTGTGAAAAAACTTGCCGGAAATTTGCGGATTTCTCCGTTGTTTTTTTCTGTACATTAGTGAAACCTTACCAACAAAGCAATCGTTTGTATGAGAAGAAGGCAATGGGGAAACGATAACTAGGGGTGATAACAGTGGATAAAAAATATTCCGATTTATATCATTTGATCGCGGAAGATCAGGAGGCGCATCAATATTTTTCCAAGCTTCCTGACTATGTACAGGAAGAGATCGATCAACGCGCCGCGCGAGTCAATTCTTTTGCAAGCCTGCGGGATTGCGCGGAAAATCTGACCCGCGGCGATAACTGACGCGAGACTATTTTTAATATCCTGAAACGAGCAGATTGGAGACGGAAGCGCTTTAAATTCTGCGGATAGCCGAAAAAGAAATCGAAGTAAAGAATATGCGGGGCAGTGCAGCATGAGCGGCGCTGCCCCGCTCCGTTTTTCAGCAAGGTTTTAAAGAGATTATGGCTTTCGCTTATATACTATGGAAATAAAAAAATCCTTTGAAAAAGTAATCTTCTTGAGAAATTTGAAGAATCTTTTATTACATATTGATTTTTCTTCTTTAATATGATATCTATTTATTGGTAAACTGTAAAATTAGAATTATGTCGTTAATTGTAATATGGAAGGGAGCGGCGATTGTTATAGTATTGAAAAAAATATCGAAAGCTAAGCTTGCAATCATTATCTTAGCCGTCCTCTTTCTAATTAGCATCGGCGGTTTGGTTGCCCGTTATGTATATCTTACATATTTTTCTACGGCGCGGGCTACAGCAATGGTACCGGATAATCTGATAGGGAGTAATCCCGCAGAGAGCGTATTGGAATATGACTCGCCCAATCCAATTTTATCTAATCAGGCGCAGCTGTCCCAAACATCAACTTCCAAACCGAGTGTGTCTGAAAGCAAAACAAAAACGACAGATAACGCGAAAGCCTCCAAGGGCAATACACTATCGCCTGAAGCTAAGGCGGTAAAGCTGGAACTATATAAAGGACATGCCGGCGATAACGAACGCTTTGAAGCCCGTAACCTATTTCCCGGCGACACAGAAAGCAAATATTTCTGCGTGAAAACTTATCATAGCGCAGATGTCGATCTTGTATTTCGTGCGAAGATAACCAAAGAAACAAAGTTGCTCGGAAAGGTACTGCATATTAAAGTGACCCATCTGGAGACTGGGAAGGCGCTATGCGACGCGTCTTTTTCGGAAATAAACGGAAAAAAGTTTTCGGAACTTCTTTCTAAGAATGCAACAAAAGAAACGATTGCCAACTATCGAATCGATGTGTCTCTTGACACGTCGGTTGGAAACGAATATCAGGCGGCCTTACTGATAGCGGATTTTGAGTGGTTCGTCGAATACGACGATGGGTTGACTGATTTGCCACAGACTGGCGATGATTTAAATACCTATCTGTGGGTCGGTCTTATATCTGTTTCTTTATTCATGCTTGTGTTGCTATGGAAATTCAGAAAGGAGTCAGCCGATGAACAGCAACTCGAAAACCGCTAAAAAGCTGACTCTTAGCATTGTCGCCATCGTTCTGCTTTCTCTTTGCCTGAGTATCACTACCTTTGCTCTGATCTGGTCAATGGTGTCGGTAGATAATAATCTTTTCCAAACTGGAACTGTCAAAATCAATTTAAACGACGGCAAGCCGGTGATTGAGGAACACGAATTTCTCTTTGAACCTGGTATGACGGTAAAAAAAGATTTCTTTATTGAAAATCAGAGTACGTGGGATGTGTACTATAAGCTGTATTTAGCCGACATTGAAGGCGGTCTTGCCGATGTGCTGGAAATATCCATCCGTCATGGAGATACCGTGCTGTTTGAAGGGAAGGCAAACGAGTTGATAAAGGAAAATGCTGACGCTGCAAACGATATTTTGAAGCTGAATGAGCGCCGGGATCTTACCATGCTTTTTCATTTTCCCGAAGAGGCCGGCAACTATGCGCAGAATCTGTACCTTTCCTTTACAGTCTGTGCGGATGCGGTACAGACGAAAAACAATCCGAATAAATTGTTTGATTGATTGCGGGGATTTCCCGAAATCAATGGAATATGAAATGTTATCAGGCATTTATAAACTGGAGGCATCCCGGTGGCTGCCGTGGATCTCACTCTGAATCTTTTTATGAAATCAAAAGATTGTACAGTTCAAGAGCATACGCATTTTGTACTTTTCAATTGCCGCATAGGTCCCAATAGGATGTAAACGGGAAGTCCCGATTACATATTGTCATTGAGCCAAAAAAATAAGAAGGAGGATAAACACAATGACAAAAAGCAAAAACACAAAAAGAGCATTGCTTGCAAGCGTACTCTCTATGTTTCTGTGCGTGGCAATGCTGATCGGTTCCACCTTTGCGTGGTTTACCGATTCCGTAACAAACGGCAATAACAAAATTGTTGCCGGAAACCTGGACATTGAGCTGTATCATACCAACGGCAATGTTACAGAGGAAGAAGCGGTTGAAGCAGATACTCCGCTGTTCGTAAACGCGGATGGCACGGATATTCTGTGGGAGCCGGGCGTTATGGTATACGAAAACTTTACGGTGAAAAATGTAGGTTCTCTCGCGCTGAAATATCTTCTGAATATTAATGCTGTTAAGTTCAACACGGTAAAGGATACCGAAAAATCCTTGAAAGACGTCCTGAAGGTTGCGATTCTCGATGAAGCGTTTAGCGGAGACAGAGCTGCTGCGCAGGAGCTCACCTTTGACAAAACGATCGCCGACTTTGCAAAGAGCGGTAATCTCGTACCGCTGAAAAGCGCGACAGACACCGAAAAAGCAGAAGAGACATACGCCATCGTGATCTACTGGGAGCCTTCCGCTGTTGATAACGATTACAACCTGAACAACGGCAAGACGTCCAGCGACGGTGGAGAGCTCTTTATTGACCTCGGTGTAGACCTGTTTGCTACGCAGGATACGGTTGAGAAGGATAGCTTCGATAATCAGTATGATGCGGATGCGTTAAAAGAAGTTGCTACTGCTGAGGATTTAACTGGCGCGATTAAGCCGGGGGCGAATATTATCCTCTCCGACAATATTGCTCTTGCTGATGCTTTGGTGATTGACGTAGACGGCGTTACCATCAATTTGAACGGAAAAGAGCTTACTTTAGGCGCTGCTATGAAGGTAACCGGAGAAAATGTTACCATTAAAAACGGATCCATTAAACGTCCGGAAGTGAGCGCGTATGCTGCTGAGGGTAGCACATATGCTTATGGTTTAGAGCTCAATGGCATAAATACTACGATTGTAAATGTAATGATTGATTCCGGAATTAATGTATCGGGATATGAAGCTGACAATACTGTAAAACCCGGTGTTTCTGCAAAAATTGAAAATTGCAGTATTACGTTGGATTACGCAGAGGCGGCTTATGCAATTTGCGCCCGGGGTGAAGCAAGTGTTGATGTGAAAAACGTAGCGATTACGAAAAATCAGGAAGGAACAGCAAACTATTACTTCTTTGTCGAAGGCGACACGGAACAAGCTGGTGCTTCTTATATGACTACTTATAATATGGAGTATAAATCTACTTGCGGAACAGGGGAGTCTGATCCGAGCGGAGTAGAGCCTGAAGATTGGATTCCGGATGAGAGCGACGTGGAAGATCCTTTCGCATAATAATTTCTGATTTTTACCAGTTCTATTCGGCGGGAATTTCCCCGCCGAATAGGCGGTAACCAAAGGGCATAAACAAAAGATAGGTTTATGCCCTTTGGCTGCCGAAAGTACGGTATGCGAAAATATAAAGGAGCATTTTTTAATGAAAAAAGTACTTAGTATCCTAAAAAGCGTTGTTACATGGTTGATTGCCGCCCTTGCTGTCTGTATGATGATCTTCACGGTTGTGTCGGTCAATACTTTCGACCGCAATGACCGGAACATCTTCGGGTATAAGGCGTTTATTGTCCTTTCAGACTCAATGAGCAAGACCGATTTTGATGCGGGAGATGTGGTGCTTGTCAAAGAGGTTGATCCTGCTACCTTGCAGGCAGGCGATATTATTTCTTATCAGTCTACCAATCCCGAGAACTACGGCGAGACGGTCACCCATAAGATCCGTGAGCTGACTAAGGATGCAGAGGGTAATCCCGGCTTTATTACCTACGGTACCACCACCGATGCCAACGACGAGAACATCGTCACCTATAGCTTTGTACTGGGTAAGTATCAGACAAGACTTCCCGGCGTGGGTAAATTCTTTCAATTTCTCAAAACCACGCCCGGCTATATCGTCTGCATACTCCTTCCGTTTCTTCTGCTGATTCTGATGCAGGGGATCAACAGCATCCGTCTGTTCAGAAAGTACAAGCGGGAGCAGCAGGCCGAATTACAGGCGGAAAAGGATAAGATTGAAGCCGAGCGTGCCGAAACGCAAAAAATGATGGCGGAGCTTCTTGCAATGAAAGCGCAAATGGCGCAGCAAAAAGACGATGACAGTCAGCCGCCTGAAAACATGTAAAGAGTGTGCCGCCGCCGTCCGATCCAAACAGGGATAGACGGCAATGAAAGGGCATAAATTTGTAACGTCCTATCTGTTTGCAAGATACCGCTTATGTCTTTTGATTTCCGGAATCTTTACTCTCGAAAGGAGACGCCTCAGATGGTCGATCAATTTATTTTGATCTTGTTAGTGGCTGTGATTTCCATCGTTGTGCTTGCAATTGTCAAACTGGCGTCTTTCCTGCAAAGGTTCTATGAGAATACGCAGTATATATGCTGGAAAATGGATTGGGCCGACAGCGATGAGGAATACCGCCGTTGGCGTAAAGAATTGCGTTGTCATTACCTCACGCTGATTCCCTTTGTGACCGCCCGTAATGTGATACCCGTATACGATTTTTTCTTTCAAAACAGCAATCACGCCGAGAAAGAGGAGCGGAAAGACTGCCTGGTTCCCTTGATGATGCCTTCCATTCTCGGCATTTGTATCTGTATGATCTGTGTTTGCAGCATGACGTGGGCGTGGTATTCCGCTGGCGTGAGCGGCGGTACGACTACGCTTAAGGCTGCGCGTTATGAGATTGCGGTTGAAATAAAGGATACTAGCGGAGAGCTTATCACAGCAAACGCAGATGGCAGCTATACGCTTCATGCCGGAACCTACACGGTAGCGCTAACCGCACACGGCGATGCTTCTACCGGATACTGCAAAATAGATGTCGGCGGCAGAAAGCTGCACTCCTCACAGCTCTATACAAAACAATCAGATTCGCATATAAACACTTTGACGTTTACTGTTACCGCTGAAAGCGCCGAGACGGTCTCTTTTACCTCCGTGTGGGGAACATACAGCGGCCAAACGGTGGAGATCGAAGACGGTGCAAACATCCTTCTGTCCCATACGCCATTGGAATCTGATCCCTCCAGTGATACAAACGAGAAATCTGAGAGCCAGGATGTGAATTCCGTGTCTTCCAATTCAGCGGAAACTTCAAGCGGCGCGTCCTCATCAAAGGAAACATATGTTGTTCAGAACGGCGATACACTCTCTGTGATCGCGGACCGATTCCATACCACGGTGGAAAAACTGGCCGCGTATAACAATATCTCCACTTTAAGCGGCATTACAAGCGGTCAGATACTGAAAATACCGCCGCAGGACTATAAAATTCCTCCTGTGGCAACAGCGCCGGAGACCTCTCGTGCAGAAACCCAGCCGCCCGCATCCGAAGCGTCCGCTCCAGAGGAGACGATAGTATCTAAAGATCCTTCGTCCGTTGTGACAGACGACACCATGTCGAATGCAACGTCTCTCGCCACAGACCATGAGCCGGCAGAAATGGAATTAAAGAAAACAGATCAAAACGAAGATATGCCAAGGATCAGAACGGACGATATCGTCGCTTGATAAAACGGTGATAGGAGTGGGAGTCATAAAGGGAAAAATACCACTGCCGGCGACAGCGTGTATCAGTATTCTCGATATATAGTGGATACCCAATTGTGTGAACAGCGCAAAAAAACAAATTAAGAAGGATACGCGGAGTAGACGCTCCTTTCCTTATGCAACGAAAAAACAGGCTGGATTTTTCCAGCCTGTTTTTTTACTGTGTGTCAGTGAAGTTTATTAGTACTTATAATACCCTTCCTGGATTCTTTCCGTAAGACGCTCGGCCCCTTCGGATCGGTCGGTCTCTCTCAGCCGCTTGATGTAATTGTCTATGTTACCCTCTTGGGCATGATAGGGGCCGCCTTCCCGGATTACGGTCCACATGGGATCGACGTCGCTGCCCGAAGTCTTCATCATGCGGTATTCCCAGTCTAAAATCAGTTTGGCTCCCTTTGCGCTTACTTCCGGAAGAGTCTGCGCAAGATTATGAATTTGGTGCGGATCATTCTCCACATCAAACAGCATCTCATCCTCAAACAGATGGTATCCGTCATGGACAGTGCGGATGTAAATGTATTTGTCAAAGCGGACCGAACGCTGACAGACATGGGCGCACTGGTTGATCACGATGTCATCGTGCCCTTCCTCTACACCATCGGTAATGGTTCGGGCATAGCTTTTTCCATCCCAGCGGGCGTTGCTGCTCTGGCCCAACAACTGTTCAATGGTGGGGGCCAAGTCCAAATTGGCGTGCATGGCGTTATCCTTTTTGCCACGGACTCCGCCCGGCCATTTGATAATCATAGGAATGTGGCAGGTTGGATAATCGGCAGTGGCGTGCTCGGCATATAAGCCTAGCTCGCCCAGGTTTTCACCGTGATCTGAGGTGAGAATGATGGCGGTGTCCTCATAGATTCCTTTTTCCTTTAGCAGATCCACGAGCTGTTTGATGTTGTCGTCGGTGTAGCGAACCCCGCAGTCGTATTCATCCATAAAGTATTTCACGTCGTCAAGATTTTCCAGCCGCCCTAAATGACGGGGAAAAGCAGGATTTGTGGAGTCGCTCCACATATTCACCTCCTGAGCGCCATGAGGACCCACGTGATGATAATGCTGGTCAAAGATTTCCTTGGTGATCCAGGGGTCGCTCAAGGGCTGATCTGAAAAAGGCTCTCCAAAAGAGGAGGGAGTGCGGTAAGGGGTATGAGGATCCCAATAGTGGACATGCAGGCACCAGTTGTCCTGATCTGCATTGCGGGAAAGCCAATCCAAAGCGGCAGGCGTTACCTTATCGGCGCTTTCCATGCCGCAGCCTCCCACATTGCAGGTTTCGTCAAATCCGGCGTTGAACCACCAAGCGGCATGTCTTTCTGCAAAGGTGCTCACCGAGGCGGTACGCATACCGGCTTTACGGAACAGGTTAAACAGGTTATGAATGCCGATTTCATCGGAAAAACCGCGCTTGGCGCCTCCCAAACGCATATCGGCGGCGGTGCCGCCGTGTCCCACCACGCCGGTGTGAATGCCATAACGCCCGGAGACCAAAGCCGCCCGGGACGGCAAACAGGGAGCGTTGGTGGTGTAATAATTTTGGAAAACAATTCCTTCCTCTGCAATGGAGTCCATGCAGGGAGTCGTTTCCCGCTGATAGCCGTAGCAGCCCATATGATCGGGGCGAAGCGTATCAACGTCTACAAATAGAACTTTCAAGGTACAGGCTCCTTTCGATACATTGGTAAGCAATCCTAGCGGCAGTCAGGCGGATGGGATTCAGCCGGTGTTGCAAGCTACCGATCGGAAGGTCCTCGAAGAAGATACGTCCGCATGACACCCAATGCCGAAGGACTAGCTTCATTGTAGTGGGACAAAATGTGCTTGTCAATGGAGCAGGAGAGAAAAAATAAAATAAATCTTTGAAGAAGAACAAACAGCGGCGCGTCCAGCGAAAAGCAGGGCGCGCCGCCGTTGTTTTTTCAAAGGTTATTGAAGGACGTCAATCAGCTCGTCACGCAGATGACGCATGTGCTGGATTTCAAAACGGACGGAATGTTTCAGCATACCGTTATAGAGGTTTCCCATATCGTTGGGCTGGTAATCACGGTCCTGTAAATTATCCAGTCCGCTTTCCAGCTGATCGATTTGTGCGTTCATAAAATTTTTTACTTTGCGTTGACTTTCGTTCATCGTTTGACACTCCTTTGTCATTCACTGTTCCCAATTGGTTATTCAGACAACGGATGAGGGATATCCCAACCGAACCGTTTATTCGAACGGTACTAGTATGCGCTGTCCTCATCCAAACATTCCTTTAGCAGCAGGAAAGGATTAGCGGAGCTTTGCCAGGCATATCGATAAAAGGAGAATGAGAACTCCGGTTGCAAGAATTCCACATAGTGTATAAAAAGCAAAGTCTGGCAAATAAACACCTCTTTTCCTGATACAAGATGAAACCGTTTGCCATAGTATGGAGGAAAGCTACCGTTTAATTTAGTGAAAGGGTGAGAGCAATGAAAGAGATCGGATACAACCGCGCGGCCGCGTTGGAATATGCCAAACGCTGGGCGTTAGGCCGCAATCCCAGTTATCTGGATTTTGAGAAGATGGGAGGGGATTGCACCAACTTTGCGTCTCAATGTATTTATGCAGGATGCGGTGTGATGAATCATACAGAGACCTTTGGGTGGTATTATCATTCCGGAAACGACAAAGCTCCCGCTTGGAGCGGGGTGGCCTATCTATATAATTTTCTCACGATGAACAAAGGGGTAGGGCCGTTTGCACGAGAGGTTTCCCTTGAGCAGGCGGAGATAGGGGACATCGTTCAATTGGGAGAGCAAAGCGGCAGATTTTATCACAGTCCGGTGATTACAGCGGTTTCTCACGGAGAAATCCTTGTAGCGGCTCATAGCTTTGACGTCTATATGCGTCCGCTTTCCTCTTATCAATTTGCTCAGGCGCGCTGCATCCATATTTTGGGAGCCAGAAGATAAGGCGAATTGATGATGGAAGAGGATCTCCTATATAGCTTAGATGATATTGAGGCCCGATGTTAAGCAATGCGGATTTCAATAAAACCATGTACGGTGTGATACATTTAGAAAGGGATTGTTCTGTTTAACAACTATTATGTTCGGTATCCATTCAATATACACAGATCTTTATTAGTTTACTCCGGATTATTTGCGAATAAGTATATTTTTTGTTTGCTGTATTACAATATTGACAAACCAAAACAAAGGAAGTATACTTTAGATACCCCCACGGGGTGGGGGTAAGGGAGGTGTAATCATGAAAAAAGAAAATTTTGATGTAATCGGCATGACCTGCTCCGCCTGTTCGGCTCATGTGGAAAAGAGCGTGAAGAAGGTGCCCGGGGTGCAGGGGGTTACTGTCAATCTGCTGAGCAACAGCATGTCGGTGCAATATGACGAGGGAGCCACGAGCGCTCAGAGCATCATTCAGGCGGTGCAGGACGGGGGATATGACGCCCGCGTCCAAGGAGGCGAACGGACAAAGCAAGGGGAGGCGCCGGCGCAGAGCGCCGCACAGCAGGAATTGTCCAGTATGAAAAAGAGGCTGGCGGTTTCACTGGCCTTTTTGATCCCGCTGTTTTACCTATCCATGGGACACATGATGGGGGCGCCGATCCCTAGCTTTTTACATGGAACTGAAAATGCATTGGCCTTCGCGTTTACACAATTTTTGCTGTGCATTCCCATCGCCGGGGTCAACTTTCGGTATTTTCGGGTGGGGTTCCGCTCTCTGTGGAAACGATCCCCCAATATGGATTCGCTGATTGCCATTGGTTCGGCGGCCGCTCTGGTTTACGGGGTGTTCGCCATTTATCAGATTGGCTGGGGACTCGGGCATGGAGACATGGATTTAGTGAATCACTACGCCATGGATCTCTACTTTGAATCGGCGGGAATGATCCTGACTTTGATTACGCTTGGAAAATTCCTGGAGGCCAGGGCGAAAGGAAAAACCTCGGAGGCAATCACAAAACTGATTAATCTAGCTCCCAAAACCGCCGTGGTGATCCGCGACGGGAGGGAACAGGAGATTGCCGTTGAAGAGGTGACGGTGGGAGACGTAGTGGTAGTGAAACCGGGACAGAGTATCCCGGTGGACGGCGTGATCCTGGAGGGGAGCACCTCGGTGGACGAATCCGCTTTGACTGGGGAAAGCATCCCCGTTGAAAAGCGGCCCGGGGACCGGGTGACCGGCGCTAGTATCAACAAATCGGGTTATTTTCAGTGTAAAGCGACTCAAGTAGGCGACGATACCACGCTGTCTCAGATCATCCGTCTGGTGGAGGAGGCCAGCTCTTCCAAAGCGCCCATTGCAAAGCTGGCGGATAAGGTGAGCGGAGTGTTCGTGCCCATCGTCATCGCTATTGCGGTGGTAGCGTCCATTGTATGGATGCTGCTGGGCTATTCGGTGGAGTTTGCTCTTTCGGTGGGAATTGCCGTACTGGTCATTTCCTGCCCCTGCGCCCTTGGATTGGCCACACCCACCGCCATCATGGTGGGAACGGGAAAAGGCGCGGAAAACGGCATTTTGGTTAAATCGGCGGAGGCGTTGGAAATTGCCCACACAGTGGACACCGTGGTATTGGACAAAACTGGAACCATCACCGAGGGAAAGCCTAGGGTGACCGATATTGTCACCAAAGGAGAGGAGCAGGCATTGCTGCGAATTGCGGCATCCCTGGAAAAGGCTTCGGAGCATCCGTTGGCGGACGCCATTGTAGCGGCCGCTGGAGAAGGCCCGTTGTTACCAGTGGAGCAATTCCAGGCGGTGGCGGGCCAGGGCATCACCGGCGTGGTGCAAGGGGAGCGCTATCTGGCAGGCAACGCCAAGATGATGCGGGAAAACGGGCTTGCGCTGGGCTCCTTTGAAGCCAAAGCGGAGCAATTTTCCAAGGATGGAAAGACCCCTTTGTTTTTTGCAAAGCAGGAGGAAAACGGCTATAAGATGATTGGATTGATTGCAGTAGCCGACGTAATCAAACCCACCAGCCGCCAGGCGGTACAGGAGTTTAAAAGGATGGGAATCCAGGTGGTGATGCTTACTGGGGACAACCGGAATACCGCAGCCGCCATCCAAAAACAGGTGGGAATTTCCTCTGTAGTGGCGGAGGTGCTGCCCCAGGACAAGGAAAAAGAGGTGCGCGCGCTGCAACAGCAAGGCAAACGGGTGGCCATGGTGGGGGACGGAATCAACGACGCCCCCGCGCTTACTCGGGCGGACGTGGGAATTGCGATTGGAGCCGGTACCGACATTGCCATTGAGTCGGCCGACATTGTTTTGATGAAAAGCGACTTGTTGGACGCTGTGGGCGCCGTGCAGCTCAGCCGGGCGGTGATCCGAAACATCCGGGAGAATTTGTTTTGGGCGCTCATTTATAACGCTACGGGCATTCCGCTGGCGGCCGGGGTGTTCTTTGGGGCGCTGGGATGGACCTTAAACCCCATGTTTGCCGCTGCGGCCATGAGCTTAAGCTCGGTCTGCGTGGTGAGCAACGCCCTGCGCCTAAAGCTGTTTCGTCCCCGCTTTGGGGCGAATCAAGAGAAGGCGTTGGAGGAAAATCAAGTCGTCAATCAATTATCAGAAGGAGAGGATCTTATGAAAAAAGAAATCATCATCGAAGGAATGAGCTGCTCCCATTGCTCCGGGCGTGTGGAACAGGCCCTTAACCAAATGGAGGGAGTACAGGCCACAGTGGATTTAAAACGGAAAACCGCCGATGTTACAATAACCGGCGAAATCAACGATCAGCAGCTTCAAAAGGCTGTGGAGGACGCGGGCTATCAAGTGGTGGAGATCCGGTAAGGGAGGAACTATGCAAGCTGACAAAGAAAGCGTGGTGCGCCTGCTGCGTACGGCGAGAGGCCAGATCGACGGCATTCTTAAGATGGTGGAAGAGGATCGGTATTGCATCGATGTTTCCAATCAGCTGCTGGCCACCCAGTCGGTGTTGAAAAAGGCAAACCGGGAGATTTTGCACGCCCATATGAACTGTTGCGTCAAACAGGCATTTGAGGAAGGGGCTGGGAAAGAAAAAATCGATGAAATTTTGTGCTTATTGGATAAGATTGTAAAATAATAACAGCTCCATTCCCGGAGGATCCGGCAACCGTTACAAATTCATTGGGGAAGTTAGAAGGTAAGGAATAAAATTTCCCCATAAGGATGGACAATTGTATTCTTTTGTGGTAATATATAAAAAATAACAAACAGCAGACGATATTTTCGTATAGAAACTGCTGCCGAAAGGGGTTGCTGTCATGGATGGAAGAGCGATGGAAATTCAATCCAAACGGAACAAGAAAATCACGATAAAGGTAGTGCCTGGCCACTTTGCCACCAGCCACTCCCACGTCAACTACTATGTGGATATGACCGAGATCAAATCGAAACACCGCATGGCGCGCCGGGCGGCACGAGAGCTGGCCCAGTCTTATTCCGGCACGGCAGTGGATACCCTGGTTTGTCTGGAGGGAACCCGAATTGTAGGCGCGTTTTTAGCCGAAGAGCTGGCCCAGGCCGGCATTAATAAGGACGCAGACCTGGCGGTCATCACGCCGGAAATCAATCCTAACAACCAAATGCTGTTCCGAGATAACGTTCAGCGTATGCTATGGAATAAACGGGTGCTGCTGCTGGTGGCCTCGGTAACAACTGGAAAAACCATCAATCGTTCTTTGGAGTGCATCCGCTATTACGGCGGCGAGGTGGTGGGCGTCAGCGCGCTGTTCAGCGCCGTGGAGGAGATCAACGGATTGGAAATTAACTCGATTTTCGACACCGGCGATCTACAAAACTACAATACCTACTCCTATCACGATTGTCCGCTCTGTAAGGATAAGATAAAGATTGACGCTATGGTTAATAGCTATGGATACTCTAAAATCTAACATGCAATGAAAAAGACCGGGATTTCCCGGTCTTTTTGTGTCTGAGAGGAGATCTGTAATTAAAAGGCGCGGTGGACGAATGAGAGACGGTTTGATAGGGCCTCCCACAAGGATCGAAGGACTGTCTGAATAAAAATGGCGGTGTTTTTTGTCCCGTTTGTTCTCAGATTTGAAAAAAGCGTGGCAAAGGTTACAAATAAATGAAATTACAAAATCTCACGGCTGCGCTATTGACAAAAGAGGCGTTCTATTCTATACTTCAAGTGTACTAGTTATTATAATACAGTTAAGTAAAAAGGGGGTACTTCATTGTGAAAGTCAAGACCATATTGAGAAAGGTGAACCGAGGCTTGGTCCTAGGCCTGGTTCTGCTCATCGGCCTGGCGGTGTTTATCGTAGCGGATGAGCTCAGTTTCCAAAAGCAGCGGCCTCAAATCCAGGAGACGCTGGAAGCGTATTTGCAGGATGTGGCCAAGATATCCATACTTCCGGAGGCGTATCAAAAGCTGGGCGTCAAGACGCCTGCCGATGTGCTGGATAAGAAAAAAGCCGAGGTGCAGACAGTATTGGATCAATATTGGACGGCATCGGGAAGCGACGTGGATTCCTATATGTTTACCAAGGAAGTTGTGAAATCTGAGTGGAACAACATGCTGGAGAACAACGCAAAGGGAAACGGATATGTTACCAAATGGACGGGCATCTCCAATGGGAACGTAAAGATTTCTAAAACCGGCCCCGGCAGGGCGATGGTAATATTCCCTTATTCGGTGGTGCTGGAGATTTACGGAGAAGCCGACAGCAATCATATGACCGGGGTCATTTACGCCGGTGAAAAATATAACGGCGAGAATACGCCTGATGAGGTGCGCCGACAAGAGCACAAATACTCGCTAGAGAGCGATCTCCAGGTGGAGATGCTTTATACCGACGGCCAGTGGAAGATTTTATCCGGGACAGCGGGCCACAGCATAACTTCTGCGGTTGCTGCGGAGTAGAAAGGGGGAAGAGACGATGACGACTGCGTTAAAATTGGAGCATGTGAATAAACGGATGGGGAAGCGGGAAATCCTGCATGATATCACCATGGAGACCTATGCGGGTGAGGTCTTTGGTTTTTTAGGTCCCAACGGAGCGGGAAAAACCACCACCATCAAGATGATCGTGGGGCTGCTGAGCACCGACGAGGGGGATATCTGGGTGGACGGTTACAACATTCGGAAAAATTACGAAAAAGCGATGAACAATGTGGGGGGCATTGTGGAGAACCCCGAATTGTATAAATATCTCACCGGAATGCAGAACCTACAGCAATATGCCCGTATGCGGAAAGGAGTCACGCAGCAGCGCATCGACGAGGTGGTGGAGCTGGTGGGAATGAGCAACCGCATCCACGACAAGGTGAAAAAATACTCGCTGGGTATGCGGCAGCGCCTTGGGGTGGCTCAGGCTATCCTGCACCGTCCCAAGCTGCTGATTTTAGACGAACCGACCAATGGGTTGGATCCGGCGGGGATCAAGGATCTGCGTGATATTTTAAAAAATTTGGCCCATCAGGAGGGCATCAGCGTGATGGTATCCAGCCATCTGATGTCCGAGATGGAGATGATGTGCGACCGGGTTGGGATTATCGTCAACGGCAGTCTGATCGATGTGCAGACGGTGGATGAAATGATTACAAACGCCATGGGGAACCAAGCGCATTTTGTGTTTCAGGTGGACGACGCCGACAGAGCGGCCGGATTGCTTGCCTCCATACAGGATCAGGAGGTTTCTGTCCTGGAGGGCAACCGACTGGAGGTGGCCCTGGCGGTGGAAAACGCCCAGGAGCGGGTGGCGGATATCAACTGCGCCCTGGTGCAGGGAGGAATTCGCCTTTACAGCGCCTCCCCGGTAGAGCGCAAAAAGCTGGAGGATGTGTTCATTGAACTGACCGAAAAGGAGGGGAATCAAATTGACTAGGTTTTTTCGATTGATTCATAACGAGTACATCAAGGTTTTTCACAAGGCGAGCACCTATATTATGCTGGGTTTGGTGGTGCTTGCGGCTCTGGGGCTCAATCTGTTCGCCCTGTTGATGCAAAATAGCATGATAAATAGCAGGCAAAGCTATTGGAACTATTCCGAAGAATATTACGACGACCAGATCAATTATCTGAAAGACGCCAAGCCGGAGGGCTATGAGCTGCAAATTGAACAGTATACCTTTATGAAGGAGCAGAGTATTGAGCCATATGGCCAAAATGACTGGAGATCCGACGCCGCCCACCGTATGTTTGAAAAGAAAATGCAGATAGATCATCTGAAAGAGGTGGAAGGCGGAGAACAGGAGATCAAACGGATCAATACCTACTTCGACGAAAGCAAGACCGCCATTCTTAACAAGGACTGGAAGGCGTATTGCAGAGCGGATATCAAATGGATCGACACCGATCCAACACTTACCAAGGAACAAAAGGAGCAAAACAAATGGAATTCTCAATATCGCTTGGATCATGATGTGGCGATTGACGGGCAAAACTGGAAAAGCAGATTGCTGGAAGAGACTGCGTACCTCAAGCTTGAGGTGGAAGAGGCCAGACAAACCCAGCAAAGCGGGCAGGCTGTCAAGGAGCTAAGTAAAAAAGAGGATCAGCTGCTAATCAATTTATACCGTCTGGACAATGACGTTACGGTGGATGTGGGCGTCTCCGGCCTGACCACAGACTGGAATTATAATTTTTGGAGCGTATTCAGTTCTTCCACGTCTTTGATTCAGGTGGTCAGCCTGCTGATTATTGTCATCGCAGGCAGTTGCGTTGCCAGTGAGTTTTCCAGCGGAACGATTAAATTCCTGCTTATCAATCCTGTTAAAAGATGGAAAATATTAACATCTAAATATGTAATGGTGCTTTCGTTTTCCTTTTTGATGCTGGCCCTGTTCTATGTAGTAAACATCCTGTTTACATTGCTGTTTTTCGGCGGCGAATATCTGGGAGCCCCTTACCTTTCTGTTTCGGGGGGGCTGGTGCATGCACAGTCGGGATTTCTTCATATGGCGTGGATGTACCTGCTGGGGAGCGTAAACATGATCGTGATGTCCACCCTGGCTTTTGCCATCTCCTCGCTGGTGCGCAGCTCGGCGCTTGCCATCGGCGTCAGCTTATTTGCCATGCTGGCTGGAAGCGGCGGCGTACTTTTTATGAAGAATATCTTGCAAATCGATTGGGTGCGGTACACCATTTTTGCCAACACAGACCTTAATTCCATTGTAACGGGCTCCACGCCCTTTGCCAGTCAAACGGTGGGATTTGCCCTGCTTGTTATTGCGGCGCACATGGTTGTGTTTCTTCTCACGGCTTGGGATGGATTTGTGCGCAGAGAGGTCTAAAAAATCAGGAAATCCAAAGTACATCTTGTTACATCACCCATAGAAGGGATGAACGACGAGAGGATCAGCGTCTTGCTGACCTCTCGTCGTTTGTTGTTTTGGAGGCAGGGAGCGCCGTGTGAAGGAGGAATTTGTTTGATTAACGGGGGCGTTTTTTATGACTTTGAACGTGATGCGTTCTTCAGATTGTTCCTAGATTCGTAAGGAATGGATGTGAAAGCCCCAAACGGGCGATACCGATAAGGCTCTATTACAGATGTGCGGATTTCAGACAGGTAATCTCTGAAAAACGATGGGAGCTATGGATAAGATTTTTAGATCACAGACGGATTCCTGTAAAAGTTTCTATTTGATGTGATTGGTCAGTATAGAGGCTGTCTGTTCCCAATTTGTTATAAAAATGCTGGCGGATAAAGGAATTCCTTGGAAGAAGCGCAAGGGAGCGGTGTAAGATATTGTCAGTTTGTTTGACTTCAAAGGGGATTGGGGTTAAAATAAGAAAGACATGACCTTTGGAGGAATTGCCGATGTATTTGGCTGACGAAGCGGCGCTTCAGTTTTCGTCGCTTTCTGTATATAAGGGGATTTTAAATCGGGCGGTGCCGGGCGCGTTTTACCGGCTGCTGTGTGCGTATGAATCCCATCCGCTGGAGTTTACCCGGGCTTGGGGGGAGTTTTTTGCTCTGCTGTGCGACCGGGGATACAGTGAGAATTTAGCTGGTTGCATCTCTGAGACCGTTTTGTTCGATGAAAACGCTTTTTCAAAGGCTGCGGCGGCTGGCGAGGAGAATCTTCTGCCCGCCACGGTGCGTTGGGCGGTACAGCGGGATATGAAAATTTTACGGGAAGTGGCTCAGATCACCCCGGAGCAGATGCTTGAAGCTTACCGGCGGCGGGAGGAATTGGGAGATATGGCGGACAGCCTGCCCCGATGGAAGACAGGACAACCTATTGAGGGAATGCGGGGTTCGATTGCGCAGTGCCTCGATTGGATGGCGGATTATTACCGGAGACACGGATGCGGCATATACGCCCGTTACCGCGCCTTTGTATGGCGCGAAGGGGATATAGCGCCGGTAGCCTATCCCGACAGCATTCGTCTTACCAGCTTGAAAGGCTATGAGATTCCGCGTGGGTTGGTGCATGACAATACGGTCTCCTTTTTGGAGGGACTTTCCTGCAATAACTGCCTGCTTTATGGGGATCGGGGCACGGGAAAATCCTCCACTGTGAAGGCGCTGCTCAACGAGTATTGCGATAAGGGGCTTCGCATGGTGGAGATGCCAAAGGAAAGCCTGTGTGATTTTCCCAAGCTGGTGGAGCGGATCGCTCAGGTTCCTCTGCGGTTTATTGTTTTTATCGACGATCTGTCTTTTTCAAAGCAGGACGATAGTTTTGCTGCATTAAAGGCGGTGCTGGAGGGCGGTTTGGCGGCCTGCCCGGAGAACGCTCTCATCTACGCCACCTCCAACCGCCGGCATTTGCTGCGGGAGCGCTTTTCGGACCGGGAAGGAGATGAGGTTCACCGGCGGGATACCATTCAGGAAAGCTTGTCCTTGGCGGACCGATTCGGCCTGTCGGTAAGCTTTTCCGTACCGGGAAAGGCGGAATATTTGGATATTGTCCGCGCTTTGGCTAAGGAGCGGCGGCTGAACGTGGAGTCAGAAGCCTTGGAGCTGGGCGCGGAACGCTGGGCTTTGGAGCGCGGGGGGCGTTCGCCTCGCTGTGCCAAGCAGTATATCTCTATGGTAGAGTCGAGAATAAAACGAGGGCTGTTGTAAGAAAGGAGTATGTTCTTTGAAATGGAAACTGATTGCGGCGGGACTTGTCGTAATGATGTTCATGACCGTCATTACCGGGTGTTCCGATTTTCTGGATACCTCTTCCGGGAATTCTCCTGCAAAAGATGATTATCCTGTCACGGTAGGAGAGGTAAAATTTGAAAGCAGCCCGGAAAAAGTAGCGGTGCTGTCCCCTTCGCTGGCCGATGTGGTGCTGGCGATGGGATATGAGATTAAACTGGCGGCGCGTACTGAGCAGTGTACGCAGGATGATCTGCGGGTGCTTCCTGTGATAAACGGTATGGACAGGCTGGATATAGAACAGATTAAAGCGGTTTCCGCCGATTTGGTGATTAGCGAACAGGCGCTTTCCCAAGAGCAGGCTTTGGCGCTGAGCGAGGCCGGCGTAAAATCCCTTGTATTGGAACCGGCCGATACCCAGGAGGAGATTGAGCAGCTATATCGGGATTTAGGTTCCGCCCTGGGCGGGGCCAAGACCGGCTATGAGAAGGGACAACGGACCTCTAAAAGCTTTTTTATGGCTTTGGACGAGGTACAGCGGCTTGCTGAACGGCAGCGGGGAGATATGGTGGTGACCGCTTGTTATCTGTTTGATCTCAAGGGCAAAGCGGTGACGGGAGATCAATTTGCCAGCGAGCTGATCCACTACTCCGGGGCGGTGAACGCGGTGAGCGATACCACGGGAGGAAGGATTGATCCGGAGCTTTTAAGGCTGGGAAATCCCAATTACATTTTCTGCGCGCCGGGGGTTAAACAACAGTTGGCCGGAGATCCGGAGCTTTCCAAGCTGACGGCTGTGCAGGAGGGAAATGTTTTTGAGATGGCTCCTGAGCTGCTGGAATGGAGGGGAAACTCCATTCTGGATGCGGTAGACTTTATGGCGGGTAAAATGTATCCGAACTTAATAGGGGGGACATCTCCGGAGGCAAGCAGCGGCGTTTCCAGTCTGCCTGCTGGTAATAATCCCTTCCCGACAGGAACACAGCTGAAGTCGGGAGATAGCGGCGATCAAGTGACCGTTTTGCAGAGGCGGCTGATTGAGCTTAGATTTTATTATGGAGTCAACGAAACAGGCGTACCCAGCGGAGTTTATGATGAGGAAACCCAACGGGGCGTACAGGATTTTCAATATAGGATGAAGATGAACGCAAACGGCGTGGCCGACGATGCGACTTTGGATGCTTTGTATAAGGAAGACGCCATTGTGAGAAATGACTGAAAAAGAGAAAACGAGTAAAGCGGACCGGAATTACTATTTGTATTGAGACAGAGGAAAATAAAAGAACGCCTCCAATTGTAGCGTTATCCTACGATTGGAGGCGTTCTTTTATAGACATCAAAGGATGAGACAACAATTGAACGGGAGAATCGAGAAACTGTTTTTTGAATACAACGCATCCTCCATGGAAAATTCGAAAAAAAGGGGATGTTGTATCGCTTGTTCCGCGGAAATGGGATGCTTTTTCGATTTGGAAAGGATATGGAAATCATCCTATGCCCGGTTGCCTTTTAGTATGGTTTGGGGTTTCATCCGAAATGCATCAATTATTGAAAAACCAAGGGGAATGGATGTTTGCTGCGATAATCTGTCCATATAGACACCCAAAAAGCAAACAGGTCATGAAAAGTTTTTCCTGCGCTGTCAAAAAAAACCTTACCAAAACTTGTGCATACTGTTTCCAATCCTGCGGATAATAAGAGTACATTCATTACATTAAAAAACCGCAGGAGGATAAGATAAAGTGAAAGCAACAGGAATTGTAAGAAGGATCGACGATTTAGGCCGGGTGGTAATCCCCAAGGAAATCCGCAGGACGCTGCGGATCCGGGAGGGAGACCCTTTGGAGATTTATACCGATACGGACGGAGAGGTGATTTTTAAAAAGTATTCGCCGGTGGGGGAAATGTCCCCTTTTGCCACCCAGTATGCCGAGGTGCTTTCCCGTACCTCGGGACTTCCTACCCTGGTGTGCGACCGGGATCATGTAGTGGCCGCGGCGGGCGTTTCAAAAAAGGAATATCTCGAACGCCGCGTTACTCCACTGATGGAGGAATTGATGGAGACCCGCAGAGGCTACGTGGCCCGACAGGGGGAAACCAATCGCCTGATGCCCATTGAGGGGATGGATCGTGCAGCGCTGGTGGCTTATCCAATCTTGGCGGCGGGAGATGTGACCGGAGCGGTGATTCTGCTGACCGGAGAGCAAGAGATGATTCCCGGAGAGACCGAGACCAAGTTGGTTCAAACCGCCACGGCTTTTTTGGGAAAACAGATGGAAGAATAAGGCATAGTGCATAATTCAAAGCTCTTCCTTCTGGGAATGGGTAGGCAATGTTACCCTTGCAATCGGGTTTAAATTGTGCTATCATGTTAAAAGTATAGAAAGAGTAGGATGAAAGAGTGGGGCGACCCGCTCTTTTGTTTGTCTATGGGCGAAAAGTCCGCAAGCCTATCCGATAGGAGTTTGCGTTTACAGGTGAGGGTAGCCTGTATTTTTCACAACAGTTGTTGTTGGAAACCGCCCAAAGCCCGGTCCAAGAGGAAAGGATGATCGATCAAATGGCAAAAAAAAAGCAGGGCGGCAATACGGTGCAGAGCGTTTGGAAACTTGCGCAGCCCATTGCGGAAGACCTGGGACTGGAAATATGGGACGTCCGATTTGTGAAGGAAGGCGCCGAATGGTACTTGCGTATCTTCATTGACAAGCCGGAGGGAGTGACCATAGAGGACTGCGAGGCTATGAGCCGTGCGGTGGATCATCCGTTGGATGAGCTGGACGCCATTGAGCAGAGCTATTGTCTGGAGGTCTGTTCACCGGGTTTGGAGCGGGAACTGACGCGACCGGAGCATTTCGAGAAATTTGAGGGTTTTCCGGTGAAGGTTCGCCTGATTCGCCCCATGTCAAACGGAGAAAAGGAATTTTCCGGACTCCTTGGAGGTCTGGAAGACGGTATTGTAACCGTAACCCGCGAGGAGGGAGAGGAACTTTCCTTCTCCAAAAAGGATGCTGTTTTTGTGAAACTGGATGATTTTGACGATGATTTTGGAGGAATAGAGCAATGAATAGCGAAGTGTTCGAGGCCCTGGCCCTGTTGGAAAAGGAAAGAGGAATCCCGGTTGACTTCATGCTGGATAAAATCAAAAAGGCTATTTTGACGGCTTGTAAAAACAGCTATAACGGCAATGAGGACGCCATTATTAATATGGATCCCGCTACCGGCGCATTTGAAGTGTATTTGAGAAAGACCGTGGTGGAGGAAGTCACCGACAAGGGCAAGGAGATTTCGCTGCTGGACGCCCGCAAGATCGACCCTAACGCCGCTGTGGACGATAAGGTGGGGGTGCATCTCAATACCAAGGAGTTTGGACGCATTGCTGCCCAGACTGCCCGCAATATCATCCGCCAAGGCATCCGCGACGGTGAGCGCGGACAGGTGATGCAGGAATTTCAGAGCCGGCACCAGGAATTGGTGACGGCCTCCGTGGAGCGTATGGATCCCCGGACCGGAGCCGCCACCCTTAAAATCGGCAAGGCGGAAGCCGTGCTTCCCAAGAGCGAGCAGGTGGGAACCGAGGATCTGAAGGAAGGGGATCTCGTCAAGGTTTACGTGGTGGACGTCAAAGAGGGCGAAAAAGGACCCCGCGCGGTGATTTCCCGCACCCATCCCGATCTGGTCAAACGGCTGTTTGAGACAGAGGTGCCGGAGATCTACGATGGGACGGTGGAAATTAAATCGGTGTCCCGAGAGGCGGGTTCCCGCACCAAACTGGCGGTATACAGCCGCAACCCCGATGTGGACGCGGTGGGCGCCTGCATCGGCCCCCGCGGGGCGCGCGTCAGCTCAGTGGTCAACGAGCTGGGCGGTGAGAAGATCGACATTGTGGAGTATAGCGAGGATCCGGTGAAGTTCATCGCATCCGCTTTGTCTCCGGCCGATGTGCTCAGCGTGGAGGTGGACGCCGAAGGGGCCCATGCCTGCCATGTGACGGTGCCGGACAGCCAGCTGTCCTTGGCCATAGGCAACAAGGGGCAGAACGCCCGACTGGCCGCCAAGCTGACCGGCTGGAAAATCGATATCCGTCCGGAGAGCGGCTTCTATAAGAGCGAGGAATCTCAGCCAAAGGAATCGGACGAAGCGGCTATGGAGGAAACGGAAGAATAAAAAGCGGAGATTTTGGAAAAGACTCCCGATAGAGGCGGCGCAAGACAGCGCTTGATGACCGGAAGATTTTTTCAACAGATCCGCTTTCAACGGGGAAGCCAAGGTACTCAATCCAAAGAGCGGCCCCATATATAGAGGAACCGGGCGGTTGTCCCGGGTGAGTGGAAAGGTGGAATGATGCATGCGTCAGAAACGCGTCCCGATGCGAATGTGCACAGGCTGTGGAGAGATGAAGCCCAAAAAGGAGCTGGTCCGGGTAGTAAAAGCACCGGACGGCAAGAATGAAAACGGCGAGGTGACGGCTTTTGGGGAAGTATCCCTGGATTTAACAGGTCGAAAGCCGGGGCGCGGCGCTTATGTATGCAGAAATATCGCCTGTTTAAAGGCAGCGCGCAAGGCCAGAAAATTTGAACGGGCCTTCTCCTGTCAAATTCCCAGCGAGGTATATGACCAGATGGAGGAGGAATTGGCTTCAAATGAATAGCGATAGGCTGTTGTCCCTTTTAGGGCTGGCCAGAAGAGCAGGGCGGCTTTCCTTGGGAAACGATGCTGCGATAAGCTCTGTGGAAGACGGAGCTTCCGCGCTTGTACTGTTGGCGAACGATGTGTCGCCCCGCACGGCAAAGGGTGTGGAGCTGGCGGCCGAGGACGCGGCGGTGGATGTGATGCGGATAGCGCATACGATGGACGAGATTAGCATGGCTCTGGGCAAACGGTGCGGCGTGGTATCGGTCGATGATGCCGGATTTGCCAAGAAAGCACGCACGCTGATAACGATGAGCAGGGAGGAAACCAATATATGATGATTAAATACCGGGTACATGAGGTGGCGAAGGACCTGAACGTCCCCAGCAAAGAAATTGTGGATCTTCTGCAAAAACATTTCGGAGAGGTAAAGAAACATATGACGGCTCTCAATGAAGCGGAGTTGGATGTGATTTTTGAACATTACACCCAAGCCCGTCAGTTGGAGAGCTTTGACGCTTATTTTGCCCGACAGGCGAAAGAAGAACCGGAACAGGCCGAGCAGCCGGCCGTTCAGGAACCGCTGAAACAGCCTGTGAAGCAGCAGGCGAAGCCGGTTGCCGCGCAGAACCCCGCCAAGCCCGCCGCCCAACAGGGGCAGCCCGCTCAGCAGCAGGGACAGCAGCCCAAACGCAAAGCGGTGCTGCCGGGGAAGATCACTCCGGTGGGACCAAAGCCCGCCGCTCAGCAGCCGCCGAAAAAGCCGGCGGCTCCGGCTCCTCAGCCCCGTCCCGCCGCCCAGCCGCAGCGTCAGGGAGATCCCAATTCCAATACGGTGGTAAAACCCGCCGGACGTATTATCAATACACGGTCCACCAATGTGAATATCGATAAGTATAATGAAAAATACGACCGCCTTGCCTCGGAAAAGGTTAAGGTGGAAAATACGGTGCAAAAGCAGAAAATTACCCAGCGTTCTCAGCAAAGAGGGCGGCCCCGCAATTCCCGTAAGGAAACCGAGGCGGAACGGTTGCGTCGTATCGCCATGGAACGCAAGGCGAAGCCCATCACGGTTTCCATCCCGGATGAGATCACCGTAGGCGAGTTGGCGCTGCGTCTGAAGGCTACTGCCGCAGAGGTCATCAAAAAGCTCATGATGATGGGTTCCATGTGTACCGTCAATGACACCATTGATTTTGACACTGCCACCTTGGTTGCTATGGAGTTCCACGCCAAAGTGGAAAAAGAGGTGGTGGTCACCATTGAAGACCGCATCATTGACGACAGTGAGGATGAGGATGATAATCTGGTGCCCAGAGCCCCGGTGGTGGTGGTAATGGGTCACGTTGACCACGGCAAAACCTCTCTTCTGGATGCGATCCGCCACGCCAACGTAACCGCAGGCGAAGCCGGCGGCATTACCCAGCACATCGGCGCCTACCGGGTAGGAATTGGCGACAGGGAGATTACCTTCCTGGATACCCCCGGTCATGAGGCGTTTACCACAATGCGCGCCAGAGGCGCTCAGGTGACCGATATCGCCATCCTGGTAGTAGCGGCTGACGACGGCATCATGCCTCAGACGGTGGAGGCGATCAATCACGCCAAAGCGGCGGGAGTGTCGGTAGTGGTAGCCATCAATAAGATGGATAAGATCAGCGCCAATCCCGACCGTGTGAAGCAGCAGCTCACCGAATATGAGCTGGTTCCCGAGGAGTGGGGCGGAGATACCCCCTGCATCCCGGTATCTGCGGCCACCAAGCAGGGCATTGACGATCTGCTGGAAATGGTAACTCTCATCGCCGATATGAAGGAGCTCAAGGCCAACCCGGACCGCGCCGGTAAGGGAACTGTGATTGAAGCGCGTCTGGATAAGGGACGCGGCCCCATTGCCACCGTACTGGTACAGAACGGTACTCTGAAAATTGGCGACATTATTGTTGCGGGCACTTCGGTAGGCCGTGTGCGCGCCATGATGAATGACCGCGGCGAGCGGGTACAGCAAGCGGGTCCCTCAATCCCAGTGGAGATCACCGGACTGGACGACGTTCCTTCCGGCGGCGACACCTTCAACTGCGTGTCCGACGAGCGCTTGGCCCGCGAGCTGGTGGAGCAGCGCCGCAATAAGATCAAAGAAGAGCAGTTTAACGCTCAGACTAAGGTCACCCTGGATAATCTGTTCGATCAGATGCAGCAGGGCGAGATGAAGGAACTCAAGATCATTGTCAAAGCGGATGTTCAGGGCTCTGTGGAAGCAGTGCGCCAGTCCCTGCTCAAACTAACCAACGATGAAGTGCGGGTCAATGTCATTCACGGCGGCGTGGGTGCGGTCAACGAATCCGACGTCATGCTGGCCAACGCCTCCAACGCCATCATTGTGGGCTTTAATGTTCGGCCGGATCCGGTTGCGGCGGAAAACGCCGAGCGTGACGGCGTGGATATGCGGTTGTACCGCGTCATCTACGACTGCATTGAGGAAATTGAGTCGGCCATGAAGGGTATGTTGGCGCCCAAGTTCCGTGAGAACCTGTTAGGCCGCGTAGAATGCCGCCAAGTCTACAAGATCACAAACGTAGGCGTGGTTGCGGGCAGCTATGTGCTCAGCGGTAAGGTGGTCCGGAATGCCGAGATCCGTGTGGTGCGCGACGGTATTGTCATCGCGGAGGATAAGATGTCCTCTCTGCGCCGTTTCAAGGACGATGTCAAAGAGGTGGCTCAGGGCTACGAATGTGGTATCGGCTTAGAGAAATTCAACGACATTAAGGAAGGCGACATCTTTGAAGCCTTTATCATGGAAGAATACAAAGAAGACTAAGTGACAAACTAGCGTAGGGACAACAAACCGCGCCTGCGCTTTATCTGAACAGGAAAACAGGAAGGGATCACAGGGCGTAGCCGTCCGGTTCTCTTTCTGCTTTTCCATTTATTCAGAAGGTTGCATGGATAAGAAAAATAGGAATTGGGAGAGGCTTTTGCTTTGGATTTGTTGGTAAAGCGGCAATTGCCTTTTGAAGCGGACAAGCGCGCCCTGTTCCAAGGAAAGGAGAACCGATCAATGGCCAGTCATCGCATCGACCGGACAACCGAGGACATCAAGCGGGAACTCACCGCGATTTTCCGGGAACTCAAGGACCCACGGGTACAAAATGTGCTGCTAAGCGTCGTAAGGGTGGAGGTTACCAGCGATCTCTCTTACTGCAAGGTTTATGTCAGCGCCATGGAAGGGCTGAGTAAGGCCAAAGAGGCCGTGCAGGGATTGAAATCGGCCGCCGGATTTATCCGGCATGAGCTGGGAGGTAGGCTCAGCTTGCGCCATGTACCCTCTCTGCAATTTTTGGCCACCGATTCCATTGAGTACAGCGCCAATATTTCCAGGATGCTTCATGATTTAAGGAGTGGGGATGAGGATGGAGAGTAATCTGCAAAAGGCCGCTGAGTTTTTAAAACAGGCGGATAAAATTGAAATCCTGTCTCACCAATATCCGGACGGGGATACCATAGGTTCTGCGGCCGCGCTATGCCGTGCGCTGCGCAAAATGGGAAAACAGGCCCAAATCTATTGCAATGATCCGTTTCCGGGAAAATTTCAGTATATGATGGAGGGGCTGACGCCCCAATCTTTTGAGTCCCAGGCTGTGGTGGCGGTGGATATCGCCGACACCCAGCTGTTGGGACCCCGTATGATGCAGTATGCAACGCGCGTGGATTGGTGTATCGATCATCATGGTTCCAACACGCATTACGCGCAAAATTGGGTGGTGGACCCAACGGCAGCGGCCACTACGGAGATCATTGCCAGGCTCATCGTGGAGATGGGAGTGGAAATCGACCGGGAGATCGCCGCGTGCATCTATACCGGCATCACCACCGACACCGGCTGTTTTCGGTACACAAACGCAACCCCCGCCACATATCGAATCGCTGCGGATATGATGGAAAAGGGAGTGGACGCCGCCTACATCAATCGGGTGATGTTCGATACAAAATCCCGGGCCAGATTGGAGCTGGAACGCCGGGTGCTGGATACAATGGCCTTCTATTTTCAAGGACAATGCGCTGTCATTTACGTTACAAAGCGTATGATGAAGGAATCAGGCGCCTCAGACGACGATATGGATGGATTGGCTTCTCTGCCACGGCAGGTAGAGGGGGTCAAGGTGGGAATTACCATGCGGGAGAAGGAGGACGGTTCCTTTAAAATTTCCCTGCGTTCCAATAATGGAATTAACGCCTCCGAAATCTGTTCCAAATTTGGCGGCGGCGGTCATCCCGCAGCGGCTGGGTGTGTGCTGCATGGCAGTGTGGAGGAGGCCAGGCAGAGCATTGTACAGGCGGTTTCCCTGGTACTGGGGGAGATTCAATGAATGGGATTTTGGTGATTGACAAACCCAAGGATCACACCTCGTTTGATATTGTGGCCATTGTACGCCGGTTGGCCCGGCAAAAGAAGGTGGGCCATACCGGAACGCTGGATCCCATGGCGACCGGCGTTCTGCCTCTGCTGCTGGGGACGGCCACCCGCGCGCAATCTCTGGTTCCGGATACCGACAAAGAATATGTAGCGCGCTTTCAGCTGGGGCTGATTACCGATACCCAGGACAGCACCGGAACGGTTCTGTCTCATCGGGAGGTATGTGTTAATCAAGCGCGTTTGGAATCGGTGCTACCACAGTTTCGAGGGGATATTTTACAAGTGCCGCCCATGTATTCGGCGGTACAGAAAAACGGCGTGAGGCTTTATGATCTGGCCCGGCAGGGGATTACAGTGGACCGGGAAGCGAGACCGATACGCATTCATAAACTCAGGCTGCTGGAGTTTGAGGAAACGACAGGAAGCGGCGCCTTGCAGGTGGCTTGCTCCAAGGGGACTTATATCCGTACTTTATGCCATGATATTGGGATTAGCCTGGGATGTGGGGCTGTGATGACCGATCTTCGCCGCACGACGGCTTGTGGGTTTTCTCTATCAGATAGCATTTCATTGGAGGAGGCCAGATCACTGGCGGAGCGGGGGGAATTGGAAAGTAAGCTGCGCGCTACTGAGGGATTGTTTTCCCCGTATCCGGTGGTGAATGTTTCGGACAAACAGGCTGTTCGCTTCCAAAACGGCGCCGGTTTGATGCTCAGCCGATTGGGTATCTCTGACCATTGCCGAGATCAGGAGATCTATCGGGTACATACCCAAAAAGAGATGTTTCTGGGCTTGGGGATGGTTTCTTTGGAAAAACAGGAATTGCTGGTGCACAAGCTGTTTTGTATGGATCAGGGATAAGATTCCGCATAAGAGATGGGGAACAATCAAGTCCGGTTCCAATAAGAACCCATGAATGGTCTATGGATATGGGTAAGCGGTAAGCCTTGGACAGCCTTTTATAGTTTGATTTCAAGATGGGGCGATGCCCGCGCCCGCTGACGCCGAGAAGGACGAAAGGATGGCAAGGCTGCCGTCGAGAGGGGGAAGGTCCCAACGATGTTGGAAGTTAATCAATTACTGTCAGCGCCTGGCGATACCGCTGTGGCGCTGGGATGCTTTGACGGACTGCACAGGGGGCATGCCGCAGTCATCGGAAGAGCGGTGGAGGATAAGAGACGAGGACTGATCCCCGCTGTCTTTACTTTTACGGCCAACCCACAGCAGGAGCTATCAGGAAGCGGCGCTCCGCGTTTGATGGAAACGGCAGACAAAAGCCATATCTTAAAGGAGATGGGGGTAGAGGCGCTTTATCAAATCCCCTTTTCCATGGTGATGGATTTGAGCCCGGAGGATTTTGTCAAGCAGGTGCTTGGAGCGGTTCTGCGAGCCAAACGGGTGTACTGCGGGTTTAATTACCACTTCGGGAAGGGAGGACGCGCCGACCACCGGGATCTGCGGAAAATCTGCAAAACATATGGAATAGAGGCATTTACACTGGATCCGGTGATGGATGATGGTTCCCCGATTAGTTCTACTCGCATACGCAATATGGTGGAGGCGGGAGATATTGAAAGCGCCAACCGAATGTTGGGACGCCCGTTGTTTTATACCCTGGAGGTGGTAAAGGGCAGGAAGCTGGGCCGGTTGCTGGGAACGCCAACCCTCAATCAACTGTTCCCGGCGGGATTTATCCTACCGCGGTTTGGGGTATATGCCTCCTTGGTGAGGTTTGGCTCCACCACGACTTATGGGGTTACCAACATCGGGGTAAAGCCGACGGTAGGATCCGACGCCCCTTTGTCGGAAACCTGGATGCCGGATTATAACGGGGAAGAGCTGTACGGAGAACAGGTGACCATACAGTTGCTGCGTTTTTTACGACCGGAAAAAAAGTTTGGCGATTTAGAACAGCTGCGCCGGGCCATTGTGGCGGATGGAGAAACAGCCAAGGGGATTGCAGAGAAAAACGCGACGGACTAAATAGGAAATCAACGAAAGGCCAGGCCGAATTTGTTTTCGGCCTGGCCTTTTGTTGTATGTGTGAAGGGAGATTGTATTCTGCATTTGTGTGGAAGAAAAATGGGACGATCGTCTAACCGTTCTAAAAAATACAGTATCACGGGCAAATATAGTCCAACTCTCCCACCATTTTACCGTCCCGATAATAAATACGTGGAACCCGCTTTCCGATAAGACAGATGGTTTCATAGTTTATTGTGCCGCACAAGGAGGACAGCTCTTCTACAGAGATGGTAGAGCCGTGGTCGGTTCCAAATACGGTGACGATATCCCCTTCCCGAACACCTTTTATCGAGGAGACATCCAGCATGAGCTGATCCATACAAATACGTCCCACAATAGGCGCCCGGCGTCCATGTACCAGCATCTGCGCCCGGTCGGAGAGATTGCGGGAATAGCCATCCGCATAGCCAATGGGGACAGTGGCGATTTGAGCGGCGTCTTTGGTGTGATAGGTGCGCCCATAGCTGACGGCGGCCCCGGATTCTACGGTCTTTAAAAGAGAAACGATAGACTTTAACTGCATCGCGGGATGAAGATCGATCTGGTTCCGGATTTTAGAGGAAGGCATAAGTCCATATAAGATAATGCCGCAGCGCACCATATCCAGGCTCATCTGAGGATAATCCAGGCAGGCTCCGCTGTTGCTGCAATGGCGCAATGGGATATGCAATCCCCGGCGTTCCAGCTCCTCTACGGCTTGATTGAAGCAATGAAATTGGGTCAGGGTATAGGCCTCGCCATCCTCCGCCTCATCCGCCACTGCAAAGTGGGTGAAGATGCCCTCGGGCACGAAAGAGTCCATTTTTGCGATCCGTTCAGCGGCATCAACCGCCTGGGCGCACTGAATGTCGTCCTGGCACATCAGTCCGATCCGGGTCATTCCGGTGTCTAGCTTAATGTGGATTCGTACAGTCACACCGCTTTTTTGGGCATGGTAGGACAGATGCTTGGCATAATCCTCAGAAAAGACGGCTTGAGAGATGTGATATTCACTGAGCTCCTTGGCCATTTCCACCGGCGTATAACCGAGAATCAATATGGGGGTGGTTACGCCGGCATTGCGCAGTTGGAGGGCTTCGGCGAAATTGGAGACGGCAAACCAGTCCGCCCCCAACCGTTCATATTCTTTGGCGATCCACTGAGCGCCGTGTCCATAGGCGTCCGCCTTGATTACGCACATCATCTTACTGTGCAGGGGAACCGATTGCCGGATGGCGCGGTAATTGTGAGCGATGGCGTTCAAATCAATCTCGGCCCAAGTTCGTTTTAAAAAGGAATTCATGCGGATGCTCATCCTTTCGATTACCGGGCATAGCGTCCGGATTCAAAGAAAACGTTCTCTTTTTTTACAATTGTGTCCGTTCTTTTAGTCATAATGAAATTTATTATAGTACGCGGAATTCTATTCGTCAACCGGGACGCCGGAATGCCCAAAACAATGGCCTACAGATTTCTATCATCTTTGCGGGCGATCCTGCATATAATAATAGAAACGTTTTTGGAAAGGAGGCGGGAAAACCATGGTGTATTGCAAGACAAACCCCCGCCGCGCTGAACAGGAAGAGGCCAGCCCCGAGGTAGGGGACCTGGATGATTTCATTTTTTGCGGTGAGGAATGGTACTCCAGCGAGAGATAAGTTTCATGACGAATGGGACAAAAGGACACCCACATGCTGCTATCCCCCAGGGGAGCTTACATGCGGGTGTTAACCTGCGTCCAAAAGAAAAAGGGGGAATTATCCCCCTCTTTTTTTATCGGGCTTTACCAAAATGTTCCACACCTCTACAATCATAGCGGCAATAGCGGCGACGAAAAGGCAGATATCAATGATTTTATAAGAATGGAATGCCTGCTCACATTGTTCCATGTTGGGGCGCTTGATCCCTGTGATGAACGGAACCAGCCCCTGCCAATGACGCCCGGAAAGAAGATATCCCTGGTTTGGTGTAAGGGCGTTGTTTAAAATGGAAGTGCAGGAGAGGAATACGATCAACAGGAGAATGAACAGCAGGGTAAGCACCGGCTTTTTGGGACGATGAACAATACAGTAAAATAATAATAATAAAACCAAAGCCAAGGAGACAATGAGTAATATGGGATTGACCAGCAAAGCGAGGGATCTCCTCCTTTATGTGAATATGGGCGTGGACATATCAACCAGCAGAATTTTGCTGTTACCCTCATGGGGAGGGTAAAGTTCCACCGCCAGTTTAGAGGCGGGAGACAGGCGCAGGGTTCGTGTGTTTAGACTGCCTTTGCCTGCTTCTAAAGAAAACAAGGTAGTAAAGGAACCGCCGGAAGTATCGATCCGGTTGAAATAGATGGCGCCGCTTTGGGTATCCAGGGTAATGGGATAGAGGGATTGGTTGCCCTCAACCAATGCGCATAGCACATGATTGGGAATTTCATATCGCACATCCCGGTTTGAGGAAAGTTCTTTGATCTGTACGATTGAAGGATCGTGAGAGGATTCCATTCCGGCATACTGCAAACCCATAGCGGCCGAGATGCCGCATTCTTCCCAATAGTAAGGCTGGCCGTCCTGATGAACAGGGACGATGCCGCAGCTGAGCGCTCCCTGGGAGGTGGAATAGCGGTATCCCACTGTTTGTTCGTCAATCCAGGTGATTTGCGTAGGCTTGCTGCGCGCGCCGTTTTTGCCTGATTCCACCAATAGCTGTCGGCTATCGTCGGACAGACAATAACAAAACAATCCTTCTTCCTGCACATAGGCCAGACGGTTGCCGGTGGGACTGAGCGAGGCCTCTTGAATTTCGCCCAGATTCCGCAGGTATACCGAACGTTTTTCCTGTAAGCGTTCATCCAAATAGATGAAGCGCTGATTGGTAACAATTGCCGCCGTTTCGTCGGGCAGAACCCTGATCGTGCGGTAAACCTCCTGCTCCTTCAGAGTAATCAGCGCGCGTTCCTCGGCCTTTGCGCGGCTTGCGCTGCAATAATAGATCCAGAGGTGAGAGGTTCCGTTGCTGGCCACCACGGCCAGACCGTCGGTGTTTTTCCAAGCCAAATCCTCCACCCGCAGCACGGCGCCAAGATCAATTACCTGATAACCGGCGAACATCTGGGTGGAGGAGGGAGGCGCAGGGGTGCATTTGATGGTCTGGGGCCGAAGAGAGGTCATGACCACCAAACAAAGCAAAAAGAGCAGGGTGACCAGGAACAACGTTCGTTTCCGAATCGTACTTGGCGCCTTCATTCCAATCAACTCCCCATGTGCGGAAGATTATTTGTCACGTTCATTGACTTCAGTATAGCACACGAAGAGAGGAAAATCGTTAAGTCGGAGTTACAAAGTCATCTCAAAAGGATGACAGATGTTATAGAATTCCACACTCCAGCAGAGCAGAAGTTTTTAAAATTGCAGTTTGAGATTTGGCGTCCGGAATTTGGTTGTTGAGAACCATAGTCACCGCCTCTTTGAGCGGAATGCGCTTGACCTCCAGAAATTCATCCTCGTCGGGGCTGCAATCTCCGATTCCGCTGACCCGGCAAAAGTAAAGATGAATAATCTCCCCGCAGTAGCCGGGGGAGGGATACAGCTTGCCCAGGGAGACGTATCCCATTCCGGTGGCGCCGGTTTCCTCCTTTAGCTCCCGTTTGCCGTTTTCCAAGGGGGTATCGCCAGGCTCCAATTTGCCGGCGGGAAGCTCCCAAATCTCCTCGGAATAGGGATAACGGAATTGCCGGACAAATAACAGTTCGTTATCCTCGGTAAGGGCGGCGATGCACACTCCGCCTGGATGGTCTACCACCTCGCGTTTGGCAAGGCCGCCGTCGGGTAGTTCGATGGTGTCTACATGTACCTTTATGATTTTTCCATTGTAGATTTCTTGCCTGCCCAATGTTTTTTCTGTCAAGTTCATTATAGAATCCTCCTATTGCCGGGTGCTTTTTCGCACCAACCATGCATATAAAATAAGTATGGGGTGATGTTGTGAAATATATCCGATTGACCGACCGATTGCCGGATCAAAAGCAGCGCAATGAAATTCTGCGTACCCTGTGCGAACGCTATCCGGAGATACAGCGGGGAACTCTGGCGAAAAGCCTGTGCGGACGCAGCATTGAATATCTTCAAATAGGCGAACAAAAATGCAATCCAGTGCTGTTTGCCGGCGCATTTCATGGCATGGAGTGGATCACGTCTCTCATCCTGTTTCGGTTTGCGGAACAATTGGGGAGAGCTTTGCAGACAGGAAGGCGCGTATCCGATGTGGATATCGGCGCGTTTTTAAGGCGCCGAGGAGTGGTGATTGTTCCCTGTGTCAATCCTGACGGGGTGGAGATTTCCATTCATGGGTCAGTATCGGCCGGGTGTTATCAAGAACTGGTGTATCACGCGGCCAAAGGAAATACCGATCGCTGGCAGGCAAACGCCAGGGGAGTGGATCTCAACCACAATTATAACGCTGGCTGGGAGGAACTCCACAAGTTGGAACAGAAGTCCGGCATTTGCAGCGCCAACCCCACTCGATATGGGGGCGCGTATCCGGAGAGCGAACCGGAAACACAGGCCATGGTAAAACTTTGCCGCGCCCGTCAGTTCCGCCACGCTCTGGCGTTTCACAGCCAGGGAGAAGAGATCTATTGGCATTATGGCGATCCTATGCCGGAGAAAGCTTATTTGATGGCCCAAGTGATGGCTACCAGCAGCGGATATGCCCTTTCCGCGCCGGAAGGGTTAGCGGTGGGCGGCGGGTTTAAGGATTGGTTTCTGTCGGAATTCCACCGGCCGGCGTTTACCATTGAAGTGGGACTGGGAGAGAATCCGCTTCCCATCGACGATTTTATTTCTATTTATCCAAAGTTGGAAGAAATGCTAATTCTAAGCGCCATTATGTAGCCTATATTTTTTAGTATAGCATATTCTAATAGCCATGAAAAGGGATTGGAAGCATTCTTAAGCGGGATTCCTTTCACCCACCGGGATGCCAGGAAGCCACAGGGAGGAATTCGTGTTCTTGAAAGAGAGGAGGGAACAATGCGCCCTCCTCTCTTTTGCATGAATCCTGCGGCTGTGCGGAAGATTATTTGGTGGATAATCGAATGGCGGACGGCCTATTCTTATGATATACTAGATAAAAGTGAGAAATGCCCGTTGCCTTGCAACAGCAGGGTGAGGGCGTTTTTCTTTTCTATGAACGTTACACTTTGTTTTTTTGAATGGATCTGAATTTCTTTGTTTGAGACAGCTCCAGCGAAAGGATGATTAATAATGATTACAGTATCCAATGTCAGTCTCAGTTTTGACGGCTCCAACCTGTTTTCCAATGTCAATCTCAAGTTTACCCCTGGCAATTGCTATGGGATTATCGGGGCAAACGGCGCCGGAAAATCCACATTTTTAAAAATTTTATGCGGGGAGTTGGAACCATCCACCGGAGAGGTGATTATGCCGCCTGAAATGCGTCTTTCCGTTCTTAAGCAGGATCACTTCGCCTTCGACGCATATACCGTGTTGGATACCATCATCATGGGAAATGAACGGCTCTACCAAATCATTCAGCAAAAGGACGCCCTGTATGCAAAACCTGATTTTACTGATGAGGACGGTGTGCTGGCTTCTGAGCTAGAGGGAGAGTTTGCAGAGCTTAACGGATGGGAGGCGGAGTCGGACGCTTCCAAGTTGCTGCAAGGATTGGGGCTTTCAGAAGATCTTCTTTACGCCGGCATGTCCGGATTAACGGGTAACGAGAAGGTGAAGGTGCTTCTGGCTCAGGCTTTGTTTGGTTCGCCGGATATTGTAATGATGGACGAGCCTACCAACCATTTGGATATTGCCGCCATAAGATGGCTGGAGGATTTCCTCATCGACTATGAGGGAACCGTCATTGTGGTTTCTCATGACCGCCATTTCCTCAACAACGTTTGTACTCATACGGTGGATATCGACTATACCAAAATTAAAATGTACGTGGGAAACTATGAATTCTGGTATGAATCCAGCCAGATGATGCAACGAATGATTAAGCAGCAGAACAAAAAAATGGAGGAAAAGGCCAAGGAATTGCAAAGCTTTATTGAGCGCTTTTCTGCCAATAAATCCAAATCCAAGCAGGCGACCTCCCGTAAAAAACTGCTGGAAAAGCTCACGATTGAGGAATTGCCGGCCTCCTCCCGCCGCTATCCCTTCATCGGGTTTGAAATGGACCGGGAGGCGGGTAAGGATATTCTCCAGGTTTCCGGTATCAGCAAAACAGTGGACGGGGTTCAAGTGCTCAATAATGTCTCCTTTATTTTAAACAAAGGGGACAAGGTGGCTTTCGTGGGAGAAAATGAAATCGCGATCACTACCCTGTTTAAAATTCTCATGGAGGAGATGGAACCGGACGAGGGCGCCTTTAAATGGGGCGTGAGCACCACGCAGTCCTATTTTCCCAGTGATAATTCCGCTTTTTTCAACGGCCACACCGAGTCCATTTTGGATTGGATGCGCCAGTATTCCAAGGATACCACCGAAACCTATCTTCGGGGATTTCTGGGGCGCATGCTGTTTTCCGGAGACGACGTGTATAAACCGGTGCATGTCTTGTCCGGAGGAGAAAAGGTGCGCTGTATGTTCTCCCGCATGATGTTGTTCGGCTCCAACGTGCTGGTGCTGGATCAACCCACGAACCACTTGGATTTGGAATCCATCACAGCGGTGAACAACGGGTTGGAAAATTTTAAGGGAAACGTGCTGTTTACATCTCACGACCACGAGTTCATCCAGACCGTGGCCAACCGGATTATTGAGATCACCCAGGAGGGCGTTATAGACCGGGTGTGTACCTACGACGAGTATTTGGAACGGAAAATTCCAGGAAGCCGTATTTCCTGATCCAAGAGCGTACCAGTTATGCCTTTGGGTTTAGAACCCGCATGGAAAAAGGACCGATAGTCAATTAAAAAAACAAAAAACGTTGCTGTTCTGAAAAACAAACGGCGGTTGTACTTTTATTGCATCAGCGTTCAACGAGTATAACCATGCTGGAAAACTGCCGCATAGAGCATTGATTGCGCGTTAGAGATGGCGGTAAGCGATGAACAGACCCAGATCCCGCTTGGTTTGCGCCCTTGATAAGTAAACGCGTTTTACGCGGCCAAATGCAACACGGGTTTTCCTTATTAAGCGTGGATGTGAGATAAGGACGGAAAGGATGTTATTCTGTGGCGGAACTTACTTCTCTGCAAAACATTGGAGCTGAAATTGAGAAAAAGCTGAGATCCATTGGTATTTGTTCAGCGGAAGATTTACTGCGGACAGGGAGTAAAGAAGCGTTTTTTCGTTTGAAAATGCGGTTTCCAAATGTGTGCTTGGTTCATTTATACGCCCTTCAGGGAGCAATTGATGATATGGAATACAACCGGTTACCTGAGGAAGTAAAAAACGAGTTAAAACAATTTAGCGATAGCCTGAAATAAATTGCGGCTTGCGAACATATGGTTTCATAAAGCAGTAAGTACGATACGAACAAAAAGACAGCGGTCTGACGGCATAAGCAGCCGATTAAAACCACTGTCTTTTGTTATTTTATATACGCCGCAGCTTGAGCGCATCATATATCTGGGATTTCGCATCCTGCCGCAAACCGCGGGTCATGAAGCGGCTTTTTAACCGGAATCCACTGGTTTTGGATCGGACAAGCGTTAATTTGCATTCATTCGTATGCGCGGTTCTTCTTCCGTTTAACAAAACTTTTTGGATAGCCAATCAGGAAAAGGAACCCCTTTTCAAGGGATTCCTTTTGTGATTATGACCGGCTATTTCACTTTTCCTTGTCTTTCCGTCTTTCCTGCTGCAACTCGCTGAGAATACGCTCCGCAGCGGCCTGACGGGCCGTAGCTTCCACAGACAAAGTAAACGCAAGGCGTTTTAGCTGGGATTCTCCGTGTGCTGCGGTTTGCTCCACCCGGGAACTTACTTCATCCAGCGCGGCTTTTTGAATGGAACAAAAGGAATCATGGAGCTGCTCGACGGAGCTTTCATCCGACAATGCTTTAAAAAGCGCGGCGATGTCCGGGATAGACAGCACCTGTTTCAGAATACCGATGACCATCAACCCAGCCAAATGCTCTCGGTTATATTTTTTATGATCTGGCCGGGGGAGCAGACCGTCTTTGACATAGTTGTTAATCATACTGGAGGTGAGCAGCTTGCCGTTCTCTGAAGGTTGAAACAGATGAAGCTGCTTATCCATATAAGTGATTACCTGATCCATGTATAAATCGATTTCCGGCATACGTTCCCATGAAATCGCTTCGTATTGCTTGATCTGTTCCGCCCACTCAAGAAGGCGGGCGACCGGGTCGTCCGGATATGGGGTGAAAGCCTGATCTTTTCTTGATTCGCTCATGAGAGACAGCCTCCTTTCGCGCTTATTTCTGTTCCGACTGGCGGAAGGTTTCCGCATAACGGCTGGGAGGAACGCCCTTGTATTTCTTAAATACTCTGGAAAAATAAAGCTGATCGGAGAAGCCTGTGGAGTAGGCCGCTTCTCCCACTGAAAGATGATGAAACTTTAACAGAGTGCTTGCTTTTTGTATGCGGTAACGGGTGAGGTATTCATTGGGAGGGATGGAGATGTGCTGCATAAATAACCGGTAAAGATGGCTTCGGCTAATGCCCGCGTTAGAAGCGATGTCATCCACATCGATATCCCGGGAATAATTATAATCGATAAAACGCAGAGATTTTTCAACATATTCATAACCGCTTTTGCGGGAGTCCTCGGTCTTAGCTCCATTATCCATCAACGCGGCAAGAAAAACCAACAGTTCCGCCTGCATACGTGCATCATCACTGGGACGGGAGCCGTTGAGCTGATAGATGTTTAGCAACTTTTCCCGGTACAGACTGTCTTTATCATAATGAAATAGGGGAAATTCCTCCGAAAGGCCGGCCTGTCTTACCAGGCGGCCGGCGTCGGTGCCGTTAAAGCCTACCCAATAATATTCCCAAGGATCCGTTTTATCCGCGTGATAAGAGATAACACGAGAGGGTACTACAAGAAAACCGTCCCCCGCGGATAGGTGGTACACCTGTTTTCCGTTATCGTAGGTGCCGGATCCGGACGTGATATAATGGATCAGATAATGATCGCGAACAGCCGGACCCCAGGAGTGGCCCGGACCACAACGCTGAAAACCACAGTTGTACACGGCAAGTCCCAGACCGTCATGATAGGGCCGCTTGATGGAGTGCTTAAACTCTTCATTGGTCATATGACTTCACCTCTATTCTATTATAGAGCAGGTGTGGACAAGGTGCAATTAAAAAAGTAAAAATTAAGTGGAAAAAGACGAAACCGAATACAAAAAATAAGCAAACACGAAATTAGACAAAATTTTAACGAAAATATCAGCAGAACACATGAAAGATACCAAGCATTCATCTTTCGTTCAAAATTCCGTTGAAAATACGAAATGAATCGGTTATAATAGCAAAGTATTAAAATCCGGTAGTTTGGCTTTTTGGGCAGATATCCGGGTTACTGAAAAACATTTAGAAACAGGATGGAGATGTTATTATGGATTGGGGAACGACTTGGACAGTAGTACTGACCGGCCTTCTGGTGGTCTTTTGTATCCTGATTATCCTGACCTTTGTTATTTTGGGGTATGGTACGCTTGTGTATCGGATACAGAACAGAAAGAAATCTTCCCCCAAAAGCCCTGAAATTAGGGAGGACAAACCCCAGGCCGCGCAGCCTACGGTGATTCCGGCGGCCCCGGCACAGGAAGAGGGAATCAGCGGCGAAATTATTGCAGCCATTGCAGCGGCGGTTGCGGTAATGGGAGAGGGAACCGGTACCTCTTATTCCATAAGAAGCGTCAAACGTTCCTCTGGTTCCCGCCCGGTGTGGAGCACAGCGGGACTGATGGAAAACACCCGTCCCTTTTAATATTCGGCATCCACACATTACTTAAACGTCGGAAAGGAATGACAGCACAGTGGGAATTTTTCAAGAAATCGGCAATTCCGTTGTCAGTCTCGTAGAAGGCTCCGGCTTTTCTAATCTGGACTGGAGAAACTATGTGATGATGGGCGTTGCCTGCGTGTTGGTTTACCTGGCGATCGTAAGGCAGTTTGAGCCCCTTTTGCTTTTACCCATCGCCTTTGGTATGTTTTTGGTTAATTTGTATCCGGTCATCATGGCGGCGCCGCAAATGAACTTGCAGCCTATCACTGAGTATCTTGCCGATCATGGATTGGGCGGCCAGGTAGTCAGGCAGTTTATGGATGGAGGTCAGATGTACTTTGAGCTCCAAGACAAAACCCAAATTTTGGCTCAGACTTTCCTTAACAATCATGGAATCAACTATGGGATTGTATGGCAGGATAATCAAATTTTTCTGCAGTATCCGACGCAAAACGGCGGATTGTTTTATTATCTCTATCAGGGCGTTAAGCTGGGAATCTATCCCCCGCTGATCTTCCTGGGGATCGGCGCTATGACTGATTTCGGTCCGTTGATTGCCAACCCCAAGAGCTTTTTGCTGGGCGCGGCGGCCCAATTGGGTATATTTACCACCTTTATCCTGGCGATGTTTTTCTTTTCTCCCAATGAGGCGGGCGCCATCGGCATCATCGGCGGTGCCGACGGTCCCACCGCTATCTTCGTCACCTCTAAATTGGCTCCCCATCTCCTTGGGCCCATCGCGGTGGCGGCTTATTCCTACATGGCGCTGGTGCCTGTGATTCAGCCTCCCATCATGAAGCTGCTCACCACCAAGAAAGAACGTTCGGTTGTTATGAAACAGCTGCGTCCGGTTTCCAAACTGGAGAAAATTTTATTCCCCATCCTCGTTACCTTTATCGTAGCGCTAATTGTTCCCGACGCTACTCCGCTGGTAGGAATGCTTATGCTGGGCAATATTTTCCGCGAGAGCGGCGTTGTCTCCAGAATTTCCAATACCGCGCAGAATGAGCTGATGAATATCATCACTATTTTCCTGGGCGTCACCGTGGGCGCCACCGCCACCGGCGCGGCGTTCCTGGATGTAAAGACGCTTATTATCATCGGTCTTGGCCTGCTGGCCTTTGCTTGCGGTACCGCAGGCGGCGTTATGTTCGGTAAAATTATGTATTTTGTCACCAAGGGCAAGGTAAATCCGCTGATCGGTTCCGCGGGCGTGTCTGCGGTTCCCATGGCCGCCCGTGTGGCGCAGAAGGTGGGACAAAAGGAGAATCCTTCCAATTTCCTTCTGATGCACGCTATGGGTCCCAATGTGGCGGGCGTAATTGGTTCTGCCGTTGCAGCCGGCGTGCTGCTGAGCATCCTGGGCTAACATTTTAACAGTATTTTTAACACCCGTGTGTTTTGTTTTAAGCACGCGGGTGCTTTTATTTTTCTTGTGGCGAAGCGGATGGGGACGTTTTTCTCAGACCAAAAGATAAGGAGTCAAGGAATAAAAGCGGGACAAACGCCGTCGAAATCCGTTGTAATCTTTGGCAATCCATTTGCTATTGGAGTAAAAATGAGGTACAATGAAACAAAAGTGAAATGAAACTGGGGTGAGTGGAAGGATACTATGAATCATCAAGAATTGATAGAATTGAGAAAAAAAGTACTGGAAAAACAGTTTTCCAGAATGAATATGATGCAGAGGCAAGCGGTGTTCCAAATCAACGGTCCCCTGTTGATACTGGCGGGGGCGGGCAGTGGAAAAACCACGGTGCTGGTCAACCGGATTGCTAATATTATAGAGTACGGCGATGCCTATATCTCGGATCAAGTGTATGGTTCCCTAACTGGGGAAGAGATCAATGAGATTGAGGATTATCTGGCTGGAAGTAAAGAGCTATGCTTTGAAATCAAGCATAAGCTTTCGGTTTCTTCGGCCCAGCCGTGGCAGGTGTTGGCCATTACCTTTACCAATAAGGCGGCGGGCGAGCTTAAGGAACGCTTGGTGTCTATGCTGGGACAGAGAGGGGAGGACGTGTGGGCTTCCACCTTCCATTCCACCTGCGCGCGGATGCTGCGCCGGGACGGCGACCGTTTAGGGTATACCAGTCATTTTACAGTGTATGATACGGATGATTCCAAACGGCTGATTAAGGATTGCCAAAAAGCGCTGGGAATTGACGATAAGATGATATCCCATAAGTCCATCCTCAATGAGATCTCCCACGCCAAGGACAGCATGATTGACCCGCTGGAATACAAACGCCTGGCAGGCAACGATCACCGTTTAAAAAAGGTAGGCGAGGCGTATGAAATGTATCAGCGCAGACTCAAAGAAGCCGACGCCATGGATTTTGACGATTTGCTGATTAAGACGGTGGAATTATTGCGCCAGTGTCCCGATGTGCTGGAATATTATCAAAACAGGTTCCATTATATCCTGGTAGATGAGTATCAGGATACCAATAAAGTACAGTATCAGTTTATCAAGCTGCTCTCTCAAAAACGCCGAAATCTGTGTGTGGTGGGCGATGATGACCAAAGTATCTATAAATTCCGAGGCGCCACCATCGAAAATATTATGAGCTTTGAGCAAACCTATCCGGACGCCACAGTGATCCGTTTGGAGCAAAACTACCGGTCCACTCAAAATATCCTGGATGCCGCCAACGCGGTGATCGCCCACAATCAAGAGCGTAAAGGAAAATCCCTGTGGACAGAGAATCCCCAAGGATCTAAAATTCAGATGCATACCGCCTTCAGCGAAATGGACGAAGCCAATTATATTGCCAACGTGATTTTGGAAGGAGTGGCGAAAGGGAGAACGTTCACCGATTTTTCCATTCTATACCGGATGAACTCTCAGTCCAATATTCTGGAAAAAGTGTTCGTCAAGTCGGGGATCCCTTACCGGATTATCGGTGGATTCCGCTTCTATGAGCGCAAGGAAATCCGGGATATGATTGCATATCTCAGCGTCATCAACAACCCCTATGACGAAATGCGTTTGCGCCGGATCATCAACCAGCCTAAACGGTCCATCGGGGACAAAACCATTGCGCAGGCAGCAGAGATCTCCGTGGCGCTGGGCGAACCTCTTTTGGAGGTCATTCGCCGGGCGGATGAATTCGACTCCCTGCGCCGGGCGGCCCCGAAGCTCAAGATGTTTGCCAATATGATGGACGAGCTGATTGAAGCTGCGCAAGACGAGGACATTTCTCTGCACCAGCTATACGATTTAGTGCTGGAAAAGACCCGATACATAGAGGCGCTGCGTCAGGAGAAAGAGGAAGGGGAAACCCGGATTGAGAACATCAATGAGTTGGCCTCCAATATCATCAAGTATGAAGAGGACAACGGGGAAGAAGCCACTCTGTCCGGCTTTTTAGAAGAGGTTTCCCTGATGACCGACATCGACAACTACGACGAAAACGCCCAGACTGTGGTGATGATGACCATGCACTCTGCCAAGGGGCTGGAATTCCCCGTGGTGTTCCTGCCCGGCTTTGAAGAGGGGATTTTCCCGGGTATGCAGGCCATTTATAATCCCGGTGAGATCGAGGAGGAACGGCGTCTGGCTTATGTGGGCATTACCCGGGCCAGGGAGGAACTGTATGTGCTCAACGCGGACAGTCGTATGATTTTTGGAAGCACCTCTCGAAACAAATCTTCCCGGTTCTCCGCAGAAATTCCGGAGGAGCTGGTGGATAAAAGCCGGGCAAGGGATTGGAAGAAGCCGGAGCCGGGCTATAGAGCCCCTACCTCCAACTATGAGGCGCGCATTAAATCGGCTTCCGCCGCCAGACATTTCGGGCAGCCTGCCCCTGCGTCGGCGCCCTCGAAGGAGAGCTTCCGAGTGGGGGATACGGTTTCCCATAAAACGTTTGGTGTGGGGACGATTTTGTCCGCCAGCCCCATGGGGAACGATGTATTGTTGGAAATTGCGTTTGATTCTGCGGGAACCAAAAAGCTGATGTCTAATTTCGCCCGATTAAAGAAAGAATCTTAATACAATTTGTAATATATATGAGAAATAATACGAAACCTCTCTTAGCCTTTTGTGCTGAGAGAGGTTTTTGTCTGTGTCCTGATAGGAAATCCCGATTCTGCAAAAAAATGAGAAGAGATGGAGCGATAGCCTTTCTGTAAGCCAAGTTTCCTTGCTCAAGAAACTCTTCCAGCGGAGGCGACTTTCGGTAGCGCTCATCACTCGTTTACGAGCTGCGGAGAGATCTCAAGCATGGATTTATATTCTATAGGGAATGGGCGGGAGAAGGCTAGCCATCCATTCAAGGAACCGGTCGGAGAGAAACGCCGAAAGGCCCTCGCGGCCAATCAAGCATGGCGAGGACCTTTCGGATGTTGTAATGGGAATAAAGGCTCTCTCAATGATAAGACATACTCTGATAAAAATGCAAATCTTGCATAGGATTCTGAACGGTTCGGTGTTAGAGGATGCGTTTCAAAGTAGTTGAAAAACATGGATGCACGGGTTTATTCCTCATCCTGCAAAGCGTTATAGCCTTCTTCGCCGGTACGCACTTTTACCACATTTTCCACATCGTATACAAAGATTTTTCCGTCTCCGATATGGCCGGTATACAGGGCCTTTTTGGCTGTGTCAATGACCAGATCCACCGGTGTCTTACACACCACGAATTCTACCTTAAGCTTGGGTAGGAGGTTCATCTCCACAGGGATGCCGCGGTAGTATTCTCCCACGCCCTTTTGCATACCGCAACCCAGTACGTTGGTCACTGTCATGCCGGTAATGCCGATCTGATTCATGGCGGCCTTGACCTTTTCGAATTTGCTTTGTTTGATGATTATCACCACTTTGGTCATCTTAACGTCGCCCGCCATAGAAGTAGGTTTGCGTTGTACCAGTACGGCCTCGTCTACTGATACGGCCAAGGGTGTGCGTTCCTCGTCCTTCAGAGAGGTGATGTTGACCATGGGCATAAAGTCGGCGTAACTGCTGACTAAGCCGTGTTCCTCCAGATCCAACCCTTTGATTTCCTCTTCCCTGGAGACGCGAAGGCCGATGGTTTTTTTGATGACCAGAAAGACAGTAGTCATGGTGACCGTAACCCAGGCGATGACTGAGACAACGCCCAACGCCTGGGCGCCCAGGAAAGAAAATCCATGTCCATAGAATATGCCCTCATCCTGGGAGAAAAATCCAGTAAGCAGGGCGCCCAGTGCACCGCAGATTCCGTGTACGCCAATGGCGCCTACGGGATCGTCGATCTTAAGGACTTTATCAATGAATTCAATGCCAAACACCATAACCGCTGCCGCGATGATGCCGATCAGCGCCGCGCCGGTGGGAGAAACCACATCGCAGCCGGCGGTGACGGCCACTAATCCGCCCAATGCGCCGTTGAGGGTCATTGATACGTCGGGTTTCTTGTAGCGAATCCAAGTGATTGCCATGGTGGTGACGGCGGCGCAGGCGGCCGCCAGATTGGTGGTAACAAAGATATTGCCCATGGAGAACAGCACGTCGTCACCGGTGGCGGAAACCGTGGATCCTCCGTTAAATCCGAACCAGCAGAACCACAAAATAAACACGCCCAATGCGCCCAGCGCCAGATTATGTCCCAAAATGGCCTTGGGCTTCCCGTTTTTGTCATACTTTCCGATTCGGGGTCCTAAAATCTTGGCGCCGATGAGAGCCGAGACGCCGCCTACCATATGTACCGCCGTGGATCCGGCAAAATCGTGGAAGCCCAGCTGTTGCAGCCAGCCGCCTCCCCAAATCCAGTGTCCGGAGATGGGATAGACCACGGCGCTGATTATGAGACTGTAAATACAATACGACGAGAATTTGGTACGCTCCGCCATAGCGCCGGACACAATGGTGGCGGCGGTGGCGCAAAACACGGTTTGAAAAATCAGAAATGCGGGAAGGGGAACCCCGTCCGGCAGGATGGAAGAGTAATCCCCCCTCACCAGCGGGTCAAACCCGCCGATGAGCCCGGAGGCCCCGCCGAACATCAGGCCAAAACCTAAGAGCCAGAAAATCGGGGTTCCGATGGCAAAGTCCATAAGATTTTTCATGATGATGTTGCCTGTGTTTTTTGCCCGTGTGAAGCCGGTTTCTACCATAGCGAAGCCGGCCTGCATAAAGAATACCAGAGCGGCCCCCAATAGGACCCAAATGGTATTGACCGAAGAATAAATTCCTGACATGTTATTACCTCCTCAGCACAAAGGCGTGTGTTTTGTTTCAAGCAAAACACACGCCTTTGTGTAGTTTTTTATAGGGAACGATCAACGCGCCGATCGGGATGGACCGATAAGAACGCCGCAAATGAATCCCGTTCCGGATCTACGAGGACGGAACCTGACGGTTTCGCCAGTTGGAGGGGATGGATACGGGAGAGGAAAGCGCTTGCTGAACGCAAACTGTAAGGTCGCCCTCTTGGAGAGCTGCTGTTAAAGCCTTCTGCGGGTTGCAGGAAAGAAGTGTTGCAAAAGGAACTAGGGGGATGTCGTCTCAAAGAAGAGATTGGGCCTGAAAAGGAGAGAGAAAAGGGATACATCCGCATCCATTAAACGCATTTCCGAAACGGTTAATCGCGGCAATCTTAATCGGGACCATACGCCGCAAAAGAAATCAGGCGGCACGCAGACCGTATCCGATTAAGAAAAGGGAATAATCAAAAGCGGTGATTACACCAGGAACAGCAGCTCCCGGTAGGTGGGGTAGGGCCAGTACCCGTCTCCGGTGAGAGATTCCAACTGATCTGCGGGCTGGCGGACCTGATCCATCAGCGGAAGGATCACATCGCGGTAATAATGAGCCTGCTCCAAGACCTGGGGATCCTCTTTTCCCGCACGGATTGCTTGGGCAAGTTCCCGGATTTTTTGGAATAAATCTGCGGACAGAGTAGACAGTTCGCGGATCAGAGATTGCTCCATGCTGCAATCAATAGAAGTACAAAGCGATTTCTTATTGAGCGCCGTAACGGTTAGATCATTTAAATAGCGGTTGACCGCCGGAAGAATGTCCTTATTCACCATATCAATCATAGTGAGGGCTTCGATATTCAAGGATTTGCAATAGTCCTCCAGCTGAATCTCATACCGGGAGTACATTTCGGCTGAGGTAAATATTTTGTGTTTGGTGAACAGGTCGATGTTCTTTTGATGGATAAAATGAGGGAGCGCGTCCGCCGTGGTTTTAAGATTTAAGAGCCCGCGCGTCTTTGCTTCTTCTACCCATTCGTTGGAGTAATTGTTGCCGTTAAAGATGATTCTCTTATGCCGGGCGATGGTACCGCGAATTAAGTCGTGTAGATCCTGTTGAAAATCCTGGGACTGTTCCAGTTGGTCGGCAAACTGAGAAAGCTCCTCCGCTACAATGGTATTGAGAATAATATTGGGTCCTGCGATGGAGAATTTAGAACCCAGCATCCGGAACTCAAATTTGTTGCCGGTAAAGGCGAACGGAGAGGTGCGGTTGCGGTCTGTGGTATCCTTGGGAAAACGGGGAAGAATATGTACGCCGACCCTCATCTCCTCTTTGTTTCTTTGATTGTATTCCACGTCGTTTTCGATGGCCTCCAGAATGCCGGTAAGCTCGTCTCCTAAGAACATGGAGACAATGGCGGGAGGAGCTTCGTTAGCGCCAAGCCGGTGATCGTTGGCGGCGCTGGCCACCGAGATGCGCAGAAGATCCTGGTATTCATCCACCGCCTTGATGACGGCGGATAGAAACAACAGAAATTGAGCGTTTTCACTGGGGGATTCCCCAGGCTCCAGCAGGTTTACACCCGTATCGGTAGATATGGACCAGTTGTTGTGCTTACCGCTTCCGTTGACTCCTTCAAAGGGCTTTTCATGAAGAAGACAGGCCAAACCATGACGCTTGGCCACCTTTTTCATCATCTCCATTGTGAGCTGATTATGGTCAGTGGCCAGGTTGGTATTGGTAAAGATAGGGGCAAGCTCGTGCTGGGCGGGGGCAACTTCATTGTGTTTGGTCTTGGCCAGCACCCCCAGTTTCCAAAGCTCTTGATCCAATTCCTTCATATAGGCGGATACTCGAGGCTTAATGGCGCCAAAATAATGATCCTCCAGTTCCTGTCCCTTGGGAGGCTTTGCACCGAATAGAGTGCGGCCGCACAGCACCAGATCTTCCCTTTGTTCGTACAATTTGCGGTCAATGAGGAAATACTCCTGTTCCGGGCCCACTGTGGTGGTGACCCGTTTGACTTCCTCATTGCCGAACAGCTTCAAAATACGAAGCGCTTGCTTGTTAATGGCCTCCATAGAGCGCAGCAAAGGGGTCTTTTTATCCAGCGCCTCTCCGCTGTAAGAGCAAAACACGGTGGGAATGCATAGGGTGTCGTCCTTGATAAACGCGTAGGAGGAGGGATCCCAGGCGGTATACCCCCTGGCCTCAAAGGTGGCGCGCAATCCTCCCGAGGGAAAGCTGGAGGCGTCGGGTTCGCCCTTGACCAGTTCTTTGCCGGAAAACTCCATGATGATACCGCCGTCTCCGGTGGGAGAGATAAAACTGTCGTGCTTTTCGGCGGTGATCCCGGTCATGGGTTGGAACCAGTGGGTGAAATGGGTGACTCCCTTCTCTACGGCCCAGTCCTTCATGGCGTTGGCCACCACATGCGCAATGGTTTTATCCAGGCTTTTGCCATTTTCAATGGTCTTTTTTAGCGCCCGGTAGGTTTCTTTGGGTAGGCGCTCCCGCATGACTTGATCGTTAAAAACCATACTTCCGAATAAATTCGGAACCATATTGCTTTTTAAGCTCATAACATGACCCCCAGTTTTTGTATTCTGCTCATTTGTTTCCTATGGTCCTTATAATAAACGGATTCCGGCTGACTGGCAGATTTCTCTGGTGTCCGAATCCCAGATGGAGGCTTGCACCTCGCCAATGTGCGCTTTACCCAGCAGCAGCATACATAGCCGGGACTGGCCGATTCCGCCGCCCATGGTGAGCGGAAGAACGCCGTTTGCCACCATTTGGTGGAAGGGAAGCCGAGTACGATCCTCACAGCCGGCCTTTTTGAGTTGCGCAGCAAGAGCCTTCGCGTCCACCCGGATCCCCATAGAGGAAACCTCGAAAGCGCAGCCTAACACCTCGTTCCAGAAGACGATATCGCCGTTTAAACTCCAGTCGTCATAATCGGGGGCGCGGCCGTCGTGCCTTTGGCCTGAGTGCAGCGTGTCGCCGATCTGCATGACAAAGGCGGTTTTGTGCTCTTTGAGGTATTCGTTTTCACGTTCCTTTGGAGAAAGGCTGGGGTATTGATCCTCCAACTCCTGGGTGGTGACAAAGCTGACGTTTTTGGAGAGGGAAACGTGAATTTGCGGGTATTCCGTTTTGATACATTCCAGAGTTCTCCAAATAGCGTCTACGATGCGGTTGACGGTATTCTTTAAATAGACGACGGTGCGGTCCTCGGGATGGATGACGGTTTCCCAATCCCATTGATCCACATAAATGGAATGCAGGTTGTCTAAGCTTTCGTCCCGCCGGATGGCGTTCATATCGGTGTATAAGCCTGTGTGAGGCTGAAATTCATATTCATGCAGCGCCATGCGTTTCCATTTGGCCAGGGAATGCACTACCTGAGCGGTGGTTCCGGTTTCCTTGATGTCAAAGCTCACCGCCCGCTCCACGCCGTTTAGATCGTCGTTAAGTCCGGTGGAAGGATCCACAAACAGCGGAGCCGATACCCTTGCCAGACACAAAGCGCCTCGAAGTTGATTTGCAAAGCAGTTTTTAATTTTACTGATAGCGGCCTGAGTTTCCGATAACCCCAATCCTATGGAAGGTTGATAGTCTTTTGGAATGATGGTCTTGCTCATAATCACAACATCCTTTCTTGGGCTTTCGCCGCGTTTCATTGCAAAAGAAAAGGCGCCGTAGGTTCTCACCTACAGCGCCCTTGCTGATTACGCTTTGCATTATAGCCCGCTGTGGGTGGATTGTCAACCTTTATTTGAAAGTTTTGCAAGATTTTTTTTATAATTCTCATGAATTCATCAAAATGCACGAACGCGGACGGAAGAATAATCTTATTTTGCAGGAAGATAAAAATTATCATGCAAATGGTTGACAAGCAACCAGAAAGTATTCTATAATACAACATGAACAAAGGCGTTCATAAAAGGAACGGACTCGTATGGCTCCGTCTTTTTATGAACGTCTTTTTTATTATGGTTCTTAAACGGCGCTTTTATGTGTTACGAGACGGCTCTTTGAGCGCCGAGTTATTATGAATTGGAGAGTAAGGAGGCAGGGATATGCAAAAAGAGGGAGAGGTCAGAATTCCTTCCGGTTGCGCGATTTCCGGTATTTTTTCCAAAAGCGGCAAACGTCTGGGGGGAGATACGATTATAAAGTCCATCGCCACTATGCATGACCGCAGCAATGGGCTGGGCGGTGGATTCGCCGGTTATGGGATTTATCCGGAATATAAGGATTATTATGCGTTTCACATATTTTATAATGATGTGGAGGCCAAGGAACGGTGCGAAAAATTGATTGAGCGGCATTTTGACGTCATCAATCTTTCTAAAATCCCTGTGAAAAAGCTGCCCCAGATCACCGATGAACCGCTGATTTGGCGTTACTTCGTCAGCCCTCTGCCGACAAAGCTCAAAGACAGCCAGCTGGATGAACGAGAATATACCGCCCGGTGTGTCATCCGGGTTAATACCCAGATCGACGGCGCCTACATCTTTTCCAGCGGAAAGAACATGGGGGTATTCAAGGCGGTGGGATATCCAGAGGACGTGGGTGAATTCTACCGTCTTCAGGAGTATGCCGGATATTGCTGGACGGCTCATGGCCGATACCCCACCAATACGCCCGGCTGGTGGGGCGGCGCTCATCCGTTTGCCATGCTGGACTACTCCATTGTGCACAATGGGGAAATTTCTTCTTACGATGCAAATCGCCGGTACATTGAGATGTTCGGGTACCAGTGCACTCTGCTTACCGACACAGAGGTGATTACCTATATGATCGATTACCTGCATCGCAGGCAGAAGCTCACGCTAACGGAGGTAGCCTCGGTCATCGCGGCCCCATTCTGGTCCACCATCGAACGGATGCCGCCTCAGGAGAGGGAAAAACTTACCTACCTTCGAAATGCGTTTCCCAGTCTGCTGATTACCGGTCCATTCTCTATCCTGCTGGGCTTTGAGGGCGGTATGATGGCTCTGAACGACCGTCTCAAGCTGCGCTCTATGGTGGTTGGAGAAAAGGGAGACATGGTGTATGTGGCCAGTGAAGAGTGCGCCATACGAGCTGTGGAACCGACCCCTGAACGGCTGTGGTCCCCAAAAGGCGGGGAACCGGTGATTGTTACGCTCCAAGGAGGTGTCAACGGATGCCAGTAAATTTTTTGTATCCGGAATTTGAGGTGATTCGCAACCTGGATCGCTGCATCGCCTGCCGCGTATGCGAAAGGCAATGCGCTAACGAGGTCCACCGCTATGAGGAAGACTTGAAAAAAATGACCGCCGACGAGAGCAAATGCGTCAATTGCCACCGCTGTGTAGCGCTTTGCCCTACCAGAGCGCTGAAGATCGTTAAAAGCGATCACACGTTCCGCGCTAACGCCAACTGGACCTCAGATAGCATTGGAGAGATCTACCGCCAGGCGGGCAGCGGCGGCGTGCTGTTGTCCTCCATGGGCACCCCTAAGCAGTACCCGGTATACTGGGATAAGATGCTAATCAACGCCTCACAGGTAACCAATCCTCCCATTGATCCTCTGCGGGAACCCATGGAAACCAAGGTTACTCTGGGCAAAAAGCCGGAACGGGTGGAGCGGGATGAAACGGGGAATTTAATCAACAATTTAGGACCTCATTTAGAGCTTTCCGTACCGGTGATGTTTTCTGCAATGAGCTATGGGTCCATCAGTTACAACGCCCATGAAAGCCTTGCCCGTGCAGCCCAACAGCTGGGAATATACTACAATACCGGCGAGGGCGGCCTGCACGAAGACTTTTATGAATATGGGAAAAACACCATTGTCCAGGTGGCGTCCGGACGGTTTGGCGTACATAAGGAGTATTTGGAAACCGGGGCAGCGATTGAGATTAAGATGGGTCAGGGGGCCAAGCCGGGGATCGGCGGGCACCTGCCCGGGGCCAAGATTGTGGGGGAGGTTTCCAAAACGCGTATGATTCCCGAGGGCAGCGACGCCATCTCCCCAGCGCCTCACCATGACATTTATTCCATCGAGGATCTGCGCCAGCTGGTTTACTCCTTAAAGGAGGCCACCGCCTACAGAAAGCCGGTTATTGTCAAGGTGGCGGCGGTGCATAACGTGGCCGCCATCGCCAGCGGTATCGCCCGCAGCGGCGCGGATATCATCGCCATCGACGGATTCCGGGGAGGCACGGGGGCCGCGCCTACCCGCATCCGGGACAATGTGGGCATTCCCATCGAGTTGGCGCTTGCCAGTGTGGACCAACGGCTCAGAGAAGAGGGAATCCGGGGAAACGTATCCATTGTTGTGGGCGGCAGCATTCGCAGCAGCGCCGATTTGGTAAAAGCGATCGCTTTGGGAGCGGACGCAGTATACATTGCCACCAGCGCGCTGCTGGCCTTGGGATGCCACCTGTGCCGAAGCTGCCAGCAGGGAAGATGCAATTGGGGGATTGCAACCCAGCGGCCCGATCTGGTCAAGCGGTTAAACCCCAACGTTGGCAGCGAACGGCTTGTGAATCTGATCACAGCCTGGGAGCATGAGATTAAGGAGATGATGGGCGGCATGGGGATCAATTCTATTGAAGCCTTGCGGGGCAACCGCCTGATGCTGCGGGGAGTGGGTCTCAATGAAAAAGAGCTGCAAATCCTGGGAATCAAACACGCGGGAGAGTAGGGGACAATATGAAACGAATCTATGTCAATGAGGATTGGTGCTTGGGGTGCCATCTTTGCGAATATTATTGTGCCTTTGCAAATTCCGGGATCGACGATATGGCCAAGGCCCTAAAGGGAATCGCCATTCATCCCCGGATCCAGATTGAAGAGGGAAAAGAAGGGGTGAGCTTTGCGGTATCCTGCCGGCACTGCGCCGAGCCGCTGTGTGTGAAAAGCTGCATTACCGGCGCCCTCACATTAAACGACGGGGTGATCGCCGTTAATCAGGGAAAGTGCGTGGGTTGTTACACCTGCATTTTAAGTTGTCCCTACGGGGCGATTATGCCGTCCCAGGACGGGGTGGTGCAAAAATGCGAACTTTGCCTGAAAAACAGCGACGGTTCGCCGGCTTGTGTGGCTCACTGTCCCAACCGGGCCATCGTGTATGAGGAGAGGTGAAACATATGCGTTATGTGATTATAGGGAATTCCACCGCAGCGGTAGGCTGTGTGGAGGGAATCCGCCAACTGGACCGTGAAGGGAGTATTACCCTGGTATCGGAGGAACCCTACCATACCTATTCACGGCCCCTGATCTCCTATTTACTGCGGGGAGAAACCGACCGGCAGCGGATGAAGTACCGCCCCGATGGGTTTTACGAGGAAAACCGCTGCGAACTGCTCACAGGGGTTTCCGTCTGCCGCATTATCCCTGAAGAGCATAAGGCTCTGCTTTCAGACGGACGCACGCTTGAATATGAGAAGCTTCTGATGGCCACCGGGTCCCGCCCCTTTGTCCCGCCCATTGAGGGAATCCGCCAGGTGGAAAAACGGTTTACTTTCCAGTCCCTGGATGATGCGCTGCGGCTTGGGGCCGCTCTTACGCCTAATAGCCGGGTGCTTATCATGGGGGCCGGACTCATTGGGCTAAAATGTGCCGAAGGGATCCGCCATCTGGCGCAGAATGTCACGGTAGTAGATCTGGCGGACCACATCCTTTCCAGTATTCTGGATGTGGACGCCGCCAAGCGGATGCAGGACCATATTGAAAAACAGGGCGTAGACTTTCTTCTCTCCGATGGAGTGGAGCGGTTTGAAGGAAATACTGCGGCGCTGAAAAGCGGAACCCGGCTCCCCTTTGACATTCTGGTGGTGGCAGTGGGCGTTTCTCCCAATATAGAACTCATCGCGGAAGCCGGAGGAAAGACGGGCAGAGGAATTATGACCGATACCCGCTGCGCGACTACATTGCCCGACGTATTTGCTGCGGGAGATTGCAGCGAAAGCCTGGATATCACTACCGGACAATCCCGGGTGCTGGCGCTGCTTCCCAATGCCTATCTTCAGGGAGAATGCGCCGGAATCAATATGGCGGGAGGAGACAGCCGGTATGACCGGGCCATCCCCATGAATTCCATTGGATTTTTTGGGTTGCATGTGGCGACGGCGGGATCTCCCCAGGGGAAAGCCCTGCTTTCCAAGGATGGGGACGCTTACAAAAAACTGTTTGTGCAGGACGATCTGCTCAAAGGATATATGATGGTTGGGGATGTGTCCCGCTGCGGCATTTATACCGCTATGATCCGAAACAGGACTCCACTGAGTTCGGTGGACTTTGCCTTGATCCGAGAAAAACCCCAGTTGATGGCCTTTTCAAAGGTGGAACGAAATAAGATGTTAGGTGGTGCTGAGGATGAAGATTGACGCCGGTCAAATGCCCTTTCAAGAGTTAAACCAACGATTACGCAGCGCAGAGGACGGCAGGATTCGAATTGAAAACTGTCTGGGGCAGCGCTATATAGCCAGCGGATCCAAGGGAAAGAAACTGGAGATCCACGGCACGCCGGGCAATGCCCTGGGCGCCTATCTGGATGGCAGCGAGATCACCGTATATGGAAATGTGCAGGAGGCCACAGGGGATACCATGAACGAAGGGACCATTACGGTGCACGGCAGCGCCGGAGATGCCACAGGTTACGCCATGCGGGGCGGCCGCATTTTTGTAAAAGGAGACACAGGCTACCGGGCTGGTATTCATATGAAGGCTTACCGGGATAAAATCCCCATGCTGGTGGTGGGCGGCCGCGCCGGCAGTTTTTTGGGGGAATACCAGGCAGGCGGCGTGATTATTGTGCTGGGGCTTCACTGCGGACAAAAAGTGCCGGTAGGCAATTTCTGTGGAACCGGAATGCACGGTGGAGCCATTTACCTACGGTGCGAGGAACTGCCTCCCGATCTGCCGCCCCAGGTGGTGGCTTATCCCTGTGGGGAACGGGAATTAGCGGCCATCCGTCAGCCGCTTCAGGAATTTTGTTCCCTGTTTCAAGAGAGTTTCGATCAGGTAATCGGTAAGTCCTTTTATCTGCTCAAACCTGACACAAAAAATCCATATAAACAGCTTTATACCCAAAATTAAGCGGTGTATAATGGGAATCATACGTTGATTTTAGAGAAATGGGGGCTAAATCCATGAAAGAGACCATCGCTGAAGTGCTGCGCTTTGTGGAGGAAAACGACGTCAAGTTTATCCGCCTGGTGTTTTGCGATATTTTTGGAACGCAAAAAAACATATCCATCCTGCCCGGGGAGCTGCCCCGTGCGTTTGAAAAAGGGATTTCCTTTGACGCTTCTGCCGTGCGCGGGTTCATGCATGTGGACGAATCCGACCTGTTTGTGGTGCCGGATGCCGCCACCTTATCCATCATGCCCTGGCGTCCGTCCCAGGGGCGGGTGATCCGGTTCTTCTGCGACGTCAAGTATCCCGACGGCGCTCCCTTTGAGGGGAATGCCCGCAGCCTGCTGCAACGCGCCGCAAGACAGGCGGAATCCATGGGATATGCATGTAAGATCGGTTCGGAATGCGAATTTTATCTGTTTGAAACGGATGAAAAAGGTTATCCTACCAATATCCCCCACGATCATGCGGGCTATTGCGACATTGCCCCCAAGGATCGCGGGGAAAACGTGCGGCGGGAGATCTGCCTTTCGCTGGAACAGATGGGAATCCGGCCGGAGAGCTCTCATCATGAGCAGGGCCCCGGGCAAAATGAAATTGACTTTAAATACAGCGACGCTTTGAGCGCCGCCGACAACCTGGTGACCTTTCGCGCTGTGGTGCGCAATATCGCGGCCCGAAACGGACTTTATGCCACCTTTTTACCCAAACCTCTGCCGGGCAAAAGCGGGAGCGGCCTGCATATCAATCTTTCCCTTTTTAAAGACGGGGTGAATCTGTTTAAGACCTCCGGAACGGAGCATTCTCAGGAAGCGGAGAGCTTCATGGCGGGGATTCTGGAGAGAATTCCGGAAATTACCCTTTTCTTGAACCCTCTGCCCAACTCCTATCGGAGATTTGGAGAGTTTGAGGCTCCTAAATATGTCACTTGGTCCCACCAGAACCGCTCTCAGCTCATCCGAATTCCAGCATCTGAAGGAGAAAACAGCCGGATGGAGCTGCGCTCTCCCGATCCCTCCTGCAACGCTCATCTTGCCTTTGCCCTGCTTTTGATGGCGGGACTGGATGGAATCAAGAGAGGAGCAACGCTGTGTCCTCCCTCCGACTTTGATCTGTACCGGGCAAGCGGGGAACAGCTCAGGGACATACGAACGCTTCCAAAAACTTTGGGAGAGGCGATCCGGCTGGCTGCTGACAGCGATTTTGTCAAGGCTGTGGTGCCCAAGCGTTTGCTGGATAATTATTGCAAAGAAAAACAGGCGCAGTGGGAGCGCTATGTAAAGGTAGAAAACCAGGACCAATTCGATCATGATTTTTACTTTGTAAATATATAAAAGCAGCCTCTTTCCAAAAAGCAGAAAGAAAGTCTGGTGAGAGTATGGACCACGTTTTGGTGGTAGCGGGCACGGATCAGGGAAAGAGCTTTTTAACCGATTTGCTCAAGGCCAGGGCTTTTGACCGGGTGGTGGCTGTGAGCAATGGCGGAGAGGCGCGCCGGGCGATGATTCAGGACGGATATGACTTGGTGCTGATAAACACGCCGCTGCGGGATGAATCCGGATTTGAGCTGGCGGTGTCTGTCACCCAAAGTTCGGATTCCAGCGTATTGGTGCTGGTTAAAGCGGAGATGGCCGATGAAATTGCAGAAAAAGTGGAGGATTACGGCGTGCTTATCGTACCAAAGCCAGTTAGCCGCCAGGTGTTTTATCAGACGCTGAAGATCGCCACGGCCTCCCGCAAGCGTATGCTGGGCTTGAAAAGTGAAAATAATAAGCTACAGCAAAAGATCGAGGAGATCAAGCTGGTGGACCGGGCAAAATGCGCCTTGATTCAATATCGGCGTCTGACTGAACAGGAGGCCCACCGATATTTGGAAAAACAAGCGATGGACACGCGTCTGACAAGGCGGCAGATCGCGGAGGATATCATAAAAACCTATGAAGGCTGACGGAGGAAGAGTCATGGAGCAAGCGATTTATTTGATTTTGGAAAACGGCGAGGTGTTTGAAGGCAAAAGCTTTGGGGCCCGCCGTGAGGTGACGGGAGAGGCGGTGTTCACCACTGCGATGACCGGTTACCTGGAGACGCTGACCGATCCCAGCTATTATGGACAAATGGTGGTGCATACCTTTCCCCTGATTGGCAACTACGGGGTGATTCCCGCGGATTTTGAAAACAGAGCTCCCCGTCTCTCCGCTTATATTGTAAGAGAATGGTGTCAAGTCCCCTCTAACTTTCGCAGTGAGGGAGATCTTGACACCTTTTTAAAAGAAAAGGGCGTGGTGGGGCTATATGGCGTCGATACCCGGGCGCTTACCAAGATCCTGCGGGAACAAGGGGTGATGAATGCCCGGATTACGTTCCAAAAACCGGATGTGCGGCAGATTCAAAAGGAGCTGTCCGATTTTAGTATCCGCGGGGCGGTGGAATCGGTGAGCATTGAAGAGCCGCTGATTCAGGGAGCCGGAAAGCGCCGCCGTGTGGTGCTGTGGGACTTTGGGGCCAAGGAGAACATTGTCCGAGAGCTGGTCAAGCGGGATTGCGAGGTCATACGTATGCCACAAAGCGCCACGGCCCAGAATATCTTACGGCATAAGCCCGACGGTCTTATGCTGAGCAACGGGCCCGGTGATCCCCAGGACAATCCCCGGATTGTGGAGGAGCTTTCCAAACTGTGTGATAGCGGGCTTCCTACCTTTGGCATCTGTTTGGGGCATCAGTTATTGGCGTTGTCTCAGGGAGCCTCTACCGAAAAGCTCAAGTACGGACATCGGGGAGGAAACCAGCCGGTCAAGGATTTGGCAACCGGACGCGTATTCATTACCAGCCAGAACCACGGATATGCAGTCGTGCGCGAAAGCCTGCCCAAATCAGCCCGGGAGAGCTTTGTAAATGCCAACGACGGAACAAACGAGGGGATTCGCTATCTACATATGCCGGCCTTTTCCGTACAGTTCCACCCGGAGGCGTCCTGTGGACCCCGGGACACGATGTTCCTGTTTGATGAATTTATACGATTGATGGATCAAAGGCATGGGTCTTAGTACGGAAATAGCTCTTTTTCATGTTTAAATTTATATGCGATATGGAAAAATCAAGATGGAATTGGAAAAGGATGTGAAGGGAATGCCACTGAATCCCAATTTAAAAAAGATCCTGGTCATTGGATCCGGTCCTATTGTGATTGGTCAAGCGGCTGAGTTTGATTATGCGGGCACGCAAGCCTGCTGCGCCCTCAAGGAAGAGGGGCTGGAGGTGGTGTTGGTAAATTCCAATCCGGCCACCATAATGACGGATAACGCCATGGCGGACAAAATTTACATTGAGCCGCTCACCATTGATACGATCAAACGGATTATTGAAAAGGAAAAACCGGACAGCTTATTGTCCACATTAGGAGGACAGACAGGCCTGACCCTATCCATGCAGCTGGCCAAGGAGGGCTTCCTTCAAAGCCACGGCGTCACCCTGCTGGGGGCGGATCCCGAAACCATTGACAAGGCGGAGGACCGCCAGATCTTCAAGGATACCATGATGGAAATCGGAGAACCGGTGATCCCCTCTGTGATCGCCAACGACGTCAAGACTGCGGTGGATTTTGCGGATCAGGTGGGATACCCTGTGATTATTCGTCCGGCCTTTACCCTGGGGGGCAGCGGCGGAGGCATCGCGGAGGACGAGTTGGGGCTCAGGGAGATTTGCTCCAATGGACTGCGATTATCCCCAATTTCCCAGGTGCTTGTGGAAAAATGTATCGCCGGATGGAAGGAAATTGAGTTTGAAGTGATGCGCGACCGGGCGGGCAATGTCATTACGGTGTGCAGTATGGAAAATTTCGATCCGGTGGGGGTACATACCGGAGATTCCATCGTCATCGCTCCGGCGGTCACTTTGGCTGATAAGGAGTATCAGATGCTGCGGTCGGCGGCGCTTTCTATCATCACCGCCATGGGCGTCGAAGGCGGGTGCAACTGTCAGTTTGCGTTAAATCCCGATAGCTTTGAGTATGCGGTCATTGAGGTGAACCCTCGCGTATCCCGTTCCTCGGCGCTGGCTTCCAAAGCGACCGGTTATCCCATTGCCAAGGTGGCCACAAAAATCGCCGTGGGTTATACCCTGGATGAAATCCCTAATGCGGTGACGGGCAAGACCTTCGCCTGCTTTGAACCGACGCTGGATTATGTGGTGGTGAAGTTTCCCAAATGGCCCTTTGACAAGTTTGTCTACGCCAAGCGGAAACTGGGCACCCAGATGAAGGCCACCGGAGAAGTGATGGCCATTGGCCAAAGCTTTGAACAAGCCGTCTTAAAGGCGGTGCGGGGGGCGGAATTGTCATTAGACAGCCTCACTTCTCCCGAAATTGCCCGTCTCAGCGACCAGGAAGTGTTTGATCGGGTGGCCGTCTGCGACGATCAACGGCTGTTTGTGATTTTTGAGGCCTTAAAGCGGGGAATGACCTGTGAGAAAATTCACTCGATTACAAAAATAGACCGGTGGTTTCTCTATAAGCTGCTTCATCTTATCCAGGTGGAACAGGAGCTACAAGAGCGGCCCCTTACCCTGGAGAGATACCGGCAGGCCAAACAGTTGGGGTATCCCGACACGGCGATCCGCAGGCTGACGGGAAAAGAGATTCCCTATCATATCCCCGCGGCCTTTAAAATGGTGGATACCTGCGGCGCGGAGTTTGACGCACAAACCCCCTACTTTTATGCAACCTACGATCAGGAGGACGAAGCGGGACCCTTTATCCGGCAGAAGGGATCCGGCAAGCAAACGGTGGTGGTGTTCGGTTCCGGACCCATCCGCATCGGGCAGGGCATTGAGTTTGACTATGCCTCGGTTCACTGCGTGTGGGCGCTGAAGAAGCAGGGATATGAGGTAGTGATTGTAAACAATAATCCGGAAACGGTGTCCACCGATTTTAACACCGCCGACCGTCTCTATTTTGAACCTCTGACCCCGGAAGATGTGAGTAATGTGCTCCGGGTGGAACAGCCGGTGGGAGCCGTGGTGGCCTTTGGAGGACAGACCGCCATCAAGCTTACCAAATTTTTGGAGAATCAGGGAGTGACCATTCTTGGAACCCCGGCGGATAGTATTGACGCGGCGGAGGACAGGAAACGATTTGACGGGCTTTTGGAGCGTTTGGGAATTAAGCGTCCTGAGGGAGCCACGGTGATGAATACGCAACAGGCTTTAAAAGCCGCCAATATGCTGGGATACCCGGTGCTGCTGCGCCCCTCCTATGTGCTGGGGGGACAAAACATGATTATTGCCTTCAGCGACGAGGATATTGAAGAATATATGGAGATCATCCTGCGCCATGGGATTGAGAACCCGGTGCTGATCGACAAATATCTCATGGGGGTGGAACTGGAGGTGGACGCTATCTGCGACGGCGAGGACATCCTTATTCCAGGTATTATGGAACATATTGAGCGAGCGGGAATCCATTCCGGAGATTCCATCGCCGTTTATCCCGCCTGGAACTTAAGCGGAGAACAGACCGATTACCTCATCGAATACACCAAAAAGCTTGCCCTGTCCCTGAATACCCGCGGGCTTGTCAACATTCAATATGTGGTGCACGAGGGAAAGATCTATGTCATTGAGGTAAATCCCCGCTCCTCCCGTACCATTCCCTATATCAGCAAAGTGACCGGGGTCCCCATGGTGGAGCTGGCCACCCGGGCGATGCTGGGGCAAAAGCTTAAGGAGATGGGATATGGTACGGGCCTTGCCCACATTCCTCCCTATGTGGCAGTTAAGGTCCCAGTGTTTTCCTTTGAAAAGCTGATGGATGTGGACATCCATTTGGGACCGGAGATGAAATCCACCGGCGAGGTGCTGGGAATTGGCAAGACGTTGGATGAGGCGCTATACAAAGGGCTGACCGCCGCAGGCTACCACATGGAGAAACACGGCGGCGTTCTGGTGACGGTGAGGGATACCGATAAAGCCGAGATCAGCGATATTGTGAAAAAGTATTACGATTTGGGATTTGTTCTGTATGCCACCAAGGGCACCGCACGGGCGCTGCGCCAGGCGGGCATGAGCGTGGCTTCTGTGAACAAAATCCATGAATCCGACGTGAACACCCGCACCCTGCTGGAGAGCGGAAAGATCAGCTATATCATATCCACTTCCTCTAAGGGAAGGCTGCCTACCAGAGACAGCGTGAAAATCCGGCGCAAGGCGGTGGAGCTGGGGATTCCCTGCCTAACCTCGTTGGATACCGCCAACGCGCTGGCCAATATTTTAAAAAGCCGGTACACTCCCTATAGCACCGAATTGGTGGACATTAACCGCATGAGGAGAGATCGTATGAAGTTAAAATTTACTAAGATGCAGGGATGCGGCAACGATTATATCTATTTCAACTGTTTTGACCAGCCGGTGACCAGCCCTGAATCCTTGAGCGTCGCCCTGTCCGACCGGCACTTCGGCGTGGGAGGAGACGGCGTCATCCTAATTTGCCCTTCCCAGGTGGCCGACGCAAAAATGCGTATCTTTAACTTAGACGGCAGCGAAGGAAAAATGTGCGGAAACGGAATCCGCTGCGTGGGGAAATACCTTTATGACCATCATCTGGTGGATCAAACCGAGATCACGGTGGAGACGTTAAGCGGCATCAAAACGCTGAAACTATATGTCCAGGATGAAAAGGTGCATTCCGTGGCGGTTAGCATGGGCAGAGCGGAACTTAGACCAGCGATGATCCCTGTGAAGCTGAGCGGAGATCGGGCGATTGACATACCCGCTACGATTGACGGCAGAGAATACCGCATTACCTGCGTTTCCATGGGGAATCCCCACTGCGTGGTATTCTGCGATAATGTTGACGGATTAGAGCTGGAGAAGATTGGACCTTTGTTTGAATTCAACGAGCGGTTCCCGGAGCGGGTCAACACGGAATTTGTTCAGATTATCGACCCCACTACCATTAAGATGCGAGTGTGGGAACGGGGCAGCGGAGAAACCTGGGCCTGCGGTACCGGCGCCTGTGCGGCGGCGGTGGCCTCCGTCCTAAATGGGCATTGTAAAAAGGGGGAGGACGTCACCGTTAAGCTGAAGGGCGGAGCGCTGATAATCCGTTATACTGAGGATGACGTAATCATGACCGGCGAGGCAAGAACGGTGTTCCAAGGAGAGGTAGAGATATAAAAATAGGGCGAGCTGTTTTTATATGGAACAGAGAAAGGATAATCGTATGACCAAATATATTTTTGTAACCGGCGGCGTGGTGTCCGGGCTGGGCAAAGGGATCACTGCGGCATCTCTGGGCAGACTGCTGAAAAACCGCGGCTTGCGCGTAGCGGCCCAGAAGCTGGACCCTTATATCAATGTGGATCCCGGAACCATGAGCCCCTACCAGCACGGGGAGGTATACGTCACTGAGGATGGAGCGGAAACGGATCTGGACTTGGGGCACTACGAGCGGTTTATTGACGAGAATCTAAATCAATACTCCAACCTGACCACGGGCAAAGTGTATTGGAATGTGCTGCAAAAGGAACGAAGAGGAGAATATTTGGGGGAGACCGTTCAGGTGATCCCTCATATTACCAATGAGATTAAAAGCTTTATCTATTCGGTGGGACAAAAAACGGCGGCGGACGTAGTAATCACCGAGATCGGCGGCACCACCGGAGATATAGAAAGCCAGCCCTTTCTGGAAGCTATCCGTCAGGTGTCCCACGAGGTAGGGCGGGCGAATTGCCTCTTTTTGCATGTAACCCTGGTGCCTTACCTCAAAAGTTCCGGAGAGCATAAATCCAAGCCCACCCAGCATTCGGTGAAGGAGCTGCAATCCTTCGGCATTATGCCGGACTTGATCATCATGCGCTGCGATGAACCGGTGGACGATCAAATCCGCCGCAAAATCGCCCTGTTCTGTAATGTCAAAGAGGATTGCGTCATTGAAAATCTGACCCTGCCGGTGCTCTACCAGGCCCCGCTGATGTTAGAGGACAACGGCTTGGCGAACATCGTATGCCGGGAGTTGTCCATTCCCCTTGCTCCCTGCGATCTGACCGAGTGGAAACAGATGCTTTCCCGCATCCAGGAGAGCAAAGAGACCGTAAAAATTGCCCTTGTGGGAAAATATGTTAAGCTTCACGACGCTTATCTGTCGGTGGCGGAGGCTCTGTATCATGCGGGCTATGAGAACGGCGTTAAGGTGCATATCAGATGGGTGGATTCAGAGGAGCTCTGTGAGGACAATAGAGAGCAGCTTTTGGGGTATTGTAGCGGAATTATCGTACCAGGCGGCTTCGGCGGCCGGGGAATTGAGGGTATGGTAGCGGCCGCCCAATACGCCCGCATGAATGATATTCCTTATTTTGGGATTTGTCTTGGCATGCAGGTTGCGGTGATCGAGTACGCCCGCAACGTGCTGGGATGGACCGACGCCGATTCCGGAGAATTTTCTCCCCATGGAACCCATCCGGTGATTGCCTTGATGCCCGACCAGCAGGGCAACCTGCCCAAGGGCGGAACCATGCGCCTGGGCGCGTATCCCTGCCGGACAAAGGAAGGAAGCGTGCTGCGCCGGGCCTATCAAAGCGAAGATATTTCCGAACGCCACCGTCACCGCTATGAGTTTAACAACGACTACCGCCAGGCACTCACTCAAGCGGGGCTTACTCTTTCAGGAACATCTCCAGACGGCCGGCTGGTGGAAGCGGTGGAACTTTCCGCCAAACGGTTCTATCTGGGCGTGCAATACCACCCGGAGTTCAAATCGAGGCCCAACCGGGCCCATCCTCTGTTCCGGGATTTCATTGCGGCTTCCCTGGAAAGGAGAGGATCTCGTGGGGCGTGACTATGAACATGAACTGACGAAAAGGGTTGCTTTTATCCGCACAACCATAGAGAACGCTGGCGCAAACGGCGTAGTCTATGGGAACAGCGGCGGCAAGGACAGCGCGCTGGTGGGCATACTGTGCCGATTGGCTTGTAAGAATACGCTTGGAGTTATGATGCCATGCCAATCCAAAAGGAATTTTCATGAGGATATGCGGGATGGCGCGCAAGTGTCCCGTCAGTTTGATATTCCCACAATGACGGTGGATCTCAGTGAGGTCAAGGCCTCGTTGTGCGCCCAGACGGGAGCGCAGGTTACGCTGACCCCAATGGCTCAGGCGAATATTGGACCCCGGCTTCGTATGGCCGCCCTGTACGCCATTGCGCAAAGCAAACATTATCTGGTGGCGGGCACGGGCAACCGAAGCGAAGCCTATGTGGGATATTTCACCAAATGGGGGGACGGCGCCCATGACTTTAATCCCATATCCGATCTCACGGTAACCGAGGTTTATGAATTTCTGCGTTTTTTGAAGGCTCCGGAGAGTATCCTTACCAAAGCTCCTTCCGCCGGTCTGTTCGACGGACAAACCGATGAGCAGGAACTGGGAATTTCGTATGCGCAAATCGATGCGTATCTGCTTTATGGGCAAGGAGAACCCCAGATTATCGCCAAGATTGAGGAGATGCACCAAAGAAGCGAACACAAACGGAAGCTTCCCTTGCATCCATAGAAAAGGAATTTCCTGGTGTCAGGGGAAGAAATGTGGGTTTAAGAAGCCGGATACCCCACATCCAAATCCAAGGGAACCGTGCCGCTGCGCGTGAAAGGATGGTCATAATCATGAGAATCAATCAAAATTATTTAAAATTGGAAGAAAGCTACCTGTTTTCCACCATCGCAAAAAAAGTGGCCGATTTCCAGCAGAGAAATCCTGACAAGGAGGTCATCCGTCTGGGAATCGGCGACGTTACCCTTCCTCTGTGCGACGCGGTAGTGAGAGAAATTCACGGTGCGGTGGAAGAGATGGGGAACCAGGAAACCTTTCACGGCTATGGCCCGGAGCAGGGATATCCATTTTTAAAGTCTGCCATAGTATCGTATTACGCCCAGAGGCAAATTGATCTTCAGCCGGAAGAGATCTTTGTGAGCGATGGCGCTAAAAGCGATCTGGGCAATATCCTGGATCTATTCGATACCGAAAACACCGTGCTCATCCCGGATCCGGTGTATCCGGTCTATGTGGATACCAACGTGATGGCGGGCAGGTCCATCGTCTATCTGAACGCCAACCAAGAAAATAGTTTTTTGCCCATGCCTGATCCCCGTGTGCGGGCGGATCTTATTTATCTTTGTTCCCCCAATAACCCTACCGGCGCGGTGTATCGGAAGGAGCAGCTCAGGAATTGGGTGGATTACGCCAAGGACTGCGGCGCAGTCATCCTCTTCGACGCCGCTTATGAGGCGTTTGTGCAGGAAAGCGGACTGCCCCGAAGTATCTATGAAGTGGAAGGGGCCAGAGAGTGTGCCATTGAGTTCTGTTCTCTTTCCAAAACTGCGGGGTTTACTGGGGTGCGGTGTGGGTATACCATTGTCCCCAGAGAGTTAAAACGACAGAATGTGGCTCTTAATCCCCTATGGCTGCGGCGGCAGACCACTAAATTTAACGGGGTTCCCTATATTGTACAACGGGGCGCGGCGGCAGTATTTAGCCGAAAGGGAATGGCGCAGATTAAAAGCAACATCGCCTACTATCAGCGCAACGCGAAGATCATTGCGGATTCGTTATCCGATCTGGGCATTTGGTATACAGGGGGAACCAACTCTCCCTATATCTGGTTAAAGTGTCCGGGAGGTAGAACCTCTTGGGAATACTTTGACTATTTGCTTCACAGGGCCAACGTGGTGGGTACCCCCGGCGCGGGGTTTGGTAAAAATGGGGAAGGATTTTTCCGTTTGACCTCATTTGGCGATTATGAGAAGACCAAGGAAGCCATGCGCCGCATCCGACAGATTGTGGAATAATTTCTATAAAAAACAAGAAAACCGTGTTTCCCATGGGCTAGGGGAAACACGGTTTTTTTATTCTGAGTTTTTTTATCAAGAGAAAGGCGGCAGGCGTTCTGAACATAACCTTTCGTGGGAACAAACGGTTCGCTAGAAACCCAACAAAGGATTTACATACGATGAACGGATTACAAGCAGGACCTGATGGGAGTTGCGGCGAGTAAAGGCGGAATTTGCCAGCGATTTACAGCCAGCGTTCATTCCGTCAGGCAAACAGTAATCCGGCAAGCCCCGGTGAGAGGGTCCTGTACCTGCGGTTCCACCATGACAAAGGTTTTCCCCGGCTGTAGGCTTTCCGGATGGACGGGCAGCAAATCAAACTTGGCCCGGCGCGCCTGTTCGCTGGTGATAACCCCTTCCAGCTTGGCGCGGCGCACCAGATCCTGAATGGAGGCGTCGGCGCGGATTTGCTCGAACAGAGGAGGAAGGGCGCCCTTGGTCCCTGAGGAGAGGTAGTCCAGTTTGAGCAGGGTGAGAAAATGGAGATATCCCTCTTGATTCAGAAGATCGCGGGCAAATTCCCCCAAAGCGATGTATTGATTTTTGGCGCTCATAGGGCGGCTGAGGTATCCATGTTGAGAACAATAATCGGCAAGCCGACGATATCCGTCAAAAGGGGAGGTGAACACGGTCTTCATCAGATAGTCCATGGCCCGCCGTGCTCTGCCGGTATTATAATACCGTTCCACAACCTCTTCCACCTCCTTGAGCCGCAGCAGCTCCCAAGATGACATCCAGGGAGTGGACAGCACCTCGTAAGGGGGATAATCTCGGCAGATCAAGCCGTTTTCCTGGGCGTTTTTCCATAAAGATGAGCCTTTGAGCAACTTTAAAAATCCCAACTGCAACTGATGCGGACCCATACGGTATACCCGGTCGAAGGAGTGGGCAAAGCTTTCCATCCCCTCATAGGGCAGCCCGGCGATCAAGTCCAGATGAAGATGCACCTTGCCGCAATTTATGAGAGTCCTTACGTTGTGTTCCAACCGATCCAGGTTGGTCTTACGTACCACCGAATCCAGCGTTGTTGGATTGCACGATTGAACGCCGGCCTCTAATTGAAAGGTTCCGATGGGGGATGCGGCAAAAAGAGCGAGGAATTCTTCGTCCAGCAGATCCGCGCCGATCTCTAAATGAAAGCGTGTGGATCCGCCCAGCTCATTGATAAAGCGCACAATTTCTTTGGCGCGGGCGGGATGCGCGTTGAAGGTGCGGTCCACCAGCTTGACAATGGGAACCTGACGTTGGACAAACATGCGAAGATCCTCTTTTACCCGCGGAAGAGACCGCTCGCGGACGCCGCCGCCCATGGCTCCTGACAAGCAGTATGAGCAGGAAAAAGGGCAGCCCCGGGAACTTTCATAATAGAGTATCTTTCCTTCATCCGTAAACGTGTCGTTCTCTCCATAGGGGGAGGGAAGCCTGTCCAGATCGGAAATGAGCTGATATCGATCGTCTCCCGAAAGTTCTCCGCCTTTTCGATAGATCACACCGGGAATTGCTGGAGAGGCTTTCCGCTCCAAAGCGTCCAACAGCATTGGGAGGGAATCTTCCCCCTCTCCACACAGAATAAAGTCGATTTCCATGTGCGCATCCATCCATTGTTTGGCAGTAAAGGAAACCTCCGGACCGCCCAAAAGGATACGGACGCAGGGCAGAGCTTTTTTTAGATCCTGGCACAGATGAAGGATGAATTCAATGTTCCAGATATAACAGGAAAAACCAATTAGATCAGGTTGTAGAGACAACAGATCTTTGAGAATCCAAAAGGGCTGCTGGTTGATGTTGTATTCCCTGAGCAGGGGGCGCAGGCTCGGCGGACAGCAGGCCGCAAGGCTGCGGATCGCCAAATTTTGATGAATATACTGGGAGTCCAGCGCAACCAGAACGGTTTTCATAGCAACCTCTTTTCCTTAAAGTAGTGAATTAAGCTCCAGCGGCGCTCAGACGAAATTGAAACACGTAAATGTTTTGCCGGATTTCGGCTTGTATCTCATCTGATGTTGACCTTTGCCGCCAGAGAAACTTTTTGAAGAAAACCGGTTGTCACAATAGCCGGTCGTTACAAGGGAACTGCTAAAATAGAGATTTTATTATAAGGGAAAACGAAAATAAACGCAAATGAACCAACGGCAAAGCCTCCCCTCCGAAGGACAGGGGATGGATCAAACCCGGTGAGATCTTGTATCGTCCATTGAAGGGACGGGAAGATCTGCGGAAGGCGTTCTGATCGATGCGGTGCGATCCGCACGCTCGGAAGCTTCGCGGGTATCGGATCAATCCATGCTAACGAGATAGGAACAAAACAGTGGAGGAACCTCCAATGGCGTTTCCTTAATACCGGCGTAACCCGCCGCTGATTCATATTGTCATGGTTGGGATGTTCTTAAGGAAACGGTTAAACGTTTAGCGGTCCGATAGGAGAGAAAAGAACCGACCACCCCGGAGAGATAGCTCCACGGCGATCGGTTCTTTATTCTTTTATTTTTTCCAAAAAGACAATAGAGCGCGGTTACGCCTGTGATTACATTTATGATTGCTATGACGGAAATTTATAGTCCGGCAAGGATCTTGTGTAGCAAGACGGCGGATCAGTTGAGCGGCTTGCGCCGTTTCAGTTTTTGCTGTGCTCCCGTTTCATCCACAATGCTGACATGGTCCAGAGTTTGGCGTAAATCGGCCCGGATGCTTTGGATGTATTGAGCGCGCAGGGCCTGCTGTTCCTCTTTTTCCTCGACGGAAAGCCCGCTTTGTTTTGCTTTGCGGGCCAATTGGTTGATGCGATCAATTTGTTCTTTGGTCATAGTGCCTCCTTCTTTCCAGGGGTCTTAGCCTGTTTAATGCCTATTTCTTGATTTGGAGGAAGCGCTCTATCAGGGTGTGGCCCTGTAAAATCAGATTTCCGGTTGCGGCGGCGCTTTTTTCTTCAAAGCAATGGACGCCGCTCTGCATTTCCTGATTGCTTCGGTAAATCAGATAGGGAACAGGATCGGAAGCATGGGTCCTGGTGGAAATGGGAGTGGGATGATCGGGCAGAATCATCACGGAAAAATCGTCCAGAGACGCAAGCTCTTTGAGCAAAGGCGCAAGGATCCGACGGTCGATTTCCTCAATGCTTTTGACTTTATTTTGCAGCTCATTGCGGTGTCCGCATTCGTCCGGCGCTTCCACATGGATGTAGACAAAATCCTGGCCGTTTTTGAGTTCTTCAAGGGCGGCGTCTCTCTTACCCTCAAAGTTTGTATCCAAGTAACCGGTGGCCCCTTCGACGTCGCAGGAATGCATCTTTGCGCACAGTCCGATTCCCTTGATTAGATCCACTGCGGAAACCACGGAACCCTTGACGCCGAATTTTTCCTGAAAACCGGTAAGACGCGGCCGCATTCCTTCTCCCCAAAGCCAGATGGAATTGGCGGGGCGTTTGCCGCGCTGGATCCGTTGGAGGTTTACAGGATGATTTTTAAGTAGGACATAGCTTTTTTTCATCATTTCCAGTAAAACGCTGGCGTTGGGACCTTCGGGAAGATGTCCGGCGACCTTTTTGCCGGTGATATCGTGGGGAGGGGTGAGAATTCCAGGTTTTGGATTGCCATGATTCCACACCAGACAATGCCGATAGCTGACGCCGGGGTAGAAGGAAAAGCATTCGGAACCCAGCTTTTCCTGGATAAAGGTAATGAGAATGCGGGCCTCTTCGGTGGAAATGTCGTCCGCGCAATAGTCCACCATGGTTTTGGCCTCGTATGGTTCCTCTTCGGACAAGGTTACCAGATTACACCGAAGAGTGACGTCGTCGTCCTTTAAATCAATGCCGATGCTGGCCGCCTCCAGGGGGGAGCGGCCGGTATAATAGACGGCGGGATCATAGCCCATTACCGATAGATTGGCCACATCGCTGCCGGGGGCGATTCCGTCGGGCACGGTCTTAACCAGACCTACTTCGGACTTCGCCGCCAGGGCGTTCATGGCGGGTTTATCCGCCGCAGCCATAGGGGTTTTATCACCCAGCTCCTGAATGGGGTAATCCGCCATGCCGTCGCACAACAACACTACATATTTCATGATGGCAACCAACTTTCTTTGATTCGTTTTTTCCTATTATAAATCCAGATGTGCGGTTTCGCAAGAAGCAGATGGAATTTGCACAGCCGGAATTTTCTCCGGTTTGATGGGGATGGTAAAAACAGAAATTCTCGGACAGAGGCGTTGACGTGACGCCTCGAGAGTATCGACGAATCTGCGTCTGGTGTAATCCTCTGACCATTTTTCAACAAATTTGAAGCCGCAGAGACACCCCAGTGTACGCCCATGGACAGTAAAAACGGCAAACAGAGCCAATGGAGAGAAAATAGCCTGGTTTGGCAGGGGCTTTTGGTTGATTTGCGGCTTCTTTGTTGTTATAATGAAAAGCAATACAAAAACCACGTAATAGAAATGAGGGATTATTTATGTATCCTCCCAACCAATTTGGATATCAATTCGTCGCAAGAACTCCCGACCCTCAATACCTGAAGCGGATACAGGAAGAAAGCGTCCTGCGCCGGGAGGCAAACCGGGTGGGCCTGACGGTGCTGTGTTATTACGGGCTGATGTTTGCCATTCAAATGCTGCTGGTGGGGTTGATTACCGCTTGGGGGCTGATGGATTACAGCCAGGTGAGCAATCCTTATCAGGGGATAGAACCGTTAGCCTACTATTTGATGTACGGGGTATGCGCCACCATTAGCGCCATACTTCCCGGGTTCTTGTTAATTCGGATATCTCAGTCAAGCATCCATCAGATGCTGCCTTTTGCACGCGTAGGCGGTAAAAAGACGCTGGGATATGTGGCGATGGGCCTGGGAGTCTGCATGTTTGCAAATCTGGCGGGCTCCATGTTGGACCGAAACCTGCAATGGATCGGGGTGCCCAGCTACTCGCCTCCTACGCCCTACGACGGAAGCCCGCTTTCCATGATAATGCTGGTGCTGTGTATCTGCGTGGTTCCGGCGCTGATGGAAGAGTTTGTCTTTCGGGGCGCGGTGCTTGGAAGCCTGCGCAAATTCGGAGACGGGGTGGCCGTATTGGGTTCCGCCGCGCTGTTTGGGCTGATACATGGGAATTTGGTGCAGATCCCTTTCGCCTTTGTTGTGGGCTTGATTTTGGGCTATCTTGTGGTACATACAGGATCCATGCTCCCCGGTATTTTGCTTCACTTTGCCAATAACCTGTTTTCCTGCCTTTTGGTGATGGCCTCCGAGGGACTGCAGCCCGAGGCTTACAACATCTTGGCCTATGCTTCGATGTTGCTGCTCCTTGCGCTGGGAGCAGTGGGACTTTTGTATCTCTGTAAACGGGATCCAGGGTTATTCACCGTTTCCAAGACGGAATCTTCCCTAAGGTTTTCCCGCAGGCTGGGGATTCTGGCGGGCTCACCCGCCGTCATCGCTTTTATTGTGGTGGTGGCCATAATGAGTTTCATCACCATGTTGGGAGCGATGCTGTTATAACCAGAGAAGAACAATTTATGGATGCGGCTCTGGAGCTGGCTATGGAGGCGGCCCGGGAGGGAGAGGTCCCTGTGGGCGCTGTTGTGGTTAAGGACGGTCAGGTGATCGCCACGGGCCGAAACCGCAGGGAGCTGGGCAAGAACGCACTTTATCACGCGGAGCTGGAAGCCATCCACAATGCCTGTCAGGCTCTGGGGGGATGGCGGCTGTGGCAATGCGAGCTTTATGTTACGTTAGAGCCATGCCCCATGTGTACCGGGGCGATTATCAACTCAAGAATTCCCAAGGTGTATTATGGAGCCAGGGACCCTAAGGCTGGATCCTGCGGGTCTGTTGTAAACTTGTTTTCTCTGCCTTATAATCACCGCCCGCAGGTGGTCGAAGGGATATTGGGAGAGCGATGCGCCCAAGCGCTTACGGATTTCTTTGCCGCCTTGCGGGAGAAAAAACGCATGGAAAAGGAATTGAGGAGATCAGCGAACGAGCCTGTGTAGAGCTGTTCATAAAAGAGAAGGACTGCTGCAAATTTTCTTTGCAGCAGTCCCTAAAAATCGCTTGCGGGCCATTCCGATGGCCCGTATTTTTGTGCCTTGAGATAGCAACACATTCCTGAAAGAGAAAAATAAAGCGCGTTTTTCAGACGTTTGGAAAGAGCTGGTCCGCCTTATCATTACAGCTCTTTCACCATGGAAACATGAGGGCAATGCTCGTCGAGATATTCGCCGCCCACACGCTGATACCCAAGGGTTTGATAAAATCCCTCGGCCTGTAGTTGAGCGGACAGGCGTATGGACGGGGCGTGAAGCTCCTGGAGTTTTTCCTCCAGGGAACGGACCACCACAGAGCCCGCGCCTTTTCCCCGGTATTCTTTTAAAACAGCAATACGGCCGATGGTATAAGAACCATCGGGATTTTGGAAGGCCCTGCCGGTAGCTACGGCCTTATCGCCGTCAAACACCACCGTATGCCAGGCAACGGAATCGATTTCGTCAAATTCGTTGCGAAAGCCCTGCTCCTCTACAAAAACAGTGGTGCGGATTAAGCGGCAGTGGGAAAAATTGCCGCAGCCTTTTGTCAGCTGATAATGGTACATATGGTGGAACACTCCTATATTTTTACTTTGACCGACGAGGCATATTCCGAGGGGGTCATGCCTGTGGTTTCCTTAAAATGGCGGGAGAAATGGTAAATGGAAGCATAGCTAAGCTGTTCGGAAATCTGGGTGAAATTGTACCGTCCTTCTCGAATCATCGATTTGGCCTCGTCGATTTTAAGGCGTTTGTAATAATCCATGATGCTGGTACCAAAGTGATTTTTAAAAAGGCGCTGGATATAGGAACGGCTGAACATGGTGTGTGCGCAGATATCATCCAAACTGATTTTTCCCCGAACGTTTTCTTGCAGAAAGAACAGGATTTTATTTAAAATATCCCTCTCCGAATTTTCCCGCACCGAGGTGGATAGCTTCACTGCTTTTGCTTTGACTGTATGAGTTCGCATGATGTAAATAAGCAACATTTCCAGGTTCAGTTTAATCATTTGTTCACAGGCAAAGGTCTGTTGAGACTTTCGGATAAGACAAGAGGATAAGGGATCGTTAAACGGTGCGGAGAAAGCCTGTTGCGCCTCCCGAAGAATAGAGGCCAAAAACTCTTTTTCCTGGTCCCCGATCTGCATCACGCGATTTTCAAAAAATCGCATGCAGAGACTGGAACAGACAAAGGAAACCACCATGATATTAGGGGCTACATGGCCATCGGCAATATTGGTGTGCCATTCGTTGGGTTTGTGAAAAATGATGTTTCCTTGGTTTAAAATATGCTCTTGCCCGTCGGCGCTTACGATCATCGCGCCCTTGTCGACATACAGGAATTCCCAGAAATCGTGCCGCTCGCCCTCGAATCGATAGTCCTTCACAAATTCAAAATAGTGGATTGTGACAATCTGATCGATTACTAGTTCTTCGTTTAAGGCTGTGAGCTTGTATTTCATCGACGGACCTCCTGTCATCTTATTAAAAATAAATCATGGCCAGTAGAGTGGGAAACGGAATATTTACGAAACAGAGCCTTGTCAAAAACAGCTGCGATTTTAGGATGCACAACAGAACTATCCTTATTTTAGCTTAAAAAATATGCAAGATCAATACAAAAAAGGCCGAATCTATTGATTCAGCCTTAAAAATATCATTTCATTGTTAAAAATAATAGATTAAATCGCCCAATTTCCGTTTTGGAACAACGGTGTTTGTGTGCCGTCCTTTGAAATCCCGGTGATGGTGAGATCCGGAGTGCCGATCATAAAATCGACATGGACCAGGGAATGATTGGCGCCTGCGTCCCGCATCTGCTGTTCGGTCATTTGCTTGTGATCTTTCAGGCAATCCGTGTAGGAATCGCCGATTGCCAGGTGGCAGGAGGCGTTTTCGTCGAACAGGGTGTTATAAAAGAGGATCTTCATATCCGAAATCAGAGAATGATAGGGAATCAGGGCGACTTCGCCCAATTGCTTTGCGCCGTCGTCGGTATCCAGCAGAGCCTGGAGCACCTCGTATCCCGTTTCAGCGGAATAATCGGTCACGATGCCTTTTTTAAAGGTGAGGGAGAACTTGTCAATGACATTGCCGTTATAATTTAACGGAAGGGAGCTGTATACAACGCCGTCAACCCGGTCCTTGTGAGGCAGAGTAAATACCTCCTCGGTGGGCATGTTGGGAACAAAAAATACCCCGGCGGGACCGTAGTCGCCGCCGCCCTTCCAACGATGGTTATCCGGCAGTCCCACCGTAAGGTCGGTTCCCAGGGAATTTTTGTAATGCAGAGCGTCAAACTGCATACGGTTGAGATAGGAGGTGCGCGCATCCAGCGTTTTTTGATGCTGTTTCCAGCGCTCTACGGGATCGGAATCCCCAATCCGCACAGCGGTAAAGATGGCGTCCCATAGACGTTGTATGGCCTGCTCAGGTTCTAAGTCCGGAAACACCGTTTGCGCCCATCCCAGCGAGGGAACCGCGCAGATGTTCCAGCGCATTTTTCCCGACATACGGGCGTCTACCGTAGGTTTGGTGGCCTGACGCGTGGCTTTTACCTGGGCGGAAAGTTTTTTGGGATCGATCCCCTCAAAGACACTGGGGTCGGAAGCGGAGATCATGATATACACGCTGTCCCGGTCGGCGTAAAAGTTGTTGGATTGGGCTTTCCATGGAGGAATATCGGTGAGGGTATCTATGGATGCATGTTCCAGCCGAACGCGTTGCAGTTTGTCGTCGCTGTAATGTACGATGACGTCTTTGGCGCCGGCTTCAAAAGCGGCTTCGGCAATAGCCCTGGCAAAATAGGCGCACTCCACCGGACACTGCACCAAGACCTCCTGATTCTTTTGCACATTGACACCTACTGCAACCGACAGACGGGCGTATTGTTTGATTTTTTCCTGAAAGTTCATTGGAATCCTCCTTTTCCGGTTTTATGGGTCGTATCCCTCCGGGGATCGTGTGCGGCTTGATGCGGCTGTGAATTCTGATTTGCTGCGGTCCGGAAGGAATGGCCCAAAGAATACGTTTAGTATGGCCAATTGGTTGAGCGTTACCCCTATCTTACTTCAAATACTACGACTGTCAACCGTTTTTTGGCGAACGGCTTGCCTGCTGCGGACTAGGAAAAAGGGAAAAATTGGTGTATACTACTCTTATTCGGTTTTGGAAAACCCGTTTATTTATGGGTGTGTCGAGGCACTTTCTTGTTGTTTTTTTTAAGAAAGGATGTGTCTCACGGAAAACAGGCGTTATACAGGTTTTCCAAATTCATACCTCTAACATCATTGCCGCCCTTTTTTCTGATTTCATCGATTCGAGGGCATGGATTTGATTTTGTTACAAAATTTTTCTTTCTTGATATTGCAAACGAGTTCCGAAGAGGAACAGCCAGAGCCTTGTTTGGCGCTGGTTGCATTGGACGGAGAAGGAAACGGTTTTCAGATTACAAAAAAGAACAGAAAAGGAAGGTTTTATTTATGGATCAAAACAGATCGGCGGTGCTGACTATGCAGATTACCCGCACCATACAAAAGCTGGAGCAAAATCAAATGAGCGCCTGCTTTGTATCCACCAGGCAGCAAGCGGTGGAGAAGGTCAAACAGCTTCTGAATCCGGGGGATACGGTGGCCTGCGGCGGTTCCATGACCCTGGAGGAATGCGGGGTCATGGAGGCGTTGAAAAGCGGGGAATACCGCTTTTTGGATCGAGCCGCGCCGGGAATCACCCCAGAACAGCGGCAGGAGATTTATCTGCGGTCTTTTGGGGCGGACACTTATTTGTGCAGCGCCAACGCGGTGACGGAAAACGGGGAGTTATACAATGTAGACGGCAACAGCAACCGGGTGGCCGCTTTGATGTTTGGTCCGAAACGGGTGATTGTGGTGGCCGGATATAACAAGCTGGTGCGTAATATCCAGGAGGCGGTTCTGCGCGTTAAGCGGATTGCCGCCCCTGCCAACGCCATTCGGTTGGGCTGCGACACCTATTGCGCCAAGGCTGGCCACTGTATATCCGATGAGATGGGAGAGGGCTGCCGCTCGAAAGACCGGGTGTGCGCCAACTACGTGGTGACCGCTCAGCAGCGGATCAAAGGACGGATCCATGTGATTCTGGTGGGAGAAGCGCTGGGATATTAAATCCGCACGCTTACAGCCCTTTGTTTGGCCGTGGGATTTGGCTTCCAACCGATTTTGGAGCGGAATGTGAGGGTTCGTTTCATCGGGAAAGGAAGGGCGATTGATTAGAAATGAGGGCGCAAGACAACAGCCAGACGCCCATGGCCGCATACTGTTTTATTTAGATACTAGTTCAGGAGGTAATTTTTTGGAAATCAGGCAGAAAAATGATTTGGGAAGGGACAGCGTGGGAAAGCTGATCTTGAAACTGTCCTTGCCCGCCATCGCCGCGCAGTTGATCAATGCCCTTTACAATATGGTGGACCGGGCTTATATCGGTCATATGCCGGAGAACGGCCATCTGGCCCTTACCGGATTGGGATTGACGTTTCCTATCATTATGTTGATCGCCGCTTTCAGCGCTTTAATTGGCATGGGAGGCGCACCTTTGGCCGCGATTAAAATGGGGGAGGGCAATACCAGGGGGGCCGAAAAAATTTTGGGCAATTGTTTTGCCGCGCTGATCGGCGTATCAGTAATGCTGACCGCGATATTTTTAATCTTTGAGCGGCCCTTGCTCATGATGTTCGGCGCCAGTGCGTTTACAATAGAATATGCCATGGACTACCTTACCATCTATTTGACGGGCACTATTTTTGTACAGATCTCCCTGGGCATGAACAGCTTTATCAATACCCAGGGATTTGCGAAAACAGGGATGTTGACGGTGGTGATCGGCGCGGTACTGAACATTGCGCTGGATCCTCTCTTTATCTTCGGCATGAATCTGGGGGTGAAGGGAGCCGCGCTGGCCACGGTGATTTCTCAGGCGGTATCGGCGGTTTGGGTGCTGTTCTTTTTGTTTGGAAAAAAGACGGTGCTTAAAATCCGCTGGAAAAACCTGCGGATTCAATGGAAGGTACTGTTGCCGGTGCTGGCGCTGGGTGTTTCCCCGTTTACCATGCAGGCCACTGAGAGTCTCCTCAACGTGGTGCTTAATTCAAACTTACAGCGTTATGGAGGGGATACCGCGGTGGGCGCCATGACGATCATCTCCAGCGCCATGCAGATTTTTATGCTGCCTTTGCAGGGACTGGCTCAGGGAACCCAGCCGGTAATCAGCTACAATTACGGCGCGCAAAAGATGGACCGTGTGCGTCGGGCGTTTAAAATCTTTTTGTGCGCCTCTCTGGGCATCTCCACTACAGTGTGGCTGAGTATGATGGTATTTCCCCAGGCGTTTATTTCCATTTTTAATAATAAGCCGGAGATGATGGAGGCTACCGTGCCCGCGATCCGGGTATTTATGTCGGCTATCTTTATGATGGGTGCGCAAATCGCCTGCCAGCAGACCTTTGTAGCGGTGGGACAAGCCAAGATCTCCCTGTTGATGGCTATGCTGCGCAAGGTGGTTCTGTTGATTCCCTTGGTTTATCTGTTTACCAGGGCCTTTGGATTTGGACTATGGGGAATCTACGCTGCGGAACCAGTGGCGGATTTCCTGGCTTCTTGCACCACAATGACCGTATTTGCGGTGATGTATCGAAAATTGTTCCAAAACAAAAAGACGCTGGAACCGACAAAGAACAATTGAATGTTAAAATCATAAAAGGAGGAACCAATTATGTGTGTGCCTACTCCCCACAACGAGGCCCGGAAGGGCGACTTTGCAAGCACTGTGTTGATGCCCGGAGATCCTTTGCGCGCCCAATTTATTGCAAAAAATTTCCTGGATAACGCCCGGCTGGTCAATAATGTCCGCGGGGTACAGGGTTATACCGGGGCTTATAAGGGAACGCCGGTATCCGTGATGGCCAGCGGAATGGGAATGCCTTCCATGGGAATTTACTCATACGAGCTGTTTCATTTTTATGAGGTGGAAAATATCATTCGGATCGGCTCGGCGGGGGCGGTGGGGCCGGAGCTGCATCTGCGGGACATTGTTCTGGCCATGGGAAGCTGCACGAACTCCAATTTTGCAGCCCAATACCGGCTGCCTGGGATATTTGCTCCTACCGCAAGTTTTAGCCTGCTTCAAAAAGCACATGCCGCCGCCCGGAGGGCAGGGGTGACGCCTTATGTGGGCAATGTGCTGTGTTCCGACAACTTTTACGATGACGCCGACAGTTTAGCTGACTGGAAAAAGATGGGGGTGTTGGCGGTGGAAATGGAATCGGCTGCCCTTTATTATACTGCGGCCCGGACAGGTAAGAACGCGTTGTGCATCTGCACCATCTCCGATTGTCCCCTTACCGGCGAACAGTGCACGGCAGGAGAGAGAGAAAAGACCTTTACCCAGATGATGGAGATCGCTTTGGAGACTGCCTTGTGAGTGAGCGGAAGATAGAGATTCGAGCCTTAATTCGGGCGGCGGTTGCGGCAAGAGAACAGGCTTACGCGCCCTACTCCCGGTTTCAGGTGGGAGCCGCCCTGCTGACTCAGCAGGGAGAAATCTATACCGGTTGTAACGTGGAATGCGCCGCCTATTCGGTGACCCAATGCGCCGAACGCACCGCGATTGGATGTGCGGTATCAAACGGCTGTACTCGATTTGCGGCAATCGCTATCGTGGGAGGAGAAGGAGACAGGACTCCGGTGAAAAAGCTGTGTCCTCCCTGCGGAGTGTGCCGACAAATGCTGGCAGAATTTTGCGATATGAATAATTTTAAAATTATTCTTGCAAAATCAGAAGAGGAATATTCAATGTATTATTTAAAACAGCTGTTGCCTTTGGGGTTTGGTCCTGGAAATCTGGAGGGATGATTCCAGATTTTACGTGTCTGTTTATGGCAAAGAAATTTTTGGAATTTTTAAGGAGAATTTTGGACAAATCCAGGTTTAATAGGAGAATTGAGGAACATGCTTGAATAAAAAGCAAAAGTGTTCTTCTTAAAAACGGATAATGTTTGTAGGATATGTGAAACTAATTACATATCCTACTTTTTTTATGCCCGAAAATAAATGCAAAGATTGGGTAGGTAAATATTGCAAGTTGTTGAATGGAACTTGCATGCATGTTATAATGCAACAGACGTATGAAGGCAACATATAAGCAGCTTCCAAGGCTTTAGATAGCTTAGGAAATAGCCGCTTGAAAACGGATGAGGCCGTAGATTTCATCCAAAGGAAGACCGCCGGAAAGCGGCGTATCGGTTGGACGTTTTAAACGCCTTTTCGTAACAACAGCAAAGGAGTGGCATCTGTGACCAAATATGTGATCAAGCGCGTACTGTCCGCAATATTGACAGTATTCCTGATCTCCACCATCACCTTTTTTTTGATGAATCTGGTGCCGGGCGGGCCGTTTCGGGCGGAGAAAGCGCCAAGTCCAGCGGTGGAGGCCGCGCTTAATGAAAAATATGGGTTGGATCAGCCGGTGATCGTACAGTATGGAAATTATCTTAGCAAGCTAGCCCAAGGCGATTTGGGGGTTTCGCTGAAACAGAGAGGACGTCCCATCAATGATATCATTGCGGATACCTTTCCAGTATCCGCTAGACTGGGCGGATTATCGATTCTATTGGCTGTGGCGTTGGGCATTCCCATGGGATGCATCGCGGCTTTGAAGCGGGGAAAGGCTGCCGACAGCGTTTTAATGGTGGTTTCCACTTTGGGAATTGCAGTGCCGGGTTTTGTGGTGGCCACCTTTTTAATCTCCGGGCTGGGCGGGGTTCTGCCCACCATGGGGCTGTCCACTCCGGCCCATTATATTCTACCTGCCTTTACCCTGGCGTTTTATCCCATGGCATATATTACACGCCTGATGCGCTCCAGCATGCTGGACGTTCTCAGCCAGGACTATATCCGCACCGCCCGGGCCAAGGGGGTCAAACGTTTTTTTATCCTCTTTAAGCATGCCCTGCGCAACGCGGTGGCGCCGGTAATCACCTATCTCGGCCCGCTGCTGGCTTATACCCTGACAGGCAGCTTTGTTGTGGAAAAAATCTTTAATATCCCTGGGTTGGGACGAGAATTTATCAAGGCCATCAACGTGCGGGACTATCCCATGATTATGGGAGTCGGTATCTTTTTGGCAGCTTTGTTGGTGCTTATGAATATGCTGGTGGACATCGGCTATAAGCTGGTGGATCCCCGGATCAAACTCAAATAGAAAGGCGGGAACAACCATGGAATCCAATCCGAAAAAAAATCCGTTTCGCTTACAGCTCAACGCCAACGATTTTCTCCCCGCCGACGCCGATGAAAAGCGGCAGCACAGCTCCATGCGTGAGAGCGTCACGTATTGGAAGGATGCGCTCGGGCGCTTTCGCAAAAATAAGGTGGCCATGACCTCCCTGTTCGTGATATTAATAGTGATGATTTTTGCATTTGTCGTGCCTTGCTTTTATCCCTACCGGTATGACCAGCAAATTCGCGGAAGCGAGGATTTGTGGCCCATGCAGTATTCTGCCGGCGAGCAGGCGAGAATCGACGCTGGGGAAAGCGTGTTTCCCCACATCTTAGGCACCGACACCCATGGCCGGGATGTGGCAATCCGGGTGATGATGGGTTCGAGGATCTCGTTGCTGGTGGGGTTGGTTGCCAGCGCCTTAGTGCTTGTGATCGGGTCTCTGTATGGTTCCATCTCGGGATATTTCGGCGGTAAGGTGGACATGGTGATGATGCGATTTGTGGATATCATCTATGCGGTGCCGGAGATTTTAGTGATTATTTTATTGCAGGTGACCCTTAAGCAGCCGCTGAACAATTTATTTGAGTCGGGAGGCGTGTTTAAAAGCCTGGCGATGATCGGGCCGGGGCTTGTGAGTATTTTTATCACGTTTAGCTTGCTTTACTGGGTGGGCATGGCCCGTATCGTAAGAGGTCAGGTAATGTCCTTGAAGGAGCAGGAATACATCACCGCAGCTCGGGCGCTGGGCGCCTCACACCCAAGAATCATCCGCAAACACATTCTGCCCAATTGTTTAGGTACCCTGATTGTGACCACAGGGCTGCAAATCCCCGCTGCCATTTTTGTGGAGTCCTTTTTGAGCTTTTTGGGGCTGGGCGTATCTGCTCCCATGCCCAGCCTGGGTTCTCTGGCGGCGGACGCCATTGGAGGCATTTCATCCTATCCCTTCCGGCTGTTTGCGCCAGCGATTGCCATCAGTCTGATTATTTTGGCTTTTAATCTGCTGGGGGATGGACTGCGGGATGCGTTTGATCCCAAGCTAAAAAGGTAAAAAGGGACAAAAAGGAAAATTCCAAAGCGCTTTCTCCTTCAGACATAATAGAGGGAAAACTGTTTGTAGCAGTCGTGCGCCGCGCGCTTGGATTGCCGAGACAGGTTGGCCACAGGAATAGGAGGATCGTTATGAACGAAAAAACACTTTTAGAGATCAAAGACCTTAAGGTTTCCTTTTTCACCCCCGCCGGGGAGGTGCAGGCTGTCAGCGGCGTCACCTATCAAATGCAGGAGGGAGAGGTGCTGGGTATCGTAGGAGAGTCTGGCAGCGGAAAGAGCGTGTCCGCCTACACCCTGATGGGCATCGTGGCCGAACCTGGCAAGATCGTGGGAGGATCGGTGCGTTTTAACGGTCACCGGATCGAAACCATGAAGGAAAAGGAGTTTCAAAAGATGCGGGGGAAAGAGGTCGGCATTATCTTTCAGGACCCAATGACCTCGTTAAATCCGGTGTATACCATAGGCAGCCAGTTGTCGGAGATGCTGAGATTGCACACAGATCAAGATAAAAAACGGCGCAGGGAACGAGCAATTGAGCTATTGCGGCTGGTGGGAGTCAACGAGCCTGAAAAACGCCTAAAGCAATATCCTCACGAGTTTTCCGGCGGCATGCGCCAGCGGGTAATGATCGCCATGGCGCTGGCCTGCGAGCCCAAGCTCTTGATTGCCGACGAGCCTACTACCGCGCTGGATGTGACCATCCAGGCGCAGATTTTGGATCTGATGGTGGAGCTAAAGAAAAAGATTGGAATGTCAATCATTTTGATTACGCATGATCTTGGGGTGGTGTCGGACGTGTGCGACCGCATCGCCGTAATGTACGCGGGCAAGGTGGTTGAGATCGGAAAAACCGACGACATCTTTTACCATCCCAAGCACCCCTATACGTCGGGATTGCTTCGCTCGATCCCAAAGCTTACCGATGACCGCAAGGAAAAGCTTATCCCCATTGAGGGAGCCCCGGTGGATTTATTAAATCCTCCCAAGGGGTGCCCGTTTGCCGCCCGCTGTGAACACGCCATGAAGGTGTGCCTGCGGGAGATGCCGCCCTACACGGAATTGGGCGAGGGACACCAAAGCGCCTGCTGGCTGCTGCAAAAGCAAGCTTTTGAAAGGGGAGGGGGAACCTTATGAACCGAAAACTGCTGGAGGTACAGCACCTGAAACAATATTTTCCAGTGAAGGGAAAGGCCTTTCACAGCAATGAAATCAAGGCGGTGGACGACGTCAGTTTTTTCATTAACCGAGGAGAGACATTGGGATTGGTGGGAGAGAGCGGATGCGGAAAAACCACCATAGGCCGCACCATCCTTCGTCTGCATGAGCCAACCGGGGGAAACATTCTTTTCGATGGCACGGACGTCACCAAGGGGAATTTCTTGCCCTACCGGAAACAGATGCAGATCGTGTTTCAGGACCCGTATGCCTCGCTGGATCCCCGTATGACGGTGGGGGACATTATAGGGGAACCCATTGATATCCATCATTTGGCGGAAAACAAACAGCAGCGGAAGGAAATGATTTTATCCCTGCTGGAAACGGTGGGACTCAACAGCGAGCACTCCAACCGGTATCCCCACGAGTTTTCCGGCGGTCAGCGCCAGCGGGTAGGAATTGCCAGAGCGCTGGCGGTGGATCCCCAGTTTATTGTCTGCGACGAGCCGGTATCCGCGCTTGATGTATCGATTCAGGCCCAGGTGGTCAATATGTTTGAAGAGTTGCAGGAGAGGATGGGGCTTACCTATCTGTTTATTGCCCATGATCTTTCCATCGTTAAACACATCAGCGACCGAATTGGGGTGATGTATTTGGGCAAACTGATGGAGTTGGCTGACAGCGACACCCTTTATCACAATCCCATTCATCCCTATACCCAAGCGTTGCTTTCCGCTATCCCGGTTCCCGATCCCCAGGAAAGCCGCAAGAAAAAACGCATTGTGCTACAGGGGGATGTGCCAAGCCCGCTCCACCCGCCTTCCGGCTGCCGGTTTCGGACTCGATGTCCCTACGCTACCGAGATGTGCGCCCAAGAGGTACCGGAATGGAAGGAACATGAGCCGGGACACTACGCCGCGTGTCACCGCATTGGCGAGTTTTAAAGCCGAACGGAGAACGCCCGGATTTACGCTGCCGGATCGGCGGCGCGAACATGGAAATAGAGAAAGAGTTGGTTCCGACCGACGAATTGTTTCTTAATCGGAACCGTTTTGGAAATAGACGACCCAGAATAGACGCAGGAGGTTTTTTATGAGGAAGAAACTGATCGCGCTCTTGCTTGCAGCCGCACTTTGTGCGCTGGCTTTTGCGGGATGCGCGCAGAATAAGCAGCCGGGCGGCGAAGGCTCTAACCAGCAGGGGAGCGCGTCCGGACAGATTCTATCGGTAAACGTAGGTCCGGAGCCAAACAGCATCGATCCCGCTCTAAACACCGCGGTGGACGGAGGTACCATGCTGGTGCATACCTTTGAAGGATTGACAAAACTGGACAAAGAAGGGAAACCGCAGCTGGCGCAAGCGGAGAAGATTACCCTGAGCGACGACAAGCTAAGCTATACCGTTACCTTGCGGTCCGACGCAAAATGGTCGGACGGGCAGCCCGTGAAGGCGGAGGACTTTGTTTATTCCTGGCAGCGGATTGTAAACCCCGATACCGCCGCCGAGTACGCTTATATGATGGAGCCGGTAAAAAATGCGGCAGCCATTACCAGCGGCGACATTACCGATCTCACTCAGTTGGGAATCAGGGCCATCGACGAGCGTACGCTGGAGATTACGCTGGAGTCGGTTTGCACCTACTTTGAGGAGCTGCTGGCATTTCCCGTTTACTACCCGGTGCGTAAAGACATGGTGGAAGGCAACGATAACTGGACCCGCGATCCTTCCACCTATGTGGGAAACGGTCCCTATAAAATGGTGGAATGGAAGCACAACGAGGCCATTGTGATGGAAAAAAATCAGCACTATTATGGCCTGAGCGAGCTTGTGCCCCAGCAGATCCGTTTTGTGCTGCTGGAGGACGACAACGCCATTTTAACCGCCTATGAAAACGGCGACATCGTGCTGGCGGACTCAATGCCCAATGCTGAGATCGGGGCGTGGAAGGAGAAAGAGGATTTCCAGACCACTCGTCAGCTGGGAACCTATTTCATCATCTTTCAGACCGAAAAGGAGCCGTTTAACGATCCCAGGGTGAGAAAGGCGCTGTCTTTGGCCATTGATCGGAATTATCTGGTGGACCGCATTACTAAGGTGGGGGAGAATCCGGCGGACGGATTTGTGCCCGATACCGTGTTTGACGCGGATACCTCTAAAAAGTTCCGCGAAGAGGGCGGCGGCTATTGGTCGGTGAAAGAAACCGATTACGAAAGCAATGTGGCGGAGGCCAAGAAGCTGCTGGCCGAGGCAGGGTTTCCCAATGGAGAAGGATTCCCGGTGGTGGAGTATATGTACAACCCCGCCACCCCTCATTTAGAAGTGGCGGAAAGCCTCATCGACATGTGGAAAAGTCAATTGGGGATCACCGTAAAGGCGGCTTCCCAGGACTGGAACGTCTTTATCGATACCCGAAAGAACGGGGACTATCAGATTGCCCGTCATGGATGGATTGCCGATTACAATGATCCCATTTCCTTTTTGGATATGTGGATGTCCGGATCAGGAAACAACAACGCCATGTGGTCGAATCAAAAGTACGACGAGCTGATAAAGAAGGCTCAGCAAAGCGGCGACCGGGAGGAGCGATTCCGACTGATGCACGAAGCGGAGGATATCCTGATGGAAGAAATGCCTGTAGCCCCGCTGTACTATGTGCAGGACCTTTATCTGAAGAACCCAAAATTGCAAGGGTTTTATGATTCGCCCTTGGGCTTTAAATACTTCATGTACGCTTCTATGACAGACTAATTCCACAATTCAAATACAGGTTGTTCACAGTTATTTGGGGACACTTTCTATTGGGAAGTGTCCCTTTTTTCGTGCATTTGCGCACATGTTGTGATATAATAAACAACTGGAATCGCAACGGTAGAAAAGAGATTGCAGACAAGCTCATAAACCAGCTTGGAACCGAACCCTGCGTAAGGCAAATTCCCGCGCCCGATATGGAGCGTTCCAGGAACAAGCCGGAGATTTTAAGGGAAATCGCGCCGCGAGGGGCGCTGCCGTCTGGCGCGGGAAATGATACGGTTTTTGGTTATGTGAAATGGGCTTTGACAATCTTACAGATGCAGGGCGTTTGTGCTTTTGGCCTTTGGCTGAGAGGGAGCATCGCCCCCGTTCTAACGTCCGAGTGATAAAAGGGAAGAAATCCCGCCTATTGAGAGAAAGGATGATCTTGAAACTATGGTGGATTTACAGGCCAAATGCGTAGAAGTAAGAAAAGCGCTGCTCAAAACAATCGGCACGCTGGGCGTGGGCCATATCGGAGGCTCTCTCTCTATTGTGGAGCTGCTGGTTGTGCTGTATGAGAAGCAGATGAACATCGACCCCAGCAATCCCAAAATGGAGGGAAGAGACCGTCTCATCGTTTCCAAGGGACACAGCGGTCCCGCGGTATACGCTATGCTGAGCACCAAGGGGTATTTTGACGAGAGCTGGCTGCTCACTTTAAACCAGCCCGCCACCAACCTGCCCAGTCATTGCGATATGAATCGGACGCCCGGTGTGGATATGACCACCGGATCTCTGGGCCAAGGCTTTTCCTGCGCCATGGGGGCCGCCAAAGCCTCCAAGATCCGCAAGGACGGCGCCACCATTTACACCATTATTGGAGACGGCGAATCTCAGGAAGGACAGATATGGGAAGCCGCTATGTTCGCCGCCCAGCAGAAGCTTGATAATGTGATTGCTTTTACCGATTACAACAAAATGCAGATCGACGGCACCATTGAGGAGATTTGCGGCTTAGAGCCGCTGGATGACAAATGGCGCGCTTTTGGCTGGAACGTTATTGTGGTGGACGACGGCAACGACGTGAGCGCCATTGACGCTGCTATCAGTTCCGCTAAGTGTTCCGACAAACCCTCAATGATTATTCTCAACACCGTTAAGGGTAAGGGAATTTCTTTTGTGGAAAAAGAGGGCGTGGCGAACCATAGCATGCCGATCAGCAAGGAGCAAATGGAAGCGGGCCTTGCGGAATTAGGAGGGATTCAGTAATGGAAATGCGTCAGGTACTGTCATCCGAATTGGAAAAAATGATGACGGAAAATGAAAATATTGTGGTAATTGATGCGGACTTGGCAAAACCCAACGGCGTGATGAACCTGCGCAAGCTCTTCCCGGAGCGTGCCTTTGACGTGGGAATCGCGGAACAGAATATGGCTTCGATCGCCGCCGGAATGAGCAGTTACGGTTTTGTGCCTTTTATCACCACGTTCACTCCCTTCGCCACCCGCAGAATCTGCGACCAGATCGCGATTTCCTGCGCCTATGCCAAACAGAACGTTAAAATTGTGGGCTCCGATCCAGGGATCAGCGCCGAGTTCAACGGCGGAACTCACATGAGTATGGAGGATATCGGCGTGCTGCGCAGCATCCCCGAAGTAGTGATCTTCGAGCCGGTGGATGCCGTACAATTCAAGGCGGCTCTGCCTGCTCTCACTGACTATCACGGCGTGGTGTACATCCGCATGTTCCGCAAGGTAATCGGCGATGTGTTCCCGGCGGATTATAAGTTTGAACTATTCAAAGCTTCCCCCATCCAGGAGGGAACGGACGTTACCATTTTTACCTCTGGCATCATGACACAAGAGACTATGGTGGCCAACGAAACCCTGAAAAGCGAGGGAATCAGCGCCGAGATTATCAACATCCACACCATTAAGCCCATCGACCGCGAGGCGGTGGTGGCTTCTGCCAAAAAGACCGGCGCGGTGGTCACGGCGGAAAATCACAATGTCATCGGCGGTTTGAAATCCGCTGTGTGCGAGGTTCTGATGGAGGAATGCCCGGTGCCGCTGCGCGCAGTGGGCGTACAGGATCAGTTCGGACAGGTGGGTAAAATGGACTATCTGAAAGAGGTTTATCGCATGCGCGCCCAGGACATCGTATCCGCTGTGAAGGAAGTTCTGGCGCTGAAAAAATAAGTAGATCAATGAAAAGAAGCGCGGAAAATCGACGCATTCTCAGCGAAGAAATTCCAGGCGAATAAAGAAAAGACGAAATGTTCATCATAGAATGTTTCGTCTTTTTTCTATTTATGACATGGGGATGACAGACCTGTATACGAGTTTGGAGCGGTGTTTTTATTGGAGAGTCTCTGACACAAATTGGCGAAAGAAGGAACATGGACCGCCCATAGGAAAGCGCGATCATCTATGGTATAATAAATTTTATACGGTTTGTTTCAATGTTTCCGGAGCATAAGGAGGGTGAAACGTTTGAGAATTCATGTGATTGCCTGCCAGGTGTTCAGCAGGCAGCTTTACGCGCTGGCGGCCGTAAGCCCAAATGTGATTGAACTGACCCTGCTGCCTCAGGGCCTGCACGACACCCCCGAGATGCTCCGGCGTATGGTGGAGCAAGCTGTGGATCAGGTGGAATCCCGCGTGGAGGAAGGAATTTCCAAGCGCCGCCCCGACGCCATCGCGTTGGGGTATGGGCTGTGTTCCAACGGCGTAGTAGGAATTAAGGCGAAGAGCATCCCCATCGTGTTGCCCAGAACCGACGACTGCATCGGTGTTTTTCTGGGATCTCAAAAAAGATATCTTCAACTATTCCATCGGTACAACGGTATCTATTGGCTCAACCACGGGTGGGTGGAGAGCGCCTATCTGCCTACCAGGGAACAGTTGGAGCAGACCTATCAGGAATACCGGGACCGATATGGAGAGGACAACGCCCAGTATCTGAAAGAACAGGATGAGGCATGGAGCGGTAAGTACCGATACTGCGGATATATTACTTTCCCCGGACCTTGGGAGGAGGAATACCTGAAAATTACGGAGGAAACCGCCCGGTATCATGGGTGGGAGATGAAGAGGCTGGAAGGGGATATGGGCATGCTTCAACGGCTGCTCGCCGGAAAGTGGGATCCGGAGGAATTTTTGGTGTGTCCGCCCGGATACCGGATTGAAGCATCCTTTGATGAAAGCAAAGTCACAGCAGTGAAAAGCGAAGAACATGCATAAGGAGGAAACGGAATGGCTGCAATCTTAGTGGTGGACGACGAAAAGGAGATCGCGGATTTGGTGGGGCTCTACCTGAACAACGAAGGGTTTACCGTATACAAGTGTTATGATGCCTCCCAGGCCTTGCAATGTGTGGAGCAAAACCAATTGGATTTGGCTCTGCTGGATGTGATGCTGCCCGGTATGAACGGCTTTGATTTATGCAAAAGAATCCGGGAAACCCACAACTTCCCGGTGATTATGCTGACCGCTAAGGTGGAGGATATTGATAAGATTACCGGATTGGCTATAGGGGCCGACGATTACATCACCAAGCCGTTTCATCCCATGGAGCTACTGGCCCGGGTAAAGGCGCAGATCCGGCGCTATACCCGTTATAACGCTGGGGCGGCCCCGGGCCAGGTTATCGATTTTTCCGGACTGGTTATCAACCGGGAGACCCACGCCTGTTCTCTTTACGGCAAAGAGCTTTCGTTGACCCCCATTGAGTTTTCTCTGCTCTGGATTTTGTGCGAGCGCAGAGGAACCGTGCTGTCCGCCGAAGAACTGTTTGAATCGGTGTGGGGCGAGAAGTATTTGGAATCCAACAACACCGTGATGGTACATATCCGCCGGCTGCGGGAAAAAATGGGAGAGCCGCCTCGCAACCCCAAATTTATCAAAACGGTATGGGGAGTGGGGTATAAAATTGAAGGATAAAACACTGCGGCGGTTTCGATACAAGGTAACTCTGGAGATCGTTCTGAAAATTTTCGCCTGTTTTGCCGGGCTGGGAATCTTTTTGCTGTTGGCGGATGGGCTGTTTAACGATCTGCTGGCCGAGGTTCTTTCCCATACCAACATTTGGTTGTACGATTTTTTTATCCAGAATAAGTGGACCATTCTTATTATTTTTCTTTTGTTGATGCTCTTTTGTTCTCTTTATTTTACTGTCAATAAGATGTCCCAATATATTTTGATGATTGTAAAAGCCATTGACCGGGTATTTCAAAAGGATGATAAACTGGTGACGCTGCCTCCCGACTTTGCGGAGATTGAAAATAAGCTCAATTCCATCAAATATGAGAGCCTGCGCAATCAGCAGACTGCCCGGGAAGCGGAGCAGAGAAAGAATGATCTGGTGGTGTATTTGGCCCATGATTTAAAAACGCCGCTGACCTCGGTAATTGGATATTTAAGTCTGCTCAGCGAGGAGGAGGATCTACCTTTGCAGTTGCGTCAGAAATATGTGGGCATCTCCCTAGATAAAGCGCAAAGACTGGAAAGCTTAATCAACGAATTTTTTGAAATTACTCGGTTTAGCCTGCAAAATATTCAACTGGAAACAGGAGAGATCAACCTTTCCATGATGCTGCGCCAATTGGTAGAGGAGTTTTATCCCCAGCTTGCGGAAAAAGGGCTGCGCTGTGAGGTGGAGTCCGCCCAGCAGGTGTTCTATTTTGGGGACGCCGACAAGCTGGCGCGTGTGTTTGATAACCTGTTGCGCAACGCTATCCTGTACAGCAAGGAGGGAAGTCTGATCCGTGTGGGGCTTTGGCAGGGAGAAGGTCAAGCCGTGATAAAATTCCGCAATGTGGGCAGAAAGATTCCCGCTCATCAATTACAGAATATCTTTGAAAAGTTCTACCGTTTGGACGATTCTCGTTCCACCAAGACTGGGGGCGCCGGTCTTGGACTTGCCATCGCCAAAGAGATCGTGGAGCTGCATGGGGGAACCATACAGGCGCAAAGCGACGACCAATATACGGAATTCACCATCTGTCTGCCCATATGAGGGACGCCATATCCTGCCGAAATCAAAGAGGCAAAGGGATATGCGTTTCGCTTGGACGCTAGGAGAGACCGGCTTTAAGCCTTGGCTGTAGGGCGGTTCTTTTGTCCAATGAAGTCCTCCGGAGTAAAAACCATGAGATACAAGCAGGAAAACAGCGGCGCGAATCAAAGTGTGATTGTAAGAAAAAGTTAAGAAGTTTTACAGAAAAAAGTAAAGCGCCTCCTTTATTACCATGCTAAACTTTGGGTATGCTAGTAAACAGGAGGTATGATTGATGGCAACATATAGGACAAGCAAGCGTAAAATTTGGGTAAAGCGTTCGGTAATCTTCTCACTGCTGTTGATTTTCGCGATAGCAGTCGCCCTGGTGGGCTCATACATTTTTGTAGAGTACTTTCAGCCGGCTCCGGCTTCAGCCCGGCCCGAGAAAAATACATCCGGTGTGGTCGTTTCCACAATTCCTGTGGAAACGAAACAATATGAAACCGTCACCAAAGAAAAGGAAGACATGTACAAAGGCCCGCTGATTTTGGTGAATAACAAAAACCTCTGTCAGTTTAAGGAAGAGGGCGATTTGGTGGGAGTTTTGGAGCAAAAACAGGGCAATTACAAGGTGAGTGACCGAAATGTAAAGGTAAATCGAGCTGTTATGAAACCTTTGGACGCCATGCTGGGCGCTTTCCGGCAGGCAACTGGATTTGGAGATCTGCTGGTAGCCAGCGGGTATCGTTCCAAAGAGCTTCAGGAATCTCTGTTCCAGAGGGAAGTGGAGCAAAAAGGAGAGGAAGAAGCCGCTTTGTGGGTGGCCAAACCGGGCGGCAGCGAACATCATAGCGGCTATGGAATTGACTTTAGCATCTATACAGATCTTGGGATCAGCATGGAGTACGCTGGCACAGGAAAATGCGCATGGATCAACCAAAATTGCTATCAATACGGGTTTGTGGTTCGCTTTCCTGAGGATAAGGAAGAGATTACTGGAATCGATTATGAGCCGTGGCATTTTCGCTATGTGGGGATTCCTCACGCTTATATTATGAACCAGCATGGCTTTTGCCTGGAAGAGTATATTGAATTTTTAAAAGACTATCCGTTTGACAAACCTCATTTGAATGTCACCGACGATGCAGGCCAGAAATATGAGATCTATTATGTGAAAGGACAGGGAGAACGAACCGAAATTCAGGTGCCCAAGCAGACGGAATATTCCATTTCGGGGAATAATCAGGACGGCTTTATTGTCACGGCAAAAAGGGCATAATTATAGGAAATTTGCAGTCAACGGTAAAAAGCACCAGGGAAGCGATCCCTGGTGCTTTTTGTAATACAAAGAATATGCAATTGTCAACGTGAGAAGGCCGCCTGTTAAGATTTATTTCAGGAAATAGGGAGTTCCATAATGTAGTCGTCCATCACGTATCCCTGTCCGATATCAGCTGTTTGTTCCCGTACTTTATGAAACCCTAAGCGCTCATAGGCGGCAATGGAACCGCTGTTGCGCTTATTTACAGTTAGCCAAATGTTAGAAAGGCCCTGTTGCTGGCATACCGTGGTGAGATAATTCACCGCACAGGCCGCCAGTTTTTTGCCGCGATACTCCTTTTGAATATAAATCTTGCTGAGAAACAGGGAGCCGTCCTCCGGCTTGATGGACAGGTAACCCGCTGTCTGCCCGTTTAAGCATAGCCAAAAATAGTGATAACCCTGCCTGATTTGCTCTTGAATGGCGTGAGAAGACTGGAATTTTTCCACCATATAGGAGATTTGTCCTTGGCTGATGATACCCGCATAATGTTCGGTCCAGATTTCCTCCGCCAAACGGCTAAGTTTATTGATTTCCTCCGGGGATACCGGTTTGATTTCTCGTTGTTCCATGCGTTGAAGCCTCCTTGATTCGATTGGGACAAGGGCGGGACGTTTATTTACAGCTTGCGGTATTTTTTAACCTTGCGGCGGCGTTTGTTTCGTTTGGTATAGATGGTGGATAAAATTAGATAAACAATAAACAATACTACCAGCAGAGCGGCGGAGAATAAAAACCACTTGGAAGTGACGATCTTTTTCGCGCCGTTTAAAATATAAAGAAGTTCGCTGCGGTTGACATCCTCAGCGGCCACAAGATCCACGGTGCCCAGTACCTGATTTGCGTAGCTTAAGGTGGCGGTGCCAAGAATTGTACCCTGTTTAACGGGAGCGGTGACGCTTTCCACCACATCGTCGTTGGGTGTGATGGTGATGCTGGCCAGTTCCACGTCCTTGGGGAGCAGAGCCTGTACCGATTCCTTTGGCAATAGCTGAAGCCGGTCCTTTTGCCAGGCCAGCTCCAGGGGGACTTCGGCCACCATCTTATCAAGGGTGACGATGGATTTACGCTCTAGATTTTCAAAAGCCCACCGATAGAGGCGACGGGTGTCCACCATGGAGCCGTCGTATTTTTCCCCCTCGTCGTCCTTATCCAGGCCTCCAAGGGCTACGCACAGGTAGGAGTAACCGTCTTTACTGGCGGTAGAAACCAGACACTTTCCCGCCTCGTCAATCCAGCCGGTTTTGATGCCCTTGACGTATTGATAATAATAGACGCTGCTGGAGAGCATCATGGAATTGGTGTTTTCCAGGATTTTTGGGGTGGGACGCACGTTGGAGGGCGGAAGCTCGTAGGTCATCTTACTGGTGATTTCCATGAATTTAGGGGTATCCATAGCGTAACGGGCAATCTTGGTAAGATCCTCCGCCGTGGTATAATGCTCCTCGTTATAAAGGCCATGGGGATTGGTAAAATGGGTGTTGGCGCAGCCGAGTTCCCGGGCCTTTTCATTCATCTTGTCGACAAAAGTTTGGATGTTGCCGCCGCCCACGTAGTTAGCCAGGACCATGGCGGCATCGTTGCCGGAAGGAATCATCAGGCAGTGCAGCAACTGGGTTACCGTGAGCTGCTCGTCCGGCAAAACGCCGGACATAGAGCTTCCTGTGCCCAAAAGCTGATCCACCACATCTTTGGTGACGGTCACCAAGGTGTCGTCCGGGTCCTTCACGTTTTCTATGGTAATAATATAGGTCATAATTTTTGTGGTAGAGGCTGGAGACCGGCGTTCCTGCGCGTTCTTCTCATACACCGGGGTTTCAAAATCCACATTATATAAGTAAAGGGATTTCGTGGAAGTTTCCACATCGTTCTGAAACGTAGCCGCCTGCACGGAAAGGAGGGGGCAGGCCATGCTGATAAGAATTACGAAGGATAGGAGAAGAATTAACTTTTTTCTCATAGAACTTTTGCCTCCAGTATGGTATGATATAATTTATTCTACAATAGTTTCAAAACAAAGGCAAATGAAAATTTTGAAATAATTGGAGGCATGCACCTTGATTTTTGTAACGGGAGACACGCATGGGGACATTCGCAGATTTGACGATCCCGTGTTGAAAAAATTGAAAAAAGGCGATACGCTGATTATATGTGGTGATTTCGGATTCATTTGGGAAGGCGGCGAACAGGAGCAGAAGATTCTGGACAAGCTGGGAAAGAAAAAGTACCAGATCCTGTTTGTGGACGGCGCCCATGAAAACTATGATCTGTTGGATCAATACCCGGAGATGGAGTTCTGCGGAGGGAAAGTTCATCACATCTGCGGAAATCTATATCATTTGCGGCGGGGCGAAATCTACGAGCTGGAAGGGAAAAAGATCCTGGCCTTTGGAGGCGGGGAGAGCCCAGACCGGGAGGTTCGGATGGAGGCGGGCAAATGGTGGGCCCGGCAAATCCCCAGCATCCAGGAGATGCGCGTTGCGGTGGATAATCTGAACAAGGTGGGAAGGGATGTTGATTATATCATCACTCATGAACCGCCCATCAGTGTGCGCAACACATTGGACAGCAAAGGCAATTATGTCAGCGCCCTGGAGGCCTTTTTGGAGGAGCTCTCCAAGGAGGTTAAATATAAAAAGTGGTTTTTCGGCTGTATGCACGCGGACCGTAAAATTACCGGAAAAAGCTATGCGGTGTTCAACGCAGTGATACCCACCGAACCCACGCCGGGCAGGAGAAGATAGTTATGTTCCGTTTGCTGCATACCTCAGACTGGCATTTGGGGAAGACTATCTATGGGCGTTCTTTGCTGCCTGACCAGGAGTATTTTGTGAACCAGGTCTTTTTGCCTACGGTGAGGCAGGAGCATCCTGATTGCGTAATATTGGCGGGAGATATCTATGACCGGCAGATTGCGCCGGTGGAGGCGATCCGTTTGTTTGACCGGGTGATCGACGCTTTGAGCGAGGAAGGCGTTCCGCTTCTTGCCGTCACAGGCAATCACGACGGGCCCGACCGGGTGGCGGTAGGCGCCTCTTTGCTAAAAAAACAAGGAATCACCATTCACAACCGTCCGGAACAGGCGGCTTTCCCGGTGAAATTTCACAAGGATGGGCGGCGGATACATTTTTATCCGCTGCCTTATTTTGATCTGGAACAAGCCCGTGGGCTCTATCCGGATGCTGAGATAAAAAGCGTTCATGATGCCTACTCCGCAGTGCTTGAGCCAATCAAACAAGCGCTTGACCCGGAGGCGGTAAACATCCTGATCGCCCACTGTTTTGTGGCGGGCAGTATGGTATGCGATTCAGAAAATCCTCTCTCGGTGGGGGGGAGCGCTCAGGTGGGAGCGGGGCTGTTCGACGGCTTTGATTATGTGGCGCTGGGACATCTTCATTCCCCCCAGCGAGCGGGCGGTTTGGGCCGGTATTCGGGATCGCCTCTGAAATATTCCTTCGACGAGGCCCGGCGCCACAAATCCATGACCATTGTGGAGATAGACGATAAGATTACCCAGAGACTGCTGCCGGTGACGCCACTGCGGGATATGAGGGAGATCCGGGGATCCTTCTCTCATTTGCTGTCTATGGGAAAAGAGCAGCCAAGTGATGACTATCTTTATGCAATTCTTACCGATCAGAATCCGGTTTATCTTCCCATGGATCAGCTTAGAGTTTATTACCCCAATTTGATGGGGCTTAGAAGCGAGTGGGCCCTGAAAGGGCTTGGTTCTACGGAACAAGCCGCGCAGCATTCCCGAAAAAGCCAGACCGACCTGGAAATCTTTGATGCGTTTTTGCAGCAGATCTGTGAGCTGGACCCCTCCCCCGCGGATGAAACGGTGTTTCGGCAAGCCTGCGATCGAGAACAGAAGGAGGAGCAATGAGACCGGAACAATTGAGGGTACAGGCCTTTGGCTGCTACTTAACGGAAACCACGGTGGATTTTTCTGCTCTGAATGGAAAGGTGTTTCTCATTACCGGTTCCACAGGGGGAGGAAAGACCACGCTACTGGACGGGATGTGCTTTGCGCTTTATTGCAGGGCGACAGGGGGGAAGCGCACTTGGAGCGATATGCGGAGTATCTCGGCGGGAAAAGAGCTTCCCACCGAGGTGGAATTTACCTTTCGGCTGGGAGAGGAACGCTACCGGTTTCGCAGAAGCCTTAAGATCCACACGGTGAGGGGAAGCGGGCGGACCGAATTGAGGGACGAGCATGCCTGTTGGCGGATGAAGGGACAGGATTGGGAGCTGATGGTTTCAGGCGCGGAGTCCAAGGTGCGGGACAAAGCCCAGGAGCTATTGGGATTAACTTGTGAACAATTCTCACAGGTTGTGGTGCTGCCCCAGGGGGATTTCCGCAAGCTTTTGCTTTCCAACTCCAACGAAAAGGCCCGTATTTTCCAGACATTGTTTCAAACCGAACGGTGGGAGCGGGTTACTCGAATCGCTCAAAAGATGGCGGAGGAGAGCAAACAGGCGCTTGACCAGCTGTTTCAAAATCGGACCTTGCTGCTAAACCAGGAGCATTGCGCGGATATCCAAGCGCTTAAGGAGAAGGCGGAGCAGACCAGAGAGAGCATCCAACAAGCCAAAGCGCAATGGGAACAGCTGGAACAGCAGGCGCGGCAGGTCAATCAGGAGTATACCCAAGCCAGCGTGACAGCGGAACAGTTTGAGCAATTGGATCGGTTTGCGAAGGAGCAAGCTGTGTTGTTGGAACGGGAACCCAAAATCAAGGAACTGCAACAGCAATGGGAAGAGAGCAGGCGGATCAAAGAGCTGCTGCCTTATTATCAGAGTCTGTCTCAAACCCGGCGGGAGTACAAAGACAAGCAGGCGCGATTATTCCAGGCAAAACAGCGGCTGGAGCAAGCTCAAAACCAGGAGAAGATAGCGGCGGATCAGGCACAGGATGTGGAACGATTGCGTTCTGATCTGGAGCTTTTTACCAAATCCGCCGGTTTGCTGGAGGAAGCCAAAAAGAACGCGGACAAACTTGCCCAATACGACCGAGAGATCGACGCGGCGCGTAAGGCTCTGGGAGATCTGGAGGCCGACCGAATTGGCTTTGTGAAAGCAAAGGAACAGGCGTTTAAAAACGTTCAGGCGGGAGAAACGTTCGTGCGAGAGATCTCCGAGAAATCCAGAACGTTGCCGGAAGGGATGGCCAGGCTTTCCAAGTTACAGGAAATGGACCGCAATTTCCTGCTTTTGGAGCAGTGCATAAAACAAGAGCAATCCGCTCAATGTCAATGGCGGAAGGCGGCGCATGAGCAACAGGCGGCCCGCGTCAAGCTGGCGGCCATGCAGGAAAAGATGGAGCGTTTGGAGCGGGCCCTGGCTTGCAATGCCGCCGGCAAATTAGCCGCTGCGCTCAAACAGGGGCAGCCCTGCCCGGTATGCGGTTCTTTGGAGCATCCTCGTCCCGCGCATGGACTGGAGGAGATTCCGGAGGAAACCCAGCAAAAATTATTGAGGGAGTCAGTAAAACAAGGCGAACAGGAGCTTTCACAAAAGTCGGAATCGCTGGCTGCTGCGGCCGCTCTTTTCACATTAAAGCAAAAGTCCAGGGAGGAGCAGCAGGCGCTCTGCGACGCCTATTGCATCGACCGAGCTGTGGCTACCGCCGAGCTGGAGCGAGCGCAAGAGCAGGTACGGGAAGCGCGAAAGGCCCAGGAACAGTTGCCCCGGGCAGAAAAGCTTTTGGAGCAGCGCAGGCAGGAGCAGAAGCAAGCCCAGGAATCGGAAGAGGCGTGCCGGGAGCAGGCTCAATTGGCGGCCACCCGATTGACGCAGCTGGAATCGGGCAAAAAGGCGGTTCTGGAAACGTTGCCTCAGGGGCTGGAGGATCGGGATGGATTGGACCAGCAATATCGCAGCACCCTAACGCGCATCAAGCAGGCACAGGAGAAAATCAAGGGGTTGGAAGAGAAAGTAACAAGGACCAGAAGGGAGCTGGACCAGGCGAAGGAGCAGTATCTGGCGTTACGCCAGGGGGTCATGGAGGAAGAACAAAAACTCTCCGCGCGAATTGAGGATTATACCAACCGTTGTGAGAAATTGAACGTTTCGCAGGATATTCCCATCGATCAAAAGTGGATCGGGGAACAAGAGATGCAGCGGATCGAAGGGGAAATTCAGGAACACCGCGACCGTGTTTTATTGGTGAGCCGCCGGCTCAGCGAGCTAAAGGAATCTCTGCAAAAGATGGAACGCCAGGATGTCCAGAGTCTTCGGGAAGAGCTAACCCGTCTGCGAGAACAGGCAGGAGAAGCGTCTGAGCGGGCGGGAGGACTCTCAAAGGCATGGGAACAGATGCAAAAGATTCTCGATGTCCTTTTAAAAGAGGAGGCCGAGAGCGCCGCTTTTGAAGAACATTACGCCCGCACAGCTCGGGTGGCGCAGCTGCTCACCGGAGGAAACCGGAGGAAGATTCCTATTCGTATGTTTGTGCTGGGGATTATGTTGGACGATATCCTCAGCCGGGCGAATCTTTATTTCGCAACCTTCAGTTCGGGACGGTATCGGCTGATCCGTCCTGAAAACGAGAGCGGAGGGAGAGGCTTTAACGGATTGGAACTTCAGATTCTTGACGGCTATTCAGGTGGCGTGCGGGCAGTGGAAACCTTGTCCGGCGGAGAATTGTTTTTGGCATCGCTATCGCTGGCCTTCGGCCTTTCTGATGTGGTACAGGGGCACTCTGGGGGAGTTCGTCTGGATTCCATCTTTATTGACGAGGGATTTGGCTCCTTAGATCAGGAAACCCTTGACACGGCGATGAGGGCGCTCAATGAAGTGCAGCGTTCTGGAAGAACGGTGGGGATTATCTCCCATGTGCAGGAGCTGAAAGCTCTGGTGCCGGCCAGAATTGAAGTGTTGTCTCGTGGAGACGGAGGGAGCGCCGTTCGGGTGCTGTCTTAAAGATTCGTTTTTTGAGGGAAAGCGGCAAAGGTATGTTCATCCAGTCTGATAAACGACAGCTGGTTCACCGGTCTAAATTTACAAAAAACCCGATCGACGGAATGATTATCTGTCGATCGGGTTTTTTAATAGGGAATCAAACGTCTTGTTCACATATCAGAATGGAATAAGAAGCGGAAAAAGCATACAGGCGCCGTCACAGAGGTCAGCCGGTGGACTCTCTGCGTAAAACGCTATGCCTTCTTTTGTACATACCAAATGAATATGATGCGACGTCTTCATTTGCTAAAGGACAGGAACAAAAAATGGATGGCAAAACAAGGATGCAGTCAGTTAAATCCGCCTTCTCCCACTTGGCCGAACAGACGGAACATCTCTGCGCGCAGGCCGCGGTGCTCCGGTTTGGTTAATTCAGGGTCCATAATTAGGATTTTCCGTGCTTCCTCTTGGGCGATCAGAAGAGTTTCCATATCGGTCATCATATCGGCTATCTTAAGATCAGGGAGTCCGTGCTGCCTGGCGCCGAAAAAATCGCCGGGACCGCGTAGCTTTAGATCCTCTTCTGCGATCTCAAAGCCGTTGTTGGTGCGGCACATTGCGCCCAGACGCCGTTTTGTCTCCTCGTTTTGCGCGTCGGAGATCAGAACACAGTAAGACTTATGTTTGCCGCGGCCAACCCGCCCCCGCAGCTGATGAAGCTGGGACAAACCAAACCGCTCCGCGTTTTCGATCAGCATGACCGCAGCATTGGGAACATCCACGCCCACTTCCACCACGGTGGTGGAAACCAAAAGCTGAATCCGTCCGTTGGTAAAGTCATCCATTATCTGATCCTTTTCCCGGTTTTTCATCTTGCCATGGAGTAGGCCCACGGAATAGCCGGAAAAGTCCTCTTTTTGCAGCTGGTCGAAATACTGTTGAGCGGCCGCCAGGTTGCCTTCGCCCTCTTCCACCAGGGGGCAAACAATATATGCCTGTCTGCCTGTATTCAAGTGATTCTTTACGAACTGAAAGGCCCGTTGGCGTTTCCCGCTGTCCACCCAGAATGTGTCCACAGTTTGACGTCCAGGAGGCAATTCATCCAATACCGACACGTCCAAGTCGCCATAGATCATCAGAGCCAAGGTACGGGGAATTGGGGTGGCCGACATGACCAAAAGGTGAGGATTATCCCCTTTGGCGGCAAGCGCCGCGCGCTGGCCCACGCCGAACCGATGCTGCTCGTCGGTAATCACCAGGCCAAGAGAGGCGAAACGCACTCCTTCTGAAAGCAAGGCGTGCGTACCTATGATTACGTGTATACGGCCCATTGCCAGATCTTCCGCCAGGGCCCGCTTTGCCGCGGCGCTGGTGGAGCCGGTGAGCAGTTCCACCCGGATTCCGGAAGAGGCCAGCAGAGAAGCAAGAGAACGATGATGCTGCGCCGCTAAAATCTCGGTTGGAGCCATAAAGGCTGTCTGCCATCCATTTTTTGCCATGCAATAGCATAGCGCGGAGGCCACCGCCGTTTTGCCCGATCCCACATCCCCCTGAATCAGCCGGTTCATGGGGGAGGGACTTTCTTGCATGTCCCGGATGCATTCCCCCACAGCACGGCGCTGGGCGCCGGTGGGAGAAAAGGGAAGCAAAGAGAAGAATTCCCCGGTAACATCGTTTGACAGGCGCATTCGATTTTCCGATTTCCTCCTGCTCTTCAGGCGCAATAGTCCCAGCTGTAAAATGAGCAGCTCTTCAAATACAAAACGGCGTTTGGCTTGTTCCAATTCCTCGCGGGCGTAGGGGAAATGGATGGCTTTTAAGGCGTCGCGCAGCTCCAGCAGATGATAGCGTTCCCGCAATGGGGCGGGCAAGTCGTCCCGAATGGGGTCTGGCAGCCGTTCAAAGGCCTGATGCACCGCATTTTCAATTTGCCGGCTGGTGAGCCCTTCGGTTTGGCTGTAGATAGGGCGAATCCGCGGACCGCGCTGAGCGGGCTCAAACAAAGGAGCGCTCATCTCCCGGTGGGTAAAGGTGCCGCCTACCTTACCATAGAAGAAGAACTCCTTTCCCTCCTGAAAAAGATTGGGCGCATATCGATTGTTGAAAATGGTGATGTGCATCACGGAGAGGCCGTCGCATACCCGAAATTTGTAAAGGGTCATGCCTTTGCGAACCCGAGTTTCCGAGATACGAGAGGCCACCGCGGCCTGAATACAGCAGGGTTTGTCAAAAGGGGCCTCTGCAATGGAGCAGGGATGGCTCCAGTCCTCGTAGGTCCTGGGGTAAAAACGAAGCAAAGCGCCGACGGTAGACACGCCCAGCTTTTGAAAGAGCTGAGCGCGCTTTTCGCCGACGCCTTTGAGTTGTTGAATTTCAATTTCAAATAACGATGCCATGAACGCCTCGGTTATTCCACAGAAATAATAAAGTAATAGACGGGCTGACCGCCGTTGACCAAGGTAACGTCCGCATGGCTGCCCACTTTGGCTTGAATGGTCTTGCGAACCTCTTCCGCTTGTTCTTCCGACACGTCCTGTCCGTAGATCAAGGTGATGAAAGAGGTATCCCGTTTGGACATGGAGCGGGTCAGCTTAATGGCGGCTTTTATGGGATCGCGATCGGTAAATACCAACTTTCCGTTATCCAATCCCAAAATATCGCCCTCCCGAATGCGGAACCCGCCGAATTCGGAGTCGCGGGCGGCGAAGGTGACTTGGCCAGTGGATACGCTCTGCAAAGCCTGTGTCATCTGAGATAGGTTTTCCGGTTGGCCAAGATCGGGATCATAGGCCAACATGGCGGCCAAACCCTGGGGAATGGTACGGGTGGGGATAACCACCACTTTGCGATCGGTTACTAAAGGGATCACTTGTTCCGCCGCAAGAATGATATTCTTATTATTAGGAAGCACATAAACCGTCTTTGCAGGAGTGGCCAGCACCGCCGCCATGATGTTTTCCGTGCTGGGATTCATGGTCTGGCCGCCGCTTACCACATGAGAGCAGCCTAAGTCGGTGAACAGGGTTTTGAGTCCTTCCCCTACCGCCACCGCCACAAAACCGATTTCCTCAGTAGGCTCCACAGGATCCGGCGCGGCGGCTTTGGCGGCTTGCGCCAAGGCCTTTGCCTGTTCGTTGGCCTGCGCCGCTTTGCGGTGCTGCTCTTTCATGTTTTCAATCTTAACAGTGAGCAGCTGTCCGAATTTAAGTCCTTCTTGAAGGGCGTTGCCGGGATTTTCAGTATGAACATGGACCTTTATGATTTCCTCATCGTCTACCACAACCACGCAGTCGCCAATGGTTTCCAGATAAGCGCGCAGCTCCAGAGGACTGGTGGTGATTTCAGAATCACGTCCCACAATAAATTCGGTGCAATAGGTGAAAGTGATATCCTGATCAAACTCGGCGGCGGCGTTACGGAAGAAGTCCCCCTCAACGGCGGATGGCTTTTGGGGAGCGGCCTCTTCGCTGGGAATAATATAACCGTCTTTAAACACCGACATCATGCCGTCAAAAATAATACAAAGGCCTTTTCCGCCCGCATCCACAACTCCCGCCTTTTTTAGCACAGGAAGCAGCTCCGGCGTCGTGGCCAGCGCTTCGGTGGCTCCTTTGCAGATGGCCGCCCAAACATAGACAGGATCGTTATCGATTGCGGCGGCCGCCTTTCCTTTTTCATAGGCGACCCGGGCAACAGTAAGGATTGTGCCTTCGGTGGGTTTCATCACGGCCTTATAGGCTGCGTCTACGCCTAAGCCCAAAGCGGCAGCCAAGGAGGCGCCGTCGGCGACCTCTTTATTTTCCAATCCTTTGGAAAAACCCCGGAAGAGCAGGGAAAGAATAACGCCGGAGTTTCCACGGGCACCCCGCAGCAGGGCGGATGCAGCCTTTTGGGAGACTTCGGAAACAGCGTCGCTTTCTAAATTGCCCAATTCCCGGGCTGCAGCCGCGATGGTCATGGACATATTGGTTCCAGTGTCTCCATCCGGCACCGGGAAAATATTCAGTTCGTCCACTTCGGTTTTGTGTTTGGCAATATTGTTTGCTCCCGAAATCATCGCATTGCGCAAACAGGTTCCATTAATCAATTGTAAGCACTCCCTTGGTCAGCATTTCAGCCCGCTAAACTTAAGAAAGGGCCGCCAAAAGCCGATTTTCCTTAATATGTGTTAAAAAAGCAGAAACTACCAATTTATTATAACACAGAAAGTTTTGATATTCAAACGAATTCTATGGAATTCGGGTTTCTACTTATTTTACCTAAAAATACACCGATTATCGCATGTATGAAGGATCTATAAAAATTTTACGAACAACTCTGCATGGGCAAAGCAAGAACAAAAATAAGCGTGCAAAAAGGACATCTTACTCTCATTACCAAAGAATACGCGAAATTTTCCATAACATGCAGGCAAAGGCGATACCGGCGCGGAAAATTTTTCCCTGCACGGTACCGCCCTAGGTTTTTTGCTGCTAACGAGGTTCCACGATCAGTTTAATAGCGGTGCGGTTTTCTCCATCGATTTCCACATTGGCAAACGCTGGGATGCAGACCAAATCTACTCCCGCTGGAGCCAGATACCCGCGCGCAACGGCGACCGCTTTAATTGCCTGGTTAGCCGCGCCAGCGCCCACCGCCTGAACCTCTACACATCCAAATTCGCGAATGACGCCGGCGATTGCGCCTGCAACAGAATTAGGTGCGGATTTTGAAGAAACTTTTAGAACTTCCATAGCCAACTCTCCTGATGATCTTTGAATATAAGGCAAATATTGCAAAAACAATTAGGTGAAAATCACCCGGTATGGTCAGCAGTATGGGGGAGATGATGTTGGAAAGTTTTATAGAAAAGTTTATAAAGAATCTTACTGCATCTACTATTTTATAGCATATATGCTGATATTTAATTCTTTTATAGAAATAAATATGGATATTCCCAATTTTTAGTATAGATGATAAAAACAAAAGAAGTTTTCGGATAATATCACCGGATTTGCAGACGCTCCACGCAGTGGGTTTTCCCAGTTTTGTCGTCGATATCAAAAAGGACGCAGTCCATTTTACTTTCCCCTGACGCCAAGTCAAAGCGTACAGGCATTTTGGTTTTCATTTTTTCTATGGCAAGCTCCGGCTTTACCCCAAGCACCGACTCGATAGCGCCGGTCATGCCCACGTCGGTAATATAGCCGGTTCCTTTTGGAAGAATGGTTTCATCCGCAGTGGGAACATGGGTGTGGGTGCCAAAAAGAGCAGAAATCCGTCCGTCTAGATAATAGCCCAGCGCTCGCTTTTCTCCTGTGGCTTCGGCATGGAAATCAACGACAACGATGCGGGCTTCCTTGGCCTTTTCCAGCAGACGGTCCATGGTTTCAAAGGGACTTTGAAGACTTTCTAAATATACGGTGCCCATCAAATTGATGACGCAAACCTGTAAACGCCCCATGTCTACCATGCACAGGCCATGACCCGGAGTGGTGGATTCGGGATAATTGGCGGGGCGCAGTAGGGTTTCGGTCTGCTCGTAAAGGGGATAGCTTTCCCGTCGGCGAAAGGCGTGGTTCCCTGTGGTGATGACGTCTACACCGCTGTGAAAAAGAAAGTCGGCGGCGGCGGGAGTGAGTCCGTTTCCGTCGGCGGAGTTTTCTCCGTTTGCAATCACAAGATCAATCTGTTTGAGCTTTTTTAACGTAGGCAAGTGGGCGCGCAGGAAACGGCAGCCGTTGCTGCCCACCACGTCCCCAATACAAAGAATGTTCATAAAACGGTAAACGCCTCCTGTCAATGAATAGAAAAACAGGGAACCAATGAGACATCGGCTCCCTGAGTTTTTTTATTTTGCGTATTCGATGGCACGGCTTTCCCGGATAATATTAACCTTGATCTGTCCGGGATAATCCAAATCGTCCTCAATTTTTTTGCAGATTTCCCTGGCCAGGGGGATCATGCGTTCATCGCCCACGATTTCCGGCTTGACCATTATGCGGATTTCACGACCGGCTTGAATGGCGAAGCAGCGTTCCACCCCTTCAAAAGAGGAAGCGACTTCCTCCAATTTCTCCAAGCGCTTGATGTAATTCTCCAGGTTTTCCCTGCGCGCTCCAGGACGGGCGGCGGAGATGGCGTCAGCCGCCTGTACGATACAAGCGATGACGGTTTTTGCCTCCACATCCCCGTGGTGAGCATGGATGGCGTGTATAACAGCCTCGTTTTCCTTATATTTGCGGGCCACGTCCACGCCGATATCCACATGGGAGCCCTCAATTTCGTGGTCCAGAGATTTGCCGATATCATGCAGCAAACCAGCGCGGCGGGCAATGGTGGGATCAAGCCCCAGTTCAGACGCCATGATGCCGGAAAGATAGGCCACTTCCAGAGAATGGTTGAGCACATTCTGACCATAGCTGGTGCGGTAACGCAATCGGCCTAAAAGCTTGACGAGCTCCGGATGAATGCCGTTAACGCCCGCCTCAATGATGGCGCGTTCTCCCTCCTGCTTGATGGTGGCGTCCACCTCGCGGCGAGCCTTTTCCACCATCTCTTCAATTCTCGCGGGATGGATGCGTCCATCTGAAATGAGCCGCTCCAAAGCGATGCGGGCAATCTCACGCCGTACCGGGTCGAAGCTGGATAAGGTGATCGCCTCCGGGGTGTCGTCGATAATCAAGTCCACGCCGGTAAGAGTTTCAATGGTTCGGATGTTACGGCCTTCCCGGCCGATGATGCGGCCTTTCATCTCGTCGTTGGGCAGAGGAACCACCGAAATGGTGGCCTCCGCAACATGATCCGCCGCGCAACGTTGAATAGCAAGGGAGATGATCTCGCGGGCTTTGCTGTCCGCCTCGTCCTTTGTTTGCTGTTCAATCTCCATAATCTTGACCGCTTTTTCGTGGGTGAGTTCGTTCTCTAGGTTTTGCAGCAGATAATCCTTGGCCTGCTCCATAGAAAAGCCGGAGATGCGCTCCAACACTTCAAATTGGCTGCGCTTGACGGCTTCCGCCTCGTTTAAACGTTCCTCCGCCTGCTTATTCTTTTGGGTGACGATTTCCTCTTTGGCTTCCAAATGCTCCAGCTTTTTATCTAAGTTTTCTTCTTTTTGCTGGATTCTGCGTTCCTGACGTTGAACTTCCTTGCGCCGGTCCGCAATTTCCTTTTCTGCCTCGGTTCTTTGGCGGTGGATTTCATCCTTCCCCTCCAAAATAGCTTCCTTTTTCTTGGCCTCTGCAGTTTTGATGGCATCGCTAACGATTCTCTTGGCTTCTTGTTCCGCAGAGCCGATCTCTGTTTCTGCAATCTTTTTTCTATGTGCAACGCCCGCGATAAAGGCGATTACGCCACAAATGACGCCGGCCAGGACAATAAGTAAGATAGCTAACCATACTTCCATTACATTGGCACCTCCTTGAATTTCATTTTTGATTCCATCATTTAAGAAATCCTCGTAGGAAAGTGCGATTCATTTGTTGTTTTCCTCCGGCGCCGCAGACCGAGGGATTCCGTTTATAGTTATTATTACGGTAGGCGCCGTCCATCAATCCAAAAAGCGCTGAGTTCCCGACGAAAATTAACCCATGCGAAAATCGCCGGAGAGACAGCAGGTTTCCTTTTCGATTTATCTAAAGAAATCAGACAAACTGATTATAACACTTCTTTATTGAGGAAAGGGATGTGTAATCCCGAAACAATGGAGCTTTTAAAAGTGAAACGTCCATTGCATCGTATTTATTATTGTATTACTTAGTGGGGGGATCTGTCAAGAAATTTGTATAATTTGACCCCGGATCTTTTTGCCGCTTTCCATCGAATCAAGAAGATTTGTCGTGGTTGACATTAGAAATCAATAGTGCTATGATGATGAAAACAGAAAAGAACAATGTGTTGATAAGGAGGCTGGTCCATAGAACTCCTTACCCAGAGAGTGTGCATCATAGGCTGAAAATGCGCGCGTAGGGAATGGGCTGGCTACCGCCTTGGAGCGCGTGACGAAAGAAGCACGCCGGACCAGTCCCCCGTTACCAGGACCAGGAAGGGCGGCTAAGTCCGCTGAATCCGGGTGGAACCGCGAGAATGATCCTCGCCCCGTTTTTGGGGCGGGGATTTTTATATTTTTAGAAAAAGGAGTGTTTGTAATGGTGAATGTAACGCTGAAGGGCGGCGTGGTCAAGGAGTTTGAATCCGGCGTCACAGTGGCGGAAATCGCAAAATCCTTGGGCGCCGGACTGTATAAAGCAGCCTGTGCGGGCAGGATGAATGGAAAGATGGTGGATTTGCGCACTCCGATTACTCAGGACGCGCAATTAGATATTCTGACATTTGACGATCCCGAAGGAAGGAAAGCATATTGGCACACCACCTCCCATATCATGGCGCAGGCAGTGAAGCATCTGTTTCCTGACGCGGTGTTCGCCATCGGCCCGGCGGTAGAGAACGGTTTTTATTACGATTTTGATCTGCCCCGAACCCTTACCTCTGAGGACCTCTCTAAAATTGAGACGGAGATGAAAGCGATCATCAAGCAGGATCTGCCGTTGGATCGCTTTGAATTGGATCCGCCTAAGGCCAGGGAGCTGATGGAACAGGAGGGCCAGACCTATAAATTAGAGCTGATTGCGGAACACTCCGGAAAAGGGGAAACCATCTCCTTTTACCGGCAGGGAGATTTTGTGGATCTGTGCGCGGGGCCCCATCTGCTTTCCACCGGCAAGGTAAAGGCGGTCAAACTGACCAACTGTACCGGCGCGTATTGGCGGGCCGACTCCAACAACAAGATGCTACAGAGGGTGTATGGGATCTCCTTTCCGAAAGCGTCTCAGCTGGAGGAGCATCTTACCAGATTGGAGGAAGCCAAAAAGAGGGATCACAATGTGCTTGGCCGCAAGCTCGGCTATTTTACCACCTCGGAGCTGGTCGGTCAGGGATTACCGATTCTGCTGCCCAACGGCGCTCGGGTACTCCAACAGCTGCAACGTTTTGTGGAGGACGAGGAGCAAAAGCGAGGTTGGCTGCTTACGAAGACTCCCTATATGGCAAAAAGCGATCTGTATAAGCTTTCCGGACACTGGGATCATTATCAGGACGGCATGTTTGTGCTGGGCGATGAGGAAAAGGACGACGAGGTGTTCGCTTTGCGTCCCATGACCTGCCCCTTCCAATATCAGGCGTATCTTAACAAACCCCGTTCTTATCGAGACCTACCTCTGCGATATAATGAGACGTCAACCCTGTTCCGCAACGAAGCGTCCGGTGAAATGCACGGACTGATTCGTGTGCGTCAGTTTACCATCTCCGAAGGGCATTTGATGTGCCGTCCCGACCAGCTGGAAGAGGAGTTTAAGAGCTGTCTGGAATTGGCGATTTATATGTTAAAAACCTTGGGACTTTATGAGGATGTGAGTTATCGGTTCTCCATGTGGGATCCCAGCGACCGGGACAAATATATTGGGACTTCCGAGCAGTGGGACGAGGCCCAGGGCGTCATGCGCAAAATTCTGGATCACCTGGAGATTCCATATGTGGACGGCATCGGAGAAGCCGCATTTTATGGGCCAAAGCTGGACATTCAAATCAAAAACGTACATGGTAAAGAAGATACCCTTATTACCATCCAGATCGATCAGATGTTGGCCGAGAAGTTCGGGATGGAGTATGTGGATGCGGACGGTCAAAAGAAAAATCCATATATCATTCATAGAACTTCCATTGGCTGCTATGAGCGTACCCTGGCTTTGCTGATCGAAAAATATGCGGGAGCTCTGCCCATGTGGCTGATGCCGGAACAGGTTCGTGTGCTACCAATCAGCGAACGCCTGCACGATGCGGCCAAAGAGGTGGAACAAAAGTTGCTCAAGGCAGGACTGCGGGTCAACAATGATATGCGCAATGAGAAAATCGGATATAAGATTCGAGAAGCGCAACTGGAGAAGATTCCTTATATGCTGGTGATCGGAGACAAAGAAGTGGAAAATGGAACCGTTTCCGTGCGATCCCGCAAAGCGGGAGACTTGGGCAGTATGCCTCTGGAGGAGTTTCTTGGGCGTGCAGTACAAGAGGTAAAAGACAAAGTAAGAGACTAATGGTATAAAACAGGAGCAAGCGATAAGCCTGCTCCTGCTTTTTATATTCGGTTGACAATAAATTCTTTTATAAAATAAAAATTATATTCTTAATAGGAATTAATATACATATTTAATGTGTTAATATCTTAAATTAGAGATTGTATGGGCAAAAAAACTATGCGCTTTGATTAGGAATGCGATTGAAGCGAAAATTGTAAAATTTAGGTGTAAGAGGTGTTGGCATGTCCGACGCACCCAAGAAGAAATGGTTAATCACAATGACGCTGGCCTTTATGATCTTGGTAGCGGCCAGTGTGGCAATTTATTTGGCGGTGTTTTATCAAAATGGGATCGATATGAAGACGTATCACGTGACACCCAGAGAAGTAACGGAGAAAATTATTTCGGATTTAAAGATAACCAATGTTACCGAGATCAAACAGGACCAACTAATTAAGCATTACGATATGCCGGATGGAATAATTACGGACTTTTCGATTTATATGAGCACTTCCGCCAATAAGAGTTTTGAAATCGCCTGTTTTGAGTTGCAGGACAAAAATCAGCTTGAAGAGTTAAAAACAGTGATAGCGGGGCATGTTGCCACGAAAGCCCAGGGCTTTAAGAATTTAAGCCCGGCGGAATACGATCAGCTCCAAAGTTATAAAGTGGTGGGCAAAGAGCAGATTGTTCTATTAATCATCAGTGATAACGTTGAGACGATTGAAAAGGATTTTTACTCGATATTTATGTAAAAAATGAAAAATTACTTGAAATCTCGGTTTGCAAATGCTATAATCAAATAGCTATTTAAGCGGATGTAGTTCAATGGTAGAACACCAGCTTCCCAAGCTGGATACGCGGGTTCGATTCCCGTCATCCGCTCCATAGGAAAAACCGCATGGTTAGGCCATTTTTGGTCTTATCATGCGGTTTTTCTTTTTTTGTTTTTGCCGCTAAAAATACATAAACGGGTGGTGATCGAAGCGGCGATGGAACAGAAGCAAAACGCAGGATTTTGTATCACAATATTATAGCAGAGGATTTGTTTGGTATTTCCAAGTATGGATGTAATCTTGCCGAGGAACCGGAGAATATTCAAGAAGCGCACACCCTCGTTGATGATTTCATTTTCTCTACAACTATCAGGCATTCAATCAAATGCGAGCTTTGCGCCATACGAGAAGCGACGCTGTTGACACGAGCATACCTGGAAGTATTTTATTCTGTTCGTATTTCCCTTGGAATGGTTGATTTACTAGAAGTTATTAAATTATATAATTCTATAAAAAACTAAAATAAACAGAAAAAGTGATAAAAGTGTGAAAAACATGTGAAAATATTCTGAATAGGAACCATAGATTTAAAGGATCATATATAATAATCTATAAAAATAATAAACATAAAGGAGATAT
>JAAWNT010000062.1 GCA_022799115.1 Clostridiales bacterium | reverse complement strand
TCGGGGTTCACAGAGGCGTTCAGAGAGCCGGTGTCGCCCTCGGTGAGAGTAAGGCTGTTGTTGTCCAGAGTGACCGACTCCACGGGAATCACCGGGGGAGCGTCAATTACCGTGATGGTTCCAGGGATTGTCTGGATCGCTGCCGGAGGATCGCCGCTGCCAGGTTCCGGGTTAAAGGTGGTGACAACCGGCTGCATGTCGGTTGTCTGAGCGCCTTCCTTGATGAGGAACGTGGCGGTAAACAAATGGCCAAGCGTGGCGGATTTTTTGTTGCCGATAAAGAAAAATTGGATCAGCGGGGAACCGGTTCCGCTGATTAGAGTGGCGGAACCGCCATTTTGCTGGGCAAAGGCGGCCAGATCTGGATTTACTTTGGATTCCACACAGACAAACTGTGAGAGATCAAACGGAATGTTCAGGGACAGCCCGACACAAGGGGGAATATTGCTGGCATCCACCGAAATGGTAACAGTGTCCCCTGGCGCGCCTGAGACACTGGTGACGGTGATGGTAGGTTCATCGGCCGCGCTGACGCTGGTGAGCCCCATGCCCAGAAGCAGGCACAGAACCAGGACCAGGGAGGTCAGCCTGTGGGAGAGTCGTTTGATTTCCATGATAACACCTTCCTTTAATGATAACAATGGCGGGCGGCAGAGAGGAAAAATCAGGCTTGTCTGTGATGAGCCCGCGCCTGCAAACCCTATTTCCAAAGCCCGTTGGGATTTACCTTAAGTATACACCTAGAGCAATGAAAAGTAAACAGAATACACATATCTTTTATGAAACATGGACAAAATATATCAGGATAGGAAAATGGAGAAAACGTCCAATCCCGCCGGCTGCTCATAAAATCGGGCAAAACGCTCGTTCTCAAATAGAAAACGATGGATCCCAGACGCGCCCGCCGTTTCCCAGGGGTTTGCAACGCCTCTGGGCGCGGTCCGCCCGCCGTGGGGCTAGGAGGAAAAGGCGCGGCCGCAAACGCCTGTTTGGCATGGTTCAAAAGAGTTGGAGTGTCCGTCTGCGGCGGACAGGCCGGCAGCAATTAATGTTCCATGGCGCGCCGCTCGGTCATATCGCGCAGGAAACGGCAAAAACCCTCCTGAAAATGTACACAAATCGCGGAAAGACAGCGGATTGGCTTGACAGGCGAAAAGGAATTTATTACTATTGTTGGTAACAAATATGTAATCTGGGTGTAATAAACGTGTAATATTGCCGCCAAATGTGAACGCGGAATGGCAGGCGCCGTTCGCCGGATTGGGGCGCATCCGATTAAATAGGATAAGGGAAGGAAGAATCTCATGCGGGTGGAAACATTCTGCGAAGCCATCGCCGGAATCTGCGGCGATTTTTTCGTTGGAGTACCGGACTCACAGCTTAAGGCGCTATGCGATTACTTGATGAATGAAAGGGGCGTATCGGCCCGGCATATTATCGCGGCTAACGAGGGCAACTGCACCGCCCTGGCCGCAGGATATCATCTGGCAACCGGGAAAATTCCGGTGGTTTACATGCAAAACAGCGGAATCGGCAACATTGTTAACCCCGCCGCCTCGCTGCTCCACCCCAAGGTATACGGCATTCCGTGTCTGTTTGTGGTGGGCTGGAGAGGAGAGCCCGGCCTGCATGACGAGCCTCAGCACGTCTTTCAGGGGGAAGTGACGGTAAAGCTGCTGGAAGATCTGGAGATGGGCGTGTTTGTCCTGGGCAAAGACACCACCGAAGAGCAGCTTTCCCAGGCGCTTGAAGGGTTTCTGCCCAAGCTTTCCCAAGGATATTCCGCCGCTGTGGTGGTGTGCAAGGGGGCGCTTTCGTATGGGGAGCCGGTTTGCTACCGGAACCAATATTCCATGGTACGGGAAGAGATTGTGCGCCGGGTGGCCGCCGCCGCCGGCAGGGATCCCATTGTATCAACCACCGGAAAGGCCAGCCGGGAGCTGTTTGAAATCCGGGAGCAAAACAAAGAGCCCCACGGCTATGATTTCCTGACGGTGGGTTCTATGGGACACAGCTCCTCCATCGCGCTGGGCGTGGCTCTGCAAAAGCCCGAACAGCGGGTTTGGTGCATCGACGGCGACGGGGCTACCCTGATGCACATGGGTTCTTTGGCGGTAATCGGCGCTCAAAAGCCCAAAAACCTGATCCACATTCTCATCAACAACGAGGCCCACGAAACGGTGGGCGGCATGCCTACCGTGGCGGGAGGGGTGGATTTCCCCGCCGTGGCCCTGGCCTGTGGATATCGCAGCGCCGTACAGGTGGACAACTACGATGATTTGGAGGAGGCCCTTGGCGCCTGCAAGGAAAAGGAAGGACCTCTGTTGATTGAGGCAAAGGCTTCCATCGGCTGTCGGGACGATCTGGGCCGTCCCACCACCACCGCCCAAGAAAACAAACAACAATTTATGAACCATTTAAAAGGAGACCGTTAAATGAAAGCGCTGATATTGAATTCCGGAATGGGCGCCAGACTGGGCGCTCCGGACCTGGGACATCCCAAATGTATGACCGAAATCGGGGAAGGAGAAACCATCCTCAGCCGGCAATTGAAACAGCTTGCCGACGGCGGCGTCTTTGAAGTGGTGATTACCACCGGGCTGTTCGATCAGGTGCTGGTGGATTATGTAAAATCCCTGGGGCTTCCCATGCAGTATACCTTTGTCAAGAATCCCAAGTATGAAACCACCAATTATATTTATTCCATCTATCTGGCCCGGGAACATCTACAGGACGATATCCTGCTTATGCACGGAGATTTGGTGATGGAGGACGCGGTGCTTTATCAGGCGGTGGAAAGCCGTGTGAGCTGCATGGCGGTGAGCTCCACCCGGCCTCTGCCGGAAAAGGATTTCAAGGCCGTGATTCAGGACGGGCTGATCCGCAAGGTGGGTCTGGAATTTTTTGAAAACGCCCTGAGCGCCCAGCCCATCTATAAGTTAAACCAAAGCGACTGGCAGGTATGGCTTGAAGAGATCGCGGCCTTTTGTGAACGGGGCGAAACCGGCTGTTATGCCGAAAACGCCTTGAATCAGATTTCCCAGCGCTGCGAGATCCATCCCCTGGAGGTGGGGAATCTGCTGTGCGGAGAAATCGATACCCCGGAGGATTTGGAAAAGGTCCGCCGGCTCATTGAAGAGCTTGCTCACAAGACGGTGTATATGTGCTTTAGCACCGATACCATCCACAGCGCCCACATCCGCGCCATCAACAAGGCGGCCCGGCTGGGCAAGCTCATTGTGGGCGTGCTTACCGACGAGGCGGTGGCCAGCTACCGCCGGTTTCCGCTGCTTCGCTACGAGGACCGCAGCCAGATCGTGGGCAATATCAACGGAGTGTCCGAAGTGGTGCCCCAGTATCGGCTGAGCTATGCGGATAACCTTCGGAAGTATCGGCCCGACTATGTCATTCACGGCGACGATTGGCGGGAAGGGGTGCAGCAGCCTGTGCGGGAAGAGGTTCTTCGCGTGCTCTCCGAGTATGGCGGGCAGTTGGTGGAGTTTCCCTACGTTCCCACCGAGCAGGAGAAGCTGTTGGAGCACCAGGCAAGGGCACAACTCTCTATTCCCGATTTCCGCCGTGGGATGCTGCGCCGCCTGCTGAGCATGAAGGGGCTGGTTCGCGTCATCGAGGCCCACAGCGGCATCACAGGGTTGATCGCTGAAAAGACCACGGTTGTACAGGACGGACAGCCCTATCAATTTGACGGCATGTGGGTGTCCAGCCTGTGCGACAGTACCGCCAAGGGCAAACCGGACATCGAGCTTGTGGATATGTCCTCCCGGATGCGCACCATTGACGATATCATGGAGGTGACCACCAAGCCCATCATTCTGGACGGGGATACCGGCGGATTGGTGGAACACTTTGTTTATAATGTAAAGACGTTGGAGCGGATGGGCGTTTCCGCGGTCATCATTGAGGATAAGACGGGACTTAAGAAGAATTCCCTGTTTGGCACCGAGGTGGCGCAGACACAGGATTCCATCGAGAATTTCTGCAATAAGATCGCAGCGGGCAAGAACGCCCAGAAGACCGATGAATTCATGATTATCGCCCGGGTGGAGAGCCTGATTCTGGAGCAGGGGATGGAGGATGCGCTCAAGCGCGCTTTCGCCTATGTGGAGGCGGGAGCCGACGGCGTGATGATCCATTCTCGCCGCAAGGATCCGGCGGAGATCTTTGAATTCGTGGAAAAATTCCGGGAAAAGGACAAGGATACCCCCATTGTGGTGGTGCCCACCTCCTTTAATTCTGTAACCGAGGACGAGTTCAAGCAGCGGGGCGTAAACATCGTCATCTATGCCAATCAGTTGACCCGCAGCGGATTCCCCGCCATGCAGAAGGTTGCCAGAACGATTTTGGCTACCCATCGGGCCAAGGAAGCGGACGATATGTGTATGTCCATTAAGGAGATTCTTACGCTGATTCCGGAGGAATGAGTGAAAAACCGTAGGTTTTTCGATTCCTTGTTTTTGTCGGGTTGGTTTTGTTGGTTTCCCGACTTAATGCTTTGACATAGATCCTTTTTGTTCTATTGTACCCGCTGATGCCGCGGGGGCACGTACTTTCTCTCGCGCAAGAGAAAGTACGCAAAGAGTGCGTCCAAGGGGGATTCACCCCCTTGGAGAACCCCTGAAGGTCGCTG
>JAAWNT010000061.1 GCA_022799115.1 Clostridiales bacterium | reverse complement strand
GCTTGGCAGTACTAATAGGTCGAGGGCTTGACCTTTTGGTCACTTGGTTTTTTCGATTGTTTCTTTCATCCGTCTTTATTCAGTTTTGAGGGTGCAGAACCCAAAAGAGAGGATATCCAAATTGGATATCCTCTCTTTTGTTATGTATAAATAAATCGGATTAGGCGGAAAACAGGGAAGAGAAGGAACGTTTTCCATAAAAAATCGCCTTGAATCCGGAATATGAGAAATAGAAAAAGAGAGACATCCCCCCAGGTTTTTTGCTCAAAGGGGATGTCTCTTTTTCATTGCGTATAAAAGCAAAAATATCTGCAACGTTCCCCTATCTGTTTAGAAATGTTTAGGATAGGCTCCCTCAGGGAAGAATAGGGGAGAACGTTTAAACGGAAAATAAATTTCCCTTAACATCCCTTTAACACAAGGTCCGTATGATTATCACCGTACCAACCGGATGGGGGATGGTTATTCAAAGAAGAATCCGTCCCCGAACGTCCGACCTCACAGGTACCGACTGTTAGGAGGAAACAAAATGAGAAAGACAATAGCTATTCTACTGGCGGCGGTGTTTTGCTGCGCATTGTTCGCGGGATGCAACTCAACCGTCACCGGAACGCTGAATTCGGCCAATACAGGCGCGGAATCTCAAAACGCCCAGAGCAAACTGTCCGGCAAGCTCACCATGACCGGCTCCACCTCCATGGCGGAACTGTGCAACGCGCTGGGGGAAGCCTTTGCCGCAAAGAATCCCGGCGTCACTGTGGAAAAAGGCGGAACCGGTTCCGGAGAGGCGGCGCTCGCCGTTACCCAAGGCTCGGCGCTTCTGGGCGATCTGTCCCGCGCGATGAAGGAGGAAGAAAACCCGGACAAATTCACCGCGGTCACCCTGTGCCTGGACGGCATCGGCGTTGTGGTGAATAAAGATTCCAAAGTGACCGGTCTTACCAAAGAGCAGATCGCCGGGATCTTTACCGGTGAAATCACCAACTGGTCCCAGGTGGGCGGCGGCGACGGCGCCATCACCGTGGTGGGACGCGAGGCGGCCTCGGGGACACGGGATGGATTTGAATCCATCTTTGGAATCAAGGAAAAGGCCAAATACGCCCTGGAACTTCAGGAGACCGGTTTGGTGCTGTCTAAGGTGGCTAGCGACAAAAACGCCGTAGGATATGTATCCCTGGTTTCTGTGGATGAGGCAAAGGGAATCAGAGCGGTTGATGTGGACGGCGTGAAAGCCACCGAGGAGAATGTGGCCAACGGGACTTACGCCGTGCAGCGTCCCTTCGTCCAGATCTATAAAAAGGGATCGGACGATCCGCTGATTGCGGCATGGTTCGAGTTTATGGCCTCCGAAGAGGGACAGGGCATCATTCGGGACAAAGGAATGGTACCCCAGGAGATCAAACGATCCTAACGGAATCGCGCGTCGGTTAAGAGTAAGGACTTAAAACAGGGAAAAAGCCCCGTGCATCGGCCCCCGGATCGAAGCCGGAAGCGGCGCTGTACGAAGTGAAGTTCCCCGCGTCAGCGAAAGGGAAAACAAAAGGGAAAGCGATAGACGTCCCTTGCGGCTTCCGCCGGAAAGACCTCCGGCGCAAAGCCGCCTGCATGGAGGGCCGTCCCAGCGGCGATTGGCCCCCTGATTTCCTGGGAAATGACAGAGCAGGCCGGAGCCGACGCGGCGAAGCCAGTTTTTATTGATTTTGGGACGCCGATTCTCGTTGATGTGGAAAGGAACGATGACATGAAACAATTGCAGCGGACAATTGGATTCAGACAGTGGCTGCCCGTGCTGATGGTAGGCGCAGCTCCGGCGCTGCTGCTATGTTTACCTTATCTCAGCGTCACCGCCCGGGAGGAATTCTGTCGGCTGACCGGCTGGCAGATGCTCGCCGTACAGGGGATTCAAACCAGTGGATTAACGGCTACCATCCCACTGCTGGGCCGTATGGGGGCGGTTCTTACAGCGATATTTCCCCTGTTGGCAGCGACGCTGTACGGGAAAGGCCGGCATGGTTGGGCTGCTGTCTCGTTCGGGCTGGGAGTGGTTTCCGTTCTCCTGATTTCCCTTTCGGGAGACCGGATCGCCCGGGCGCTGCAAGGGGCGGGGCTTTCTTCAGCGGCCATGAATCCTTCGTTTTGCTTTTATCTCACCTTGGCGGCGGGCGCGCTGGGTGTTGTGTTCAGCGTTCGGAAGGCGCGGCGCTGGGGGGAGGAGACCAGCAGTCTGTCGGCCACCGCTCTTTCTGATGAAGACGCTATCTGCCGTAGGCGCAGGATGAATAGGGGGAAGGTGATTGCAGCCGTTGGGTTGGGGATCCTGCCCATTTCCCTTAGTTTTCTCCCTTACCTGACCCTCTCGTTTCAGGGTGCCGCCTATTCCCTGTCCGCTTGGCAGCTTCTCACCGCCGCCGGAATTGAGGTCAGCGGGACTCTGGTTTCCATCCCTTTGGCTATGAGGATCTCAGTGGCGGTGGGCGCGCTCCTTTCCCTGTTGGGAATTGTGCTGCTGCTCAGTAAGAAGGCGGCGTTCGCCGGAGGGGCATTTGCGTTGTCGGCGGCGACTCCGCTGATCGTGCTGCTGGCAAGCTCCAAAATCCAAACCGCCCTCGCCGCCTTAAACATCACCCGGGTTGTGGCGGAGTACCAGCTGCCGTTCACTCTGACGCTGGTGTGCGGGCTGTTGGCCGGGGTGCTTTCGGTGTGGACCAAGGGCTCCGAACAGCTGGCGCAGTCCATCTTTTTGATCTTCTCCTGTGTGTCGGTGGGATCAGTGGTCATTCTGACGGGATATATGATTGTATCGGGCGCCCCGGCGATTGCGGAGATTGGACTGGGCAATTTCCTGTTGGGCACGGAATGGAAGCCCAGCTCCAACATCTACGGAATCCTGCCCCTTATCCTCTCCTCCGTGGCAGGCACCCTGGGCGCAGTGGTCATCGGGGTGCCCGTGGGAATCCTGACGGCGGTGTTCCTCAGCGAAACCGCCCCAAAACGGGTGGCGTCTGCGGTGCGCCCGGCGGTACAACTGCTGGCGGGAATCCCCTCGGTGATTTATGGATTCTTTGGAATGCTGGTCATTCTGCCAGCGCTCCGGGCTCTGTTCCCTGGAAAGACCATCGGGGAAAGCCTATTGGCGGTAATCCTGATTCTTGCCGTCATGGTGCTTCCCACCATTGTCAGCGTCTCGGAGAACGCCCTGCGGGCGGTGCCGGTTTCGTATCGGGAGGCGGCCCTGGCCCTGGGTACCACCCCTGTAAAGACCATATTCAAGGTTACGGTACCGGCCGCCAAATCGGGAATTCTGGCCGGCGTCATCTTGGGGGTGGGCCGGGCCATTGGCGAGACTATGGCGGTAATCATGGTAGCGGGTAACGCCGTCAACATGCCCGCGCTCCTGGGGACGGTGCGGTTGCTCACCACCGGCATCGTCATGGAGATGTCCTATTCCTCCGGCCTGCATCGGCAGGCGCTGTTTGCCATTGGACTTGTGCTGTTTGTCTTTATTATGATTGTCAACATCGCCTTTACGGTGATTTCCAGGAGAGGAGTGCAGATGGATGCAAAGTAGCGCGTTAGCTTGGCGACAGCTCCCGTCCAATCAGCCGGAGTCGTTGTACCGCAAGCGGAGAAGGCCGTCCGATCTGGCTCTTAAGGCGATAATCAACGCGGCGGCCGCTCTCACGGTAATTACTCTTGTGGGCATAATCGCCTATATTCTCTTCAGGGGCGTACCCTACCTTTCGTGGACCTTTCTTTCCACCCCGTATTCGGAAACCAACATGAACAACCGGGGTATTTTGCCTATGATTATCAACACCCTTTATATGGTGGTGATCTCCTTGGCAATCGCCGCCCCGGTGGGGATTGCCTCGGCCATTTATCTGACCCAATACGCCAAACAGGGGCGGCTGGTGAAGACCATTCGCTTTACCACCGAAATCCTGTCGGGGATTCCCTCCATAATCTTTGGGCTGTTCGGCTACACGGTGTTTTGTATTTTGTTCCGGCTGGGGACCTCCATCCTGGCCGGCGCGCTCACCATGACCATCTGTATCCTGCCCACCATCGTGCGCACCACGGAGGAAAGTCTGTTGGCGGTGCCGCCATCTTACAAAGAAGGGGCCATGGCCCTGGGCGCAGGAAAATTGCGCGTGGTGATGGGGATCGTGCTGCCCTGCGCTATGCCGGGCGTGCTCACTGCGGTGGTCCTGGCCATGGGCCGGATTGTGGGAGAATCGGCGGCGTTGCTGTATACGTCAGGGCTTGCCTATCATATGCCTGGGAGCGGCTGGGAAAACATCGTGGGTCACACGCTGGATTCCGGAAGAACCCTGACCCTGCATCTGTATCAGACCGCTATGCAGGCGGCAACGCCGGATGCGTTTCATGTGGCGTTCGCCACGGCGTCGGTGCTGTTGATTCTGGTGTTTTTGCTTAATGTGCTGGCGGGGGTGTTGAGCAGGGTGTTCAAAAAGGGGTGATCTCCTTTTTTGTTTTTCCCTTTTATTGTGAAGGGTTCTTGTTGCCGGTTTCCCGACTTATTGATTTGCCATAGATCCCTTATGTTGTATTGTACCCGCTGATGCCGCGGGGGCACGTACTTTCTCTTGCGCAAGAGAAAGTACGCAAAGAGTGCGTCCAAGAGGGTT